>NZ_OY762905.1:1200000-1500000 GCF_963666525.1 uncultured Cohaesibacter sp.
GCAGCAATTTCGGCAACGGTGAGCTCGAGGGCATCGCGGCGTCGGAATCGGCCAACAACGGCGCCTGCGGAGCGACCATGATCCCGCTGCTGGCTCTGGGCGTTCCCGGCGATGTCATCACCGGCGTCATGCTTGGCGCCTTCATGATTCAGGGCCTGACCCCGGGACCGCTGCTGTTCCAGACCAACATCCACGAGGTCTACATGCTGTTCATCGGCATGCTCTTCTCCTCGGTTCTGTTGTTCTTTGCGGGCAAGGTCATCATGCGGGCCTTCTCCCATGTCGCCCGTATTCCCCAATCGCTGCTGGCACCGCTCGTCCTGTTGCTCTGCCTGTTCGGCATCTACTCGATTGCTTCCAGCATGTTCGATGTGGCCGTGCTGCTGATCATGGGCGTCACGGGGTTCATCATGTTCCTGCTCAACATCCCGGCGGCCCCCTTCCTCATCGCCTTCATCATCGGACCGATGATCGAGGAGAACCTGCGCCGCGCACTTGCCATTTCCCGTGGCGATCCGTCTGTGCTGATCTCATCGCCCATCACGATGATCTTTGCAGTGCTGATCGTCCTTGTCGTCGGGCTTACTGTCCGACGAGAATTCCTCAAATCCAGAAATAGAAAGGCTTGAGACCAATGAGCCTCACCATCGAAGCCCCCTCGCTCCAGCATCCTGCCCTTGAAAAGGCAAAGGCGCATCTGGGGGCTTTGATTGGATATGATTCCGTATCCAGTCGTTCAAACAGAGCGCTTATCGACTATGCAGCCGAAACTCTCGCTAAACTGGGCGCAGAGATTGTCATCCTGCCCAACGAAGAAGGCACTAAAGCCAATCTGATTGCGCGCTTTGGGCCTGCCGATGTCCCCGGCGTGGTTCTGTCTGGACACACCGACGTTGTCCCGGCCAATGAAGAAACTTGGGTAACGCCCCCGTTCAGTGCAGACGAAAGGGACGGCAGGATCTATGGCCGCGGCTCCTGCGACATGAAGGGCTTTGACGCCTGCGTGCTTACAGCAGCCGATGCTTTCGCCAAGGCAGATCTCAAGCGTCCGGTCTATATCTGTTTCTCCTATGACGAGGAAGTGGGATGTCTGGGTGCTCCGGCAATTGCCCGCTGGCTGGCAGAACTGGATGTTCCACCGGAACTGGCCATCATCGGTGAACCGTCAGAGATGAAGCTTATCACCGGTCAGAAGGGCAAGATTGCCATGCGGGCCCGCGTGAAGGGAACGTCAGGACACTCCTCCTTTGCCCCTGAACATGTCAATGCAGTGGAATATGCAGCCCGGATCATCAGCACCATCGCAGAGCGCGCCGAGCGCTATCAGTTGGAGGGCCCGTTCGACAAGGATTTCACCGTTCCCCATGCGACCATGCTGACCACGATGATCAGCGGCGGGGTCGCCACCAACGTCACGCCGGGCAGTTGCAGCTTCACCTTCGAATTGCGCTCGATCAGCGGCATGGACGCCGAAGGTGACATGCAGGCCCTGCTTGATGGCATTGACACCGACATTGCAGCAAAGATGACCGCACGATCAGAAACCTGTGGTGTGACATGGGAGCGCATCTTTGCCTATCCCGCCATGGGAGATGCCCGTGGCACTGCCGGCTTCGAACGCTATGCCCACCTCATGACGGAATGGGGCGGCAAAGTGTCTTACGGATCGGAAGGCGGCGTTTTCGAAAGGACCGGCAAGATCCCCGCCATCATCATCGGGCCGGGTTCCATCAAGCAGGCTCACAAGCCCAATGAGTTCATTGACATTGACCAGATCGAGCAGTGCCTGAATTTCCTTGATGATCTGATGGCAGACTTGGAAAAGCCACTCTGACTTCAGAGATCAGACGACGACGAGCCTGCGCCTCCCAACTTCAGGATATAGGGGCGCAGGTCAAATCTCCGGGTGCTCTTCCGCTGTCCGCGCAGGCCCCCGGGGACGAATGGTCGCTTTGCTTGCTGGCAGGTTTTGAACATTCGCATAATCACGAATAGACGAGAATCAGGATCAGCCGTAAAGCTTTATAAACAAAGCCGTAAAGGCCAACCGGGCAACGACCCGGACAACCGTAGTGAACGCTACGACCCAGCACCGAGCGGGATACCCCAATCCCCACGCGAACTGTTTAACCCGGACCCCACGCCGGGTTTTTCTTTGACCGGCCAGCAGTTGCCGGCCAATCCCGATCCATAGACCGACAGACCTTGGCCCAGCATCGGTCGACAACGGCTGTGACATGCCACAGCCAGACCACGAGCGCAACAGACACGCTTCCAGACGAAGCTTTGCAAAAGCACCACGGACCGATGTCATGGTTGACATTTCGCTCATGGGATTGAACTGGTGTGGCGGATGAAGGGGAATGGTGGGCCCGGAGGGACTCGAACCCCCAACCAGACCGTTATGAGCGGTCGGCTCTAACCAATTGAGCTACAGGCCCTGAATTTCAGGTGCATTTGAACTATACTGAATTGGGCTTTCAAGCAAGCCCCAGCAGCGGCATCGGTGGATAGCCCTCAGCTTTCTGCCCACCACTACCTGTGGCTGCCGAATGACCCGATCCAACTCCGGCCACAAAGCTCTGTAATGATCCTGATCGAGGGACAGGATTCCCGATTGGAAAGATCTGCCCGAGACCTTCGTCTCGCCGGACAGATAGAGTTTTTGACAGATACTGCCACTGCGGAGAAAAATTGATGAAGAAAAGCCTGATCATATTGACCACCCTTCTTTCCCTGTCCGCATTTCCGGCCCTGGCCGATGGCGACAAGACCAGTGGGCGGGATCTGAAAAGCACGATCGCAGTGACAGGAACCGGCAGCCTGCGCGCCGCTCCTGACATGGCAATCCTGTCGGCTGGCGTGGAATCCATGGCCAAGAATGCCAAGGATGCCCTTGCCGACAACAATACCAAGATGGCAGCCCTGATGGCAGAGCTGGAAAAAGCAGGCATCGAGAAGAAAGACATCCAGACCACGAACTTCAACATCCATCCGCAACTGGTCTATCCGAACAGTGCCAGCGAAGCCCGTGCGCCAGAAGTCGTCGGCTATGTGGTCAGCAACCGGGCGACAGTCCGCATTCAGGATCTGGGTTCCGTCGGCTCGGTCCTGACGGCACTGGTCAATGCCGGATCGAACGATATCTCCGGCCTGAGCTTCGACATCTCCAACAAGAAGGAGCTTCTGGACGAAGCGCGCAAGGCGGCTCTCGCCGATGCCCGACACAAGGCCGAGCTCTACGCGACCGAGCTGGGCACCAGCATCGAGAAGCTGCAGAGCCTTTCGGAATCCGGTGGTTTCATCCCGCCTCAACCAATGATGATGCGCGCAGCAAAGCTTGAGGCCGTCGCCTCCGATGTGCCCGTAGCAGAGGGCGAGATGGAAGTCTCCATCACGGTCGACACGAACTGGTTTCTGAAAGACGAATAGGCTGCTCGGTTGAAGGGTCACTTCAACGAGCGGATTCTTTTTCCGAACAACCGGACTCTCTACTGGAACGGCAACCACTTGAAGCAGGACGCCAACCCTGCCCGACCTTAAAAAAACAAAGCCCGGACAATTACTTGTCCGGGCTTTGTGATTCAAACTGACAGCGACTTGATTCTAGCTGTCAAGGAAGCTGCGAAGCTTGCGCGAACGGCTCGGATGCTTGAGCTTGCGCAGGGCCTTGGCTTCGATCTGGCGAATACGTTCACGGGTCACCGAGAACTGCTGACCGACTTCCTCAAGCGTGTGGTCGGTGTTCATGCCGATACCGAAGCGCATGCGCAGCACGCGCTCTTCACGCGGGGTGAGCGAAGCGAGAACGCGCGTCGTTGTCTCGCGAAGGTTGGCCTGAATGGCAGCATCGATAGGCAGAATGGCATTCTTGTCCTCGATGAAATCACCCAGATGACTATCCTCTTCGTCGCCGATCGGCGTTTCCAGAGAAATGGGCTCCTTGGCAATCTTCAGAACCTTGCGCACTTTCTCAAGCGGCATCTGCAACTTGTCGGAAAGCTCTTCTGGCGTCGGCTCGCGACCGATCTCGTGCAACATCTGGCGCGAGGTACGAACGATCTTGTTGATCGTCTCGATCATGTGCACAGGAATACGGATCGTCCGGGCCTGGTCCGCAATCGAGCGGGTGATCGCCTGTCTGATCCACCATGTGGCATAGGTCGAGAATTTGTAGCCGCGCCGATACTCGAACTTGTCGACCGCCTTCATCAGACCGATGTTGCCTTCCTGAATGAGATCGAGGAACTGCAAACCGCGGTTGGTATATTTCTTGGCAATCGAGATAACGAGACGCAGGTTGGCTTCGACCATTTCCTTCTTGGCCTGACGGGCTTCACGCTCGCCTTTCTGCACGGAGGAAACAATGCGGCGGAATTCGCTGATTTCAAGGCCGGTCTCGGTGGACAGCATCTGGATGTCTTCCCGCAGATCCTGAATCCGATCGCCTTCGTGATGGACAAATTCCTTCCAGCCACGCGAAGGCAGCTGAGCCACGCGCGCCATCCAGCTGGTATCTAGTTCTTTGCCCTGATAGTTGTTCAGGAACTCGGTACGGTTGACACCATAGGCCTCGGCCAGACGCAGAAGGCGACCTTCACGGCCAACCAGCTGCTTGTTGATTTCATAGAGCTGCGAAACCAGTGCGTCGATACGGTTCTGGTTGAGCGACAGGCTCTTCACTTCAACGATGATGTCTTCCTTGAGCTTGTCGTAGCGGCGCTCATGGCTCGGCGACAGGGCCTTGTTGGCCATGCGCTGTTCTACCAGCTGATCCTGCAAACGGCGCAGCTTCTTGTAGTCTTCGGCGATCTGGTCGAAAATGGCCAGAACCTTCGGCTTCAGCTCGGCTTCCATCGCGGCAAGAGAGAGGTTGTTCTCCAGATCATCCTCATCTTCCTCGTCGTCACCTTCGCCTTCACCCTCGCCTTCACGTTCCTCGTCATCTTCATCATCGGACGAAGGCTTGCTGACAGCAGCAGGCGCCGGTTTGGCTGTAGCCGACTCGGCAACCGGAGCGGCAGGTGCTGCACTGTCGTGCTCATCCTCGTCGCCGTCACCGTCATCGTCGCTGTCGTCGTCTTCGTTGCCCGGTCCGGCATAGGTCGCTTCAAGGTCAATGATGTCGCGCAGCAGGATGTTGCCATCGAGCAGTTCGTCGCGCCAAATGATGATGGCCTGGAAGGTCAGCGGGCTTTCGCACAACCCGGCAATCATGGCCTCGCGCCCGGCTTCGATGCGTTTGGCGATCGCAATTTCGCCTTCGCGAGACAACAGCTCGACTGATCCCATTTCGCGCAGATACATCCGCACGGGGTCGTCGGTCCGGTCTGTCGGCTCCTTGCTGGTCGTGGTCTTGGCAAGCGCGGTCGAGGCCTTGGCTTCCACAAGATCCGTCGACTCGCTTTCCGAATCCGTATCCGAATCGTTATCATCAGCCTCTTCAGCCTCGATGACATTGATCCCCATGTCGGAAAGCATGGACATCGTGTCTTCGATCTGTTCAGAGGAAACTTCTTCCGACGGCAAAACTTCGTTCAATTCATCATATGTGACGTAACCGCGCTTCTTTGCGGTCTTGATCATCTGCTTGACAGCAGTGTCCGTCATGTCCAACAGTGGCGCATCCGAGTTGGAGCCTTCGCTGTTGGTCTTGTCGTCGTTTTGCATTGCCTTTGTTGCCATTCCTGTCTCCAAAGACACCCCGGTGAGGTGGGCGTCTGCTCTGGCATCCACTCGTACGAACGGTTAGTCATGCAATTCTGCCGGTGCTCGCAGCAACCGCATGCTGTTCAGGATTCTAGTACATTCATATAGATGGGTTCGTTAAACGCCTCTTAACCCAAGCCTGTCCGGTGCAGTCACCACAGTCCCCTGCACATATATCCACAAAAACAGGCCGGTTAGACGGCAAAGTCCCCGGCTTCAGATCTCGTTCGATTATCCGCAGCAAAAATCATTTCGTCGCCAACTTGACATTTGGCGCATGGGGCTGCCGGACCTAGATATTTAGCGCAGCGATTCGATTCGGCAACCCCCCAGCGCAAGAAAAATTCCGATTTATCGGATTTTCCGAATCATTTTTACGGTTTTTGACAAAAAAATGCAGCCGACACGGCGGTTGCAGCCCGATTCGCCAATCGAATCAGCGGTGAATGGCCGCAGGGTCAGGCATTTTCGGGATTGGGCTGGGCCAGTTGCTCCAGGACATCAGCCAACGCCACCCGGTTGCCAGCGCTTTTCATCTGATCATAAAGCTCACTCAGTTCCTGCTCCTCGCGCAGGTTCTCTTCCCGACGCCGGTGCACCTCGTTGGTCAGGGACTGGATCCGGGCAAACGCCCCCTCATCCACCCCGTACGACAGGTTGGCCATCTCTCGCGCCAGATCCTTCTCGGTTTCCCGCACTTCCAGAACGTTGAGATAGGACTGGAACAGCCGTTCAAGGAACAGACGGCTGGGCTGATAGACCAGCTGGTGCACGCGCCGCCGCCCGGCAAGCCGCCAGCCCCACGGATGCAGAATCTTGCCCGTCTCGTCGCGCACCTCGACCCCATGCAGATCATCCAGCAGATCCTTCAGGTTCGCCGGACAATGAGAATAGATGTCCTGATAGGTGCGGGCCCGCTGATCGAAGATGATGTGCGAGAGCACATATTTGAAGGCCTCAAGGCTTTCCTTCTGAAACGGCACGGAGAGAATCTGCTCGGCGAACTGCTCGAACAGATAGGGCATGTGGATCGACAAACCGATGAGGCAATATTCATATTCCGTAGACTGCCCCTCTTCCGGTGCGCGAGAAATATTGCCCGAAGCCTGCAGGGCGCTCGATGGTCCGGCCCCCTTGCCAGCCTTGGCACCGCCACCGGTAAAGAAACGATTGCGATTCTGGTCCCGCCGCTCCCTCTCCTGCTGCCAGAAGAAATTCGACAGCGCGGACTTGAAGCTCATCTGATACTGGCGCTGCACGCGCTCATCCTTGATGAGCCGTACCAGATCCTCGATCCGCTTTTCAAGCGCAGCCTTACGTTCGGGTGTGTCGGCCGGTTGCGCTTCCAGCTCCCGTTCCCAGATCACGTCAAACAGGCTGTGGGCCTCACCCAGCACAGCGCGGAAGGCATCAGCCCCACCCTCGCGCACCAGATCATCCGGGTCCTTGCCGTTGGGCAGAAACACAAACTGGAAGGAATAGCCGGCTTTCAGGTTGGGCAGAATGCGCTCGATGGAACGGTGCGCGGCCTGGCGTCCGGCCCGGTCGCCGTCAAAGCAGATGAAGGGCTCGTTGGAAAAGCGCCACATGCGGGCAATCTGCTGCTCCGTGAAGGCCGTGCCCAGCGAGGCAACCACATGGCGGACACCGGCCTGATAGAGCGCAATGGCGTCCATGTAGCCTTCCACCACAATCGCTGCCCCGGCCTCATAGGCCGCCTGCCGCGCCCGGTGAGCGTTGAACACCATGTTGCCCTTGAAGAACAGACGCGTTTCCGGCGAGTTGAGATATTTCGGCTTGCCCTCCTTGTCGAGGATACGGCCACCGAAAGCCACCACCCGCCCGCGTTCGTCTTCGATCGGGATCATCAGGCGATTGCGAAACCGGTCATAGGTCGGGCGACCATCATCGGGCTTGATGATCAGGCCCGTTTCCAGCATGTCCTGTTCACTGACCCCATGTTCGAGCAGATAGCTCTTGAGGTGATCGCGACTGTTGGGCGAATAGCCGATCCGGAAAGTCCGGATCGTTTCCTCGCTCAGCCGCCGCCCCTCGGCATAGATCCGCGCCTCCCGCCCCAGATCGGAGCGGAACTGCAGCTGGAAATATTTGGCAGCCATATCCATGACGTCATAGAGACTGGCCCGCGCCTTCTCCTGACGCTGCACCTGGGGGTCGGGATCCGGCATAGGCACGCCCGCCTGATTGGCCAGCAGCTCCACAGCCTCGGGAAAGCTCAGCCCCTCGGTCTCCATCAGGAACTTGAAGATGTCACCATGCTTGCCCGAAGAGAAGCAATGATAGAACTGCTTCTGATCATTGACGAAAAAACTGGGCGTCTTTTCCTTGTTGAAAGGCGACAGCCCGGCATATTCCCGCCCCTGACGACGCAGTTTTACCTTGCGTCCGACAACATCGGACACCGGAATGCGCTCTCTTATTTCTTCAAGCAGGCTTTGCGGAAATTTCATCGACAGAAACTCGAACTCGATCTTGTGGGTTTCGCCTTGTTTGCCTCCAACCCGGTCTGAAATCAAGATCCGGATGGCAGATGATATAGCGAGATGTCACAAAAGCAAATGACCTCTCACAGAGAGGCCATTGTACCATTGATCACAGTCTCATGCCGGCGAGGTCATGATGGTGGGCACACCGGGCCGGATGCAGCCCTCGCCCTGAAGGCGCTAGAGCAGCATGCTCTTGACGATGCAGCTTGCCTTGCCGAAATCCATCTGGCCGGGATAGGTGGCCTTGAGGTGGTTCATCACCTTGCCCATGTCCCGCAAGCCGTCGGCTTCGAGTTCCTCGACCGCCTTGGCGCAGGTTTCCGTCACTTCTTCCTCGCCCATCTGCTGGGGCAGGAATTCGCGAATGATATCGGCTTCTTCCCGTTCCTGCTGGGCAAGCTCGTGACGACCGGCTTCATCATAGATGCGGATGGATTCTTCGCGCTGCTTGATCATCTTGGCGAGAATCTGCAGCACCTCTTCTTCCGACACCCGTTCTCGGCCTTGTCCGCGAGCCTCAACGTCTCGGTCCTTGATAGCGGCTGTTACCAGACGCAGGGTCGCCATACGGCGTTTGTCCTGAGCCTTGATTGCCCCTGTCAGGCTTTCAGTAATCTGCTCACGCATAGTGTTGGCCTCTCATCTCTGTTGGCCTTCATCATCAGGAATCACATCTCGCTCTCGGCAAGAAAGCGATTTCCCAATGAGGAGCCAAGAGCATAATTCCTGTATTGCGGCAGAATTCTGCCACGAAATCGGCAGGTTTCCGCCAATTGAAACTGGCTTTGCCTCCGAAAAGACTTAATGTTTGATACAGGGACTTTCAATATTAGGCAAGTCGGCATTGCACTTACGTCTGAACCTCCCCCCCTCTGCCACGCCCTGGAAGCCCTCCGGCAACGTCCCGGAAAACGATGGAAATCCAAGCACATCGCCCAATGTCTAGGTGGCGGCGACAACACTCTGGATAAAGATTAACAGATGTTTAAAAAGCGCCTTGAGGCCCACCCCGACAGCGACGATCCGTCCCTGCTAGACATTTCAGATTCGGGCCACGCAGGACCTGTTTCAAGGGATCACAGAAAGCCAGAGTGGGCTTTGCAGCGTCGACGCTGGCATCGATTGACCAAAACAGCACAAAATGCCGAAAAATATCGCATATGAAAAATTTATTTTCGAATTATTTCACCCTCCCGCATTGACGCTCGCGCACTTTTGTCATAGATCATCACCTCTGAGAACACGCATTCCCCGTAACCATCCTTGCCAGTCGCGACTGAGCGCCGTCATGGCCTCAGCTGTCAGGATCGGGCACGGAGAACAGACAAACCGCATTTTCAGGACACCCACGGCATGGCTAACCCCGCTTCTTCACCGGCTGCAACGACACCGGCCCCTTGGGAAGACTTCAAACCGACCGCTCTCCTTGTTCTGGCAGATGGAACTGTCATCGAAGGTCAGGGCATCGGCGCGCCCGGTTCGGCCGTCGCAGAAGTCTGCTTCAACACCGCGATCACCGGCTACGAAGAAATTCTCACCGATCCGTCCTATGCAGGCCAGATCGTGACCTTCACCTTCCCGCACATCGGCAACGTTGGCACCAATGAGGAAGATGTAGAAACCATCGACCTCAACAACAATTCCGGCGTGCGTGGCGCTGTCATCAAGACCGACATCACAGAGCCGTCGAACTACCGCGCAACCCGCCATTTCGACGCCTGGCTGAAGTCCCGCGGCATCGTCGGCATTGCCGGCATCGATACCCGTGCGCTGACGGCCCTGATCCGCGAAAAAGGCCTTGCCAACGCCGTGATCGCCCATGCGCCGGACGGCAAGTTTGATGTCAAGGCCCTGAAAAAGGAAGCCGCTGGTTGGAACGGCCTTGTTGGCGCCGACCTTGCCAAGGACGTTACCACCGAAGCATCCTTCGAGTGGGATCAGACCCCGTGGGTCTGGAACGAAGGCTACGGCAAACTCACTGAACCTGATTTCCACGTTGTCGCCATCGATTTCGGCATCAAGCGCAACATTTTGCGTCTGCTCGCCGAACAGGGTTGCAAGCTGACGGTGCTGCCGGCAACGGCAACGGGCGAAGACATTCTGGCGCTGAAGCCGGACGGGGTTTTCCTGTCCAACGGCCCCGGCGACCCGGCAGCAACCGGCGTCTATTCCGTCGAAGCCATCAAGGCCGTCATTGCTGCAGGCATCCCGCTGTTCGGCATCTGCCTTGGCCACCAGATGCTGGCTCTGGCCCTCGGCGGCAAGACCACCAAGATGCATCAGGGTCACCATGGCGCCAACCACCCGGTTCAGGACAAGACCACTGGCAAGGTGGAAATCACCTCGATGAACCACGGCTTCGCAGTGGATGGTGACAGCCTGCCGGAAGGCATCGAGGAAACCCACGTTTCCCTGTTCGACGGCTCCAACTGCGGCCTTGCAGTCAAGGGCAAGCCGATTTTCTCGGTCCAGTTCCACCCGGAAGCTTCTCCGGGGCCGAAGGACAGCCACTATCTCTTCACTCGCTTCACCAACCTGATGCGCGCTGAAAAGGGCATGGACCTGGTCGCCGAATAGACCCGGCGGGCCAGTCTGGCAGCCAATGCGTCAAGAACAGAAAACCCGCGCCGACGACAGTCTCGCGGGCTTTCTTGTCAAATGGCAATCAAATCAGGGATTGGCGACCGAAAAGGTATCGCACGCCCCGACACTACCGCTGTCATAGCCTTTGGCAAACCAACGCTTGCGCTGGGCGGAGGTGCCATGGTTGAAGCTGTCTGGCACGACATAGCCCTGGGTCCGCTTCTGCAAGGCGTCATCCCCGATCTGCGTGGCAGCGTTGAGAGCCTCGTCGAGGTCGCCGTTGTCGAGCAGCCCCTTCTGGTTGGTATAGTGCCCCCAGACCCCGGCGTAGCAATCAGCCTGAAGCTCCACCCGGATCGACATCTTGTTGGCCTCGACTTCACTCATCGAGCGGCGCATTTCGTTGAATTTTGGCAGAATGCCGGTAACATTCTGTATGTGATGGCCAACCTCGTGGGCGATGACATAGGCCTGCGCGAAATCCCCCGGCGCCTCGAAGCGGGTCTTCAGTTCCTGATAGAAGCTCAGATCGATATAGACCTTCTGATCGCCCGGACAGTAGAAGGGCCCGGTAGCGGCGGATGCCGACCCGCAGGCCGAGCGGATCTGGTTGGAAAACAACACCAACTTCGGTTGTGGATAGGTCTGCCCGGCCTTCTGGAAGATAGCCCCCCAGACATCCTCCGTCTCGGCCAGCACGACCTTGACGAAGGCGGCCATTTCCTCTTCGGTAGCACTGCGCTGGGGCGACACCTGCTGCGTGGTCTGGGTTTGCTGGGTGTAGTTCCCACCGCCCCCGAGCAGCAAGGACAGAATGGTCGACGGGCTGACACCCATCATCCAGAGCACGCCACCAATCACCACGAGAACGATCAGGCTTGGTCGCCCGCCGCCACGACCGATCGGCAGCCGCATCCCGGATCGCGAAAACCCGCCTCCGGATTGTCCCCGTCGATCCTCAACATTATCGCTCTCTCTTCGTCCGCGCCACTGCATGGGTTTCTCCACTCTCAACCAACAGGATCAGGCTCTGGTCATGGCCTTACCAGACCCACAATGAACCGGAGGTGAAAGACTTTGCAACGACAAACTGCAAGACGCAGCCGTCGGAAGACCCGGTCGCGATCCGGCGTGCGCCAAGGGACGGGAAAACCGGCAAAAAAGAAGAGGCCCGTCGCTGGACGGGCCTCTTCTTTGGGAGGTTTGATGCTGTGAGGGATCATACAGGCGTCTAGCGCCCCGCCCCCAGATTCATCAAGGTTCACATAGACAGCTGTCTATTTGAACAGGCGTGCAAGATAGCAACGAAACTGAGCGAATTTATGAACGTCACACCGGCGACGAACGCCCAGTGTTTCGCGACTTACCATAAGATCAACCAACATTGGGATACTCCGTTCATGGGATCGATAAAGATTCCCGGTTTTCATCGCACCCTTATGCATGATCCGCCATTGACCTATCCTTCAAGGTAGGCTTTAAATAGATCGAGTCAAACTGCACTCAGTGCGCTTACATAGCAAAATATGCGCACAATGTGCACAATTGTCAACAGGGAAGCGCACATTTTGCGCAAATAGATAGAAGCCGTGCCAAAATCTGAAGAAAAACAAGGCCGTGAGCCCCGTGACCACATGTCAGCAGACCAGTTTCGGGTCTGGCGGCGCAGCATGGGCCTCAAACAGAAAGACGCTGCCGACTTGCTGGGCCTGAAGAAGCGCATGATCCAGTATTACGAAAAAGGCAACAGGGACGGCAAAGCAGTTTCGATCCCGAAATCCGTGCGTCTGGCCTGCTATGCGTTGACGATTGGCATTTCCGATTTCGATGGCAAGATCTTCAGCAAATTCGACCCGGCCAAATACAAGGAAGAGGAAAAACCGGAGCTCCCCGAAGAGCTGCTGCCGGTGGCCATGGATCCTGACTCTCCCGAGGAAGAATCTACTTGACTCCCGTCTCTGGAGAAAATGCCTCGACGGCCTCGGAAGTCATACGTATTTTCCCCAGACATCCATTTAAAAGCCTTGATCTCGACAATAAATTGGCTTTCCTATCCTTCAAGCCAAACAATCATCCAAAAAAGTGCAGGTTAGAGACAAAAAAACGTCCCTTGCCTATGGCAATGTGAGCAATATTTCGCTATAGCGATCCAAATCTCATCTGCACACCCCGACCAGCAACGGCCAGGCTCCTCTTAAGAAAAGGGTGAGCGGTGCCTCGACGTGAGCGCGAAGAACGATGCCAAAGCGGACAGACATAAAATCCATCCTCATTATCGGTGCCGGACCTATCATCATTGGTCAGGCCTGCGAATTTGACTATTCCGGAACTCAGGCCTGCAAGGCCCTCCGAGAAGAAGGCTACCGCATCATTCTGGTCAACTCGAACCCGGCCACGATCATGACCGATCCGGACATGGCGGATGCGACCTACATCGAGCCGATCACACCGGAAATTGTTGCCAAGATCATCGAGAAGGAACGCCCGGACGCCCTTCTGCCCACAATGGGCGGACAGACGGCTCTGAACTGCGCGCTGTCGCTGCGCAAGATGGGTGTCCTCGACAAGTATAATGTGGAAATGATCGGCGCCACCGCCGAGGCCATCGACAAGGCTGAAGACCGCGAGCTCTTCAAGGAAGCCATGACGAAAATCGGCCTCGATACGCCGGTATCCCGCCTTGCCCATGACATTCCCGAAGCCCTTGCTGCGCTGGAAGTGGTCGGACTGCCGGCCATCATCCGTCCATCCTTCACCATGGGCGGCACCGGTGGCGGCGTAGCCTACAACAGGGAAGAATATCTCGACATTATCGAAACCGGCCTTGACGCCTCTCCCACCACCGAAGTGCTGGTTGAAGAAAGCATCATCGGTTGGAAAGAATTCGAGATGGAGGTCGTTCGCGACAAGAACGACAACTGCATCATCATCTGTTCGATCGAAAACCTTGATCCGATGGGCGTGCATACCGGCGACTCGATCACCATCGCACCAGCTCTGACGCTGACCGACAAGGAATATCAGATCATGCGCGACGCCTCGCTGGCGGTTCTGCGCGAGATCGGCGTCGAGACCGGTGGCTCCAACGTGCAGTTCTCGATCAACCCGGCCAACGGCCGCCTGATCGTCATCGAAATGAACCCGCGCGTTTCCCGTTCCTCGGCTCTTGCTTCCAAGGCCACCGGCTTCCCGATCGCCAAGGTCGCAGCCAAGCTGGCCGTCGGCTACACGCTTGATGAGCTGGCCAACGACATCACCGGCGGCGCAACACCGGCATCCTTCGAACCGTCCATCGACTATGTGGTTACCAAGGTGCCGCGCTTTGCCTTCGAGAAATTCCCGGGTGCAGAGCCCTATCTGACCACCGCCATGAAGTCGGTTGGCGAGGTCATGGCCATTGGCCGTACCTTCCAGGAATCGCTGCAGAAGGCCCTGCGTGGCCTCGAAACCGGACTCACCGGCCTCAACGAAGTCGAAATCGAAGGGCTCGGACAGGGCGACGACAAGAACGCCATCCGCGCCGCTCTTGCCAAGGCAACCCCTGACCGTCTGCTCAAGATCGCCCAGGCCATCCGCCTTGGCGTCAGCCATGACCAGATCTTCGAAACCTGCAAATACGACCGCTGGTTCCTCGAGCAGTTGCAGGGCATCATCGACATGGAAGAGCGTGTCCGCGCTCACGGCTTGCCGCAGGATGCGCACAACCTGCGCAAACTGAAGAGCATGGGCTTCTCCGATGCCCGCCTTGCCGAACTGTCAGGCACCACCGCCAAGAAGGTGGCCCAGCACCGCAACGCCCTCTCCGTGCGCCCTGCCTACAAGCGCATCGACACCTGCGCGGCCGAGTTCGCCTCGCCGACCGCCTACATGTATTCCACCTACGAGCTGCCGTTCAATGGCACCGTGGCCTGTGAAGCCAATCCTTCGGATCGCAAGAAAGTAGCCATTCTGGGCGGTGGCCCGAACCGGATCGGTCAGGGCATCGAGTTCGACTATTGCTGTTGTCATGCCTGCTTTGCCATGAGCGAAGCCGGGTATGAGACCATCATGATCAACTGCAACCCTGAAACCGTCTCGACCGACTACGACACCTCCGACCGCCTCTATTTCGAGCCACTGACCGCAGAGGACGTGATCGAGATCCTGCGCAAGGAGCAGGAAAACGGCGAACTCGTCGGCGTGATCGTGCAGTTTGGTGGTCAGACGCCACTTAAACTGGCTCAGGCCCTGCAGGATGCCGACATTCCGATCCTTGGCACCTCTCCGGATGCCATCGACCTGGCCGAAGACCGTGACCGCTTCCAGAAACTGCTGCACAAGCTCGACCTGATGCAGCCGCGCAACGGCATTGCCTATTCCATCGAACAGGCCCGCATTGTTGCCGACCAGATCGGCTTCCCGGTTGTCGTCCGCCCGTCCTACGTGCTGGGTGGTCGCGCCATGGAAATCGTCCGCACGCCGGAAGCTTTCGAGAAATACATCCAGATGACACTCGCCGAGCTGGTGCCGCCGGATGTGCGTCTGAAATATCCGAACGACAAGACTGGCCAGATCAACGCCGTTCTGGCCCAGAATGCCCTGCTGTTCGACAGCTATCTGTCTGGCGCCATCGAAGTGGACGTCGACTGCCTGTGTGACGGAACCAACGTCGAAATCGCCGGTATCATGGAGCATATCGAGGAAGCGGGCATTCACTCCGGTGACTCAGCCTGTTCCCTGCCGCCTTACTCGCTGTCCAGGGAAATCCAGGAAGAGCTTGCCCGCCAGACCAAGGAAATGGCCCTGGCCCTCAATGTGGTCGGCTTGATGAACGTCCAGTTCGCAGTCAAGGAAGGTGACATCTATGTCATCGAGGTGAACCCGCGCGCATCCCGTACCGTGCCGTTTGTCGCCAAGACCATCGGCAAGCCGATCGCCAGCATCGCATCACGCGTGATGACCGGCGAGCCGCTGACCGACTTCGACATCGAGCACGAAAACCTCGGCCACATCGCCGTCAAGGAAGCCGTCTTCCCATTCGCCCGCTTCCCGGGTGTCGACACGATCCTCGGACCGGAAATGCGCTCCACCGGCGAAGTCATGGGCCTCGACAAGGAATTCCCGATTGCGTTTGCCAAGTCACAGCTTGGTGGTGGAACCAAGGTTCCAAGCGAAGGCACCGCCTTCATTTCCGTCAAGGATGATGATAAACCGGTCATTCTACCTGCGGTTCGCCGCCTCAAGGATGTCGGCTTCCGCATCATCGCGACCGGTGGCACCCAGCGCTATCTGGCCGAAAACGGAATTGAGTGCGAAAAAATAAATAAAATGCTTGAGGGTCGACCTCATATCGTCGATGCTCTCAAGAATGGCGAAGTGCACCTTGTGTTCAATACCACCAAGGGCGCCAAGGCAATTTCCGACAGCCGGGATTTGCGACGCGCTGCACTTTTGCATAAGGTACCCTATTATACGACTGTTGCGGGTGCCCTAGCGGCTGCGCAAGGGATCGAGGCTTATAAAAAGGGAGATATTGAAGTCCGTCCTTTGCAGGACTATTTCTCCTGATAAGTGAGACAGATCTCACGTCAGTTATTCATGCGCGTCTCGAAGGCACGAAGCCTTCGAGACGCTTAACTTTTTTGTGGGGACAGGTGCCCCGTTTGAAGCAGGAGGCTTTCCCAAGGCTATGGAAAAAATCCCTATGACGCCTGCTGGATATCAGGCTCTGACTGAAGAATTGAGACAGCGTAGCGGCGAAGAACGCCCGCGGATCATTGCCGCAATCTCCGAAGCCCGCGCCCATGGCGACCTCTCCGAGAATGCCGAGTATCACGCAGCCAAGGAACAGCAGAGCCTTAATGAAGGCCGCATTTCCGAACTGGAAGACAAGCTCTCTCGCGCAGAAGTCATCGATGTTTCCAAGATGAGTGGCGACACCATCAAGTTTGGAGCCACGGTTACTCTTGTCGATGAAGATACCGACGAGGAAAAGACCTACCAGATCGTGGGTGACGTCGAAGCAGACCTGAAAAAGGGAAAGATCTCCCTTTCCTCGCCGATTGCCCGTGCGCTTATCGGCAAACAGGTGGAAGAGTCTGTCGAGGTCATGGCTCCGGGTGGTGCCAAATCCTACGAAATTCTCGCCATCAAATATATCTGATCGCGACAGGTCCCGACAGGCCGCTGGCCTGTCCCTTCGGGCGCGCTCTTCACTAAAGGGCGCAATCGGAAACGCCTCAAAGACAGGCGCAACAAAAAAGCGCATTGGTGAAATTCACACAATGCGCTTTGAAACCCGGATGGGCGCTTTGAGATCCTGACAGCTCAGGACAGGCAATCAGTCACCCAGATTGATCGGAACATTCGGAGCATTCTTGCTCAGACGGATGGTGAGAGATGTCCGGACACTGTCCACGTTGGGCGCGGACGTCAGTTCATTGATAACGAAGGACTGGAACGCCTGAAGATCCGGAGCAACGCAGCGCAGGACGAAATCGATATCCCCCGACAGCATGTAGCATTCCCGAACCTGGGACCAGCCACGAACTCGCTCTTCGAATGCAACCAGATCGGCCTCGGCCTGACTATGCAGACCAACCATGGCGATCGCCGTCACGTCAAATCCGATTTGCTTTTCATCAACGATGGCACGATAGCCCTTGATAATCCCGGCTTCTTCCAGAGCGCGCACGCGACGCAGGCAGGGAGGAGCGGAAATACCGACGCGACGCGCCAACTCTACGTTTGTGATACGACCATCATCCTGAAGCTCTTTCAGGATCTTCCAGTCGATGGGATCTAGTCTTGCTTTCAAGGCAAAAGGTCTCTTATTTTCGAGAAGCTCGCGGGAATTGGAGCGCAATATTTGTAACATGGTATAGCGTGAGGTGACACCCTATGATAGCGCAAAATGGATCTATCTGGAAAGTTTAGACACATTTCTGTGCCCATTTAGGACATAGATTAACGTTTCGGTGAATTATTTGAAAAGCGCACAGACTCAGGAGAGCAAAGAGTGGTAGTCGCTTCTGGCATGAAACTCTGGATTTTTAGCGATGGAAAAGCGGGCGACGAGAATCAGTGCCTGAGCGTCGCCGAGCGACTGGGAGGCACGATCGAGATCCGGCGCGTTGCCCCCAAGGCGCCATGGGTCTGGATGATGCCGCATGGCCCCATCCCGCCTGGTGACAGACCGTCAAACCCCGCCTCGCCGCTGTACGGCCCCTTTCCCGATGTCGCCATCGCCTCGGGCCGAAGAACCGTGGCCTATCTGCGCAAGCTCAAGCAACTGAGCCCGACAACCCTCACGGTCTTCCTCAAGGACCCGCGCTCTGCCAGCCTCAATGCCGACCTTGTCTGGGTGCCCTTTCATGACAAGCGCCGCGACGCGAAGACGATAGTGACGCTCACCGGCCCGACGCGGCTGACCAGTGTGCGACTGAGAGAGGCCCGCATCAAGGCTCCGCAGTCCTTGCTGCATCTGCCAACCCCGCGCGTGGCACTGATCCTTGGCGGCGACACGGCCAAAGAGAAATTCGGCGAGAAGGCCTCCCGGCGCCTTGCCCACTATCTGGCCCATGACCTTCCGCCCCACATCTCCGTCATGGTCACGCCATCGCGCCGGACACCAGCCCATCTGACCGCAGCCGTTCGCAAGGCCCTGCAGAAGCACCCCCACTGGATCTGGGACGAGAAGGGAGACAATCCCTATTTCTCGATGCTCGGCCTTGCCGACGCCATCATCACCACCGCTGATTCTCATTCCATGCTTTCAGATGTCCTTGCGACACAGGCACCGGTTTACATCTTCGAGCCGGACGCCTATCCAAAGAAGCTGAAACGCACAATCCATCAACTGCTTCAACACCCATTCGTTCAACTTCTGCCCGCCCCCCTTGAAACGGGAACCCGACCCGCCATAGATTCAACTGAACTGATAGCAGACGAAATCCGGGCGCTGCTGAACCCTACCTGAATGAGGGCGAGAAAGCCGAACAACCCCGGTTAGCTTGCACTCCCCAAAGAAAGATACTCCGATGCATAGCAAAGTCTTGATCATTGGTTCTGGACCCGCTGGCTACACAGCCGCCATTTACGCTGCCCGCGCCATGCTTGAGCCAACGCTCGTCGCCGGCATGCAGGAAGGTGGTCAGTTGACCATTACCACCGAACTGGAAAACTATCCCGGATTTGCCGAGGAAATTCAGGGCCCATGGCTGATGGAGCAGATGAAGGCGCAGGCCAGAAATGTCGGCACCAATCTGATCGCCGACATCATCACCGAAGTCGATTTCTCCTCCCGCCCCTTCAAGGCCAGAGGCGACTCCGGCACCGAATACACCGCCGACAGCGTGATTATCGCCACCGGTGCCCAGGCACGCTGGCTGGGGCTTGAAAGTGAAGACAAATTCAAGGGCTTCGGCATTTCGGCCTGCGCCACCTGCGACGGCTTTTTCTATCGCGGCAAGGAAGTGCTGGTAATCGGCGGCGGCAATACTGCCGTTGAAGAGGCGCTTTATCTGACCCACCACGCCAGCAAGGTGACCGTCATTCATCGCCGCAATGAATTTCGTGCCGAGAAGATCCTGCAGAACCGTCTTGAGAAGAACCCCAAGATCGACGTAATCTGGGACACCGTCGTCGAGGATTTCATCGGCAAGGAAGGCTTCCCGCCAAGCGTCACCGGCGTCAAGCTGCGCAACGTCAAGACCGGCGAAGTTTCCGAGCGGATGACCGATGGCATCTTCGTGGCCATCGGCCATGCCCCGGCTGTCGAGCTGTTCCGGAACAGCCTGCAAATGAAGGAAAACGGCTATCTCTGGACGGCGCCTGATTCGACAGCCACGTCGATTCCGGGCGTTTTTGCAGCCGGAGACGTCACCGACGACAAGTATCGGCAGGCCGTAACAGCAGCTGGCATGGGCTGCATGGCTGCCCTGGAAGCGGAACGCTTCCTTGCAGAACAAGAAGACGCTGAATAATAACGGGTTTTGCCCAGAAATTACGGCCTAAGACCTCCGACTAGCTTGTTTTGCATTTGAAACTTCTTAGACTAAGGGCTACGCTTTAATCCGCATATCTGGCGTAGCCCAAACGCATATCGACTGGGCGGGTCAATCACAGCCAGTCCGGGCTTTAAAAGGAACAGACAGTAGCTCGAATTGCGTGCGCCGCAGTTCAGCCGGAGGAAACTATGGATTGGGACAAACTACGCATTTTTCATGCGGCCGCTGACGCTGGCAGCTTTACACATGCCGGCGACAAATTGCATATGAGCCAATCCGCGATTTCCCGACAGGTCAGTGCACTGGAATCAGACCTTGGGGTGACGCTGTTTCACCGTCATGCCCGCGGCCTCATCCTCACCGAACAGGGAGAGCTGCTGTATCGCACCGCCCATGACGTGCTGATGAAGCTCGAAACGGTCCGCACGCACCTTACCGACTCCAAGGAAAAGCCGACCGGCGAGTTGCGTGTAACGACGACGGTTGGCCTTGGTTCAGCATGGCTGACGTCGCATCTGGCAGAATTCATGGAACTCTACCCCGGCATCGCATTGACGCTGCTGCTGGAGAACGAGGACCTCGATCTGGGCATGCGTCAGGCTGACGTGGCCATCCGTCTGCACCAGCCGACCCAGCCGGACCTCATTCAGCGCAAGCTCTTCACCGTGCACTTCCACATGTATGCCTCGGCGAGCTATCTGAAGAAATTCAGCCAGCCACGCTCGATGGATGAATTGGAACAGCATCGGCTGATCTGTTTTGGCGACAATCACCCCAACTATCTCAAGGACGTCAACTGGCTGGAAACGGCCCAGATGCCCCCGGGGAAAAAGCGTCAAATGGCGCTGAAGGTGAACAACCTGCTAGGCATTCGCCATGCCGTCATGCGTGGTGCAGGCATAGCGATTCTTCCTGATTACGTCGTTCACCCCCGTGACGAGCTCATCCAGCTGCTTCCAAGTGTGGAAATGCCGAGCTTCGAGACATATTTTGTGTATGCAGCCGAGCTGAGAAACTCCATGCGCATTAATGCCGTCCGCGATTTTCTGCTGTCAAAGGCAGCCAGCTGGCATTATTAACCTCCATCCGGAGTCATTTTAGAAGATATCTTGCACCCATGAGTATCTGCTCATGGGTGTTTTAGTATTTACCCGTAAAGTCATGCACCATGCGCATGACAGAATTGCATCTGAACGCATTGAAAGCAGACTAATTAATAGGCATATATGCCTCAGCTGAAGGCAATAATCGTTGCTAACCTCCTCCCTGCGACGATGTTTGTAGCCAGCTGTTCCCCTCTGGAAGGTGATTGCTCCGCACTTTTGTGCGGAAAAAACTTTATAAGCCGGACTTTGGTCCGGCTTTTTTTCTTCCCCCTTCAAATCTCAGTTGTTATGTTCGAATTTGCACAATTATTGTGCAAGCTCATTAATTTGGCATTTATCGCCATGCAGGTTCGAAAATTGTTGCACCTGTTTTTGCATTCATGAGATTTGAGGAAATACCTACAGGCTCCCCATAACCGGATACAAAAAGGGGGCCACGCAAGCCCCCCACTCATGCCTATTCGGATTCTGAAGACCGATCCCTATCGGTAGAGTATTTCTTTTGCACCCAGGTCCTTGTAGAGGTGGGCAACCTGCTCGCCATACCCATTGAAGAGGCGCGTTGGAACAGTCTCTTTCGTGCCCAGCAGCTGCTCGGTAGCCTGACTCCAGCGCGGATGCGGCACCTCCGGATTGACATTCGCCCAGAAGCCATATTCCTCGGCCGCAAGCTGCTCCCAGAAACTGACCGGGCGTTCATCCGTAAAGGTGAAACGAACGATGGACTTGATCGACTTGAAGCCATATTTCCACGGCAACGCCAGCCGAAGCGGCGCACCAAACTGTTTGGCTGCCGGTTTGCCATAGACCCCGGTCACCAGAAAGGCCAGCTCGTTGGTTGCCTCCTCGATGGTAACCCCTTCCACATAGGGCCATGGATACCAGCTCTGTTTCTGCCCGCTCGCCCAGTCGGTATTCTTGAATGTCTCCATCCGGATGTATTTGGCACCAGAGAGCGGCTTGGCAAGGCGCACAAGGTCGGCCATGGCAAAACCGGTCCAGGGCACAGTCATCGCCCAGGCTTCTACGCAGCGATGCCGATAGATTCGCTCTTCCAACGTCATGGAACGGATGAGCTTGTCGATGTCGATCACCTGCTCCTGCTCGACCATGCCATCGATGGTCACAGCCCAGGGGCGTGTCTCGATCCGCTGGGCGGCCCCCGCGATCTGCTTGTGCGATCCGAATTCGTAGAAATTGTTGAAGCGGCCGGTATAGTCTTCCGACGTGATGGCACGCTCAACCTGATAGCCGTCATTCAGCTTGGCCGGATAGAGATCCATCGTCGGGTCCTTGAAGTCGGACGTGCCGGTGGTCTGGCTGATGGGATCCCTTCCCGAGCGCCCGCCGCCCTTGCTCTCAAGGCCGTTGTCGCAGCCAGCAAGCCCAAGCGCCGCACTGCCGATCAGCAGGGACGATCCGCCAAGGAACTTGCGGCGATTGAGATAATGCTGTTCGTCGGTCACAAGGTTTTCCCTTATGGCCCAGGACTTCTGTCGCTTTATAAACATGCCACTCCCTCACACTTGTTGCTCGATGCCACAGTTCCTTGACAGAAAGCCTAGCGAGAGGCGACGACACATGCAATTCAACATCATGTGTCCATGCGAGAGCACAAGCGAGCGCGGGAGCGGGTGCAGTCAGCAAATAGTATCCGGCGCGGTCACGCAAACAGCACAGACCACCCCCACGAAATCGGCATCACGATCCAGAGAGCCGGGATCATGTTGGCCACGGGAAACTGCTTGATACCGCAGATGCGCATGCCAACCGCCAGCATGATGCAGCCGCCACAGGCGGAAAAATCGGCCAGCATGGCAGGCGTCGTCAACGGGATGATCAGCACCGCAGCAAAGAAGAAGAGGCCCTGAATGACCAGCTGAGGAATGGCCAGAACAGCAATGATATAGCCCATCGTGGCGGCAAAGATCATGGCCGTGAACAGGTCCAGAATGGCCTTGACGATCAACAGCGTGGTATCGCCGGTCATACCTTCCACCATCGCGCCATAGATCCCCGTGGCGCTCATGCTGAACAGAACCAACAGCGCGACGAAGCGACCGATAAACTCGTCAGGAGCCATGGCTCCGTCCGATGGCGTCAGCCTGGAGAGCATGGTCTTCGTTTTCGATGACATCTTGTGAATGGCATTTTCCAGTTCGACGATTTCGCCGAACAGAGAACCGACAATGAGCGCCAATACCACCGGCGCGAGCGCAACAACCTTGCTGGCCATGGCGACCCCGAGCCCCATGGAGGCAATACCGAACACCATCGGCATGTTCTGTTTCACGTTATCGCTGATTTTGGAGCCAACGAAGGCTCCTGCCACGCTGCCGACCACAATGGCAGCGCCGTTGATGAGAGGACCAATCATAGTTATTCCTGTTATGGCTTATGCTTGCCACTGTTTATGGCGTGTCATCGCCGTTTGTTCTTGTTGTTAGCCACCCTGCCATGACCGAACCCGCTGTCCTCCCCCAAGGCTCGTGCATGGTGCTGGTTAAGAGTGTATCCCAAAGTGTTCGCCAACCGGCTTTCCTGTATGGTGTACCAATGCGTTTGCCAAGGCCATCACTCGGGCGCCCTGTCGAGGCGGCACAATGACTTGCCCCGCCAGATCTTCGACGCCAGATCCGCCTCGTCAGTCTTCCGCCGAAAAGCCGAATTCGATTTCAGCCTTGGTATGAAAGACCTTGAGATTATTGGCCTTCAGCACCGCCATAAGTTGACCGTATTCCTCGGCTGTCACAGCCATGGCCAGTTTCTGCGGTGGATCCTGCATATCAAAATAACCGTTGGAATGGTAGCGTCCATCATGGCCAAAACCTTCCTGAGCCGTGGAAAGGGTCGCACCACGAATGCCGAGCGCCATGGCCTGATCGATGATCCAGCGAGCCAATGGCCGATCGTCATGTTCGCGGCTGCGCTGGGTAAAGAATGTTATGAGAAACCCGTGTGTCATGAGATTCCTGAGATCTGATGCTGAAAATGCATTTGTGAAGCTGCCAGTCCTATTGGCGGTCATAGCAACCGGGCCCAACAAGGGGATCCCCCTTGCATCTCCGGGCAGGAATAGGAAACTGGGAGAGAAGCTGGCCCACTATCGATCCTGCTGCTGAAAAAGGCAACAGAAAAATTGACAAATTTGCCACCTCTGTCACGCGCGGAGGTCGGCCCTCGCCCACAGGCCTGGGGGGGGCTGTCAGAAGGTCGGATTGTCGACAGCATAACGAGGAAAGCGGAGCCAAAGCTCCGCTTTCCCCTTGATTGCATCGCTCTAGAGAGCACTATTCGGCAGCGTTGGCTGCTTCAAGTACAAGATCAGCCTGACGACCGACCAGCTCCTGCATGTGATCGAAGGTCGCCACGAAGGACGCCACACCGGCCGAAATGGACCGCAGTTCGATGATCAGGTCACCGATCTCCGACTGCGGCATGAGGCTCTCTACCACGTCCCAGCCTTCCCAGCCGGGCCGGGCATCATAGCCCATCAATTGTCCCCGACGCCCGGCAACGATGGTATTGACCTTAGCCGTCACGTCATTGGGCACCGCAATCTTCACATTCATGATCGGCTCCAACAGAACCGGGCTGCACTGCGGCAAGCCTTCCCGCATGGCCAGCGTGCCAGCCGAGCGGAAGGCCTGATCGGAGCTGTCCACCGTGTGGTAGGAACCATCGCTCAGGTTTACCGCGAGATCGACCACCTCAAACCCCAGCGGCCCCTTGCCGAGCGCATCCTTGACGCCGTTCTCGACCGAGCTGAAATACTGCCTCGGCACGACGCCCCCGGTGATGCTTTCGCTGAACTGGAAGCCTTCGCCGCGGTCCAGAGGCTTGATGTCGATCACGACATCGCCGAACTGACCGTGGCCGCCGGACTGTTTCTTGTGACGACCGCGAACGGTAATCCCCTTGCGGATGGTCTCCTTGTAGGGAACAGCAGGCGCGTGGCTGTCGATGTTGATCGAGTATTTGCCAACCAGCCGTTCAACGGCAACACGCAAATGCATTTCACCCTGGCCCCGCAGAATGGTCTCGCTGCTGTCCTGATTTTGCTCGACCATCAGCGAAGGATCTTCCTCATACAGCTTCTGCAAGGTGGCGTGCAGCTTGACCTCGTCGCGATGTTCCTTTGGTTTTACAGCGATGGCAAAGACCGGCGGCGGCGCATCAAAGGCGTCCAGAGCATCGATCCCTTCCTTGGCCGTTGTCAGCGTCATCCCCGTATGGGCACTATCGAGCTTGCCAAGGGCAATTACGTCACCGGCACTGGCGGCATTGTCCTTGACCGTCTTCTGGCCCTGCACATGAAACAGACCGGAGACCCGCCCGATTTCTTCCCCTTGCGGACCAAAGAAGACATCACCGTCCTTGACCGAACCCTTGAGCACCCGCGAGATGGACAGTTTGCCACCGTGCGAGGTGTGAATGCTCTTCATGACCTGAAGCACCGGTTCGCCGTTCGGCAGGTCCGGGCAACCGAGACGTTCGGCCGTGTAAGTGACGCCGAGCCCTTCGTGGCGCAGCACCTTGAGCAGACGCATCACTCCATTTTCCTGCTCGGCAGCCCCGATCAGGACCGGCATGACCTGCCCGGTGCGCATTTCCTGCACAAGATCGGTAAAAATCTGCTCCTTGGAGGGTTCCATGTCCTCCAACAGCATTTCCATCAGCTTGTCGTCATGATCGGACAGGGTTTCCAACATGGAATAGCGGGCTTCCCATTCCCGTTCCTGATCATCCGCACTCATATCCACCAGTTCACTGGGAGCATGTTCGTTGTAAAGAAAGGCACGTTCCAGAGCCAGATCGATATAACCGATGGCCTGCTCGCCCTTCCAGATAGGGATCTGCCGCAGAAGCAGCGGCGTGTTCGACGCATGCTGCAGGGCTTCCACTACGGAGCGCACGCGCGTCGTGCATTTGTCCATTTTATTGATAAAGAGAATGCGGGGAATATTGCGCTCTTCGAGCTGCTTGAGAATGACCTGCAAGGCAGGGATTTTCTTCTCGTCCGGTTCGCAGACAACAATCGCCAGATCAACAGCGGAGAGAGCAGGAAGGCTTTCAAATTGAAATTCGACCGAGCCGGGGCAATCAATAAAGATATAGGGATCTCCCAGAAACTCCGTTTCCGCGATATTGGCTTCCACAGACATGTGGTGGGCGCGGGCTTCTTCGGATGCATCGCCAACAGACCCTCCGCTGTCGACTGATCCGAACTTGTTGATTGCACCGGTTCGCGCCAATAAGGCTTCAAGGAGAGTTGTCTTACCGCTACCAAAGGGTCCGACGATGGCTACGCAACGTGGACCCTCGACTCTTCTGCCTGCTTGTCCCATGGCAAATCCTCCTTTTCTGTTTCTGCATGATGTCCGGCACCAGCCTGACATGCTGCTCCACACGGCTCAGCACATCCTCCTCCTGGTGTAGATTGCAAGTTTGACTGCACCCCTCCTGTTTGAATAAACGCGCCAAACTGTCAAAAGCGCGGACAATACTCTTTCAGCTTAGCGGAGATTTGGTCGCTCCGTTTGATCAAACGCAAAGAATCCGGCGATTGCAGAAGGGACTCACCGCAATTTGACGGTTTGGCGACAGCCCTTCGTCTAACAACCACCTTTCGTCTATAAGACGAATTATCTAATTGAAGTAAAAGGACAATTGGTGCTTTGCCCCGAACAGCACCAGAGCCAAAAGAAAAGGGACGCCGATGGCGTCCCTTTCCTCATCGCTCAATCCGCCCACAAGGGACAGGAATGTCAGTGCCGATCCTATTTCAGGGCGGCACAGAATTTCTTGATGCGAGCACATGCTTCGGTCAGCGCCTCGGTGGAGGTCGCATAGGAGATGCGGAAGTTCGGGCCGAGGCCGAAAGCGGAACCCTGAACAACGGCAACGCCTTCTGCTTCCAGAAGCTCGGTGACGAAGTCTTCGTCGGTTTCGATCACCTTGCCAGACGGAGCGGTCTTTCCGATCGTGCCTGCACAGGAAGGGAAGACATAGAATGCCCCTTCAGGTGTCGGGCAGGTGATGCCTTCACACTCGTTGAGTGCCTTGACCACCAGGTCACGACGCTGCTTGAACACATCAGCCCGCTCAGCGATGAAGTCCTGCGTACCATTGAGCGCCTCGACCGATGCGTACTGGGCAATCGAGCAAGGGTTGGAGGTGGACTGGGACTGCAGCTTCGCCATGGCCTTGATCAGCTCGACAGGACCGGCAGCATAGCCGATACGCCAGCCGGTCATGGCATAGGCCTTGGAAACACCGTTGACCGTCAGAGTGCGATCATAGAGTTTCGGTTCAATCTGGGCTGGCGTGGTAAACTTGAAGTCGTCATAGACCAGATGCTCATACATGTCGTCGCTCATCACCCAGACCTGCGGATGCTTGACCAGCACATCGGTCAGAGCTTTCAGTTCCGCTTCGCTGTAGGCTGCGCCGGACGGGTTGGATGGCGAGTTGAAGATCAGCCATTTGGTCTTTGGCGTAATCGCGGCTTCCAACGCTTCAGGAGTCAGCTTGAAGGTTTCCTGGTCAGCTTCCACGATCACTGGCTCACCACCTGCGAGCAGGACCATATCCGGATAGGATACCCAATACGGGGTCGGGATGAGCACTTCGTCGCCCGGGTTCAGGGTGCAGACCAGCGCGTTATACAGCACCTGCTTGCCACCCGTACCAACCGTGACCTGGTTGGGCTTGTAATCAAGACCGTTCTCGCGTTTGAACTTGGCGCAAATGGCTTCTTTCAATTCCGGCAGACCGTCAACGGCTGTATATTTGGTCTTGCCTTCATTGATGGCCTTGATCGCAGCAGCCTTGATATTATCCGGGGTATCGAAGTCCGGTTCACCGGATCCCAAGCCAATGACGTCACGGCCTGCGGCCTTCAGTTCCCGAGCCTTGTTGGTTACCGCAATGGTAGCGGACGGTTTCACGCGCGAAAGCTGCTCGGCGATAAAGCTCATTGAGCCCTCCAAATTTTCAGCTAGAAAAAAAGACAAGCGAACTTGATGGCTGGGCAAATTTACCGAGCCGTCCGCTCGCGCACCCTAGTGCAGCCCCAAGCACAATTCAAGGCAAAGCAGGCCAGAATTGGCCGTTTTGCGACCCAAAACAGAAGTTTCTTGCGCACAAACGTACCCAACTAACAAGCCCTTGCCTACAAATGTTTCAGACTTACCGATATTCCCGTAAGTCCAAGGACGAATTCGGCAATTTCCCGTGCCTAACTCGATTAGGCAGATCGTTGTCCAGCCAGCAAATAAGCCACAGATGCGACATTCTGTCCAACATTACTAAACTGTAATTTTTGAACTTTGCAATATAATAAAATATGGACCGGGCGAGTCTGGCGCCCCAAAACCCAGATCGTGCAGCCATCAACCCTTTGCGACTGCACACAGACTCGAAACCGATCGGAGACAGCCCTCCGACTACCCCCGATCGGCCATACTGCAATCCGTTGGGAGGACCAAATGACGGACCATGCAGCCTTTAGGGGCTTGGGACAGGCCTTCAGACTTGCGTCTGCGGCCGTCCTGCTGACTGCACTGACATCCATATCAGGACCGGTGATTGGATGGAGCAAAGCCTATGCTTCCCCCACCGCCACAGCTGATAAACCATCCACTGAAAAGCAGATTACGGGCAAGAAGCCCGGCGAGACGGCCGACCACAGCAAGTTTGAAATCCTGCAACAGGATTTCAAGAGCGGGCCGGAAGTCACCAAGGCCTGCCTGTCCTGCCACACAGAAGCGGCCACTCAGGTGCATGATTCCATTCACTGGAAATGGGAATATGACAATGAGAAAACCGGCCAGAAGCTCGGTAAGCGCTATGTGATCAACGCCTTCTGCGGCAACGTCGCTTCCAACGAAGCCCGCTGCACTTCCTGCCACGCCGGTTACGGCTGGACGGACATGCGCAAGGATCCACCGGCAGCTCCAGAAGCGGTTGATTGCCTCGTCTGCCACGCAGACACGCAGTATTACAAGAAATTCCCGGCCAAGGCCGGATTGCCCATCACCGAACCGATGGACTTCAACGGCAAGCCCTTCAAGGTTTCCAACCTGATCGAAGCGGCGCAGTCCGTGAGCCTGCCACAACGCGACAACTGCGGTGCCTGCCACTATTATGGCGGCGGTGGCGATGGCGTCAAACACGGCGACATCGACAGCTCGCTCAACAAGCCGTCCAAGGACCTCGACGTCCACATGGCTGCCGACGGTGGCAACATGGCCTGCTCGGCCTGCCATTCCGGTTCGGGCCATGTCTGGCCAGGGTCGCGCTACGACATGGAAGCCAAGCCGCAGGCACGCGACGATGAAGGCAAGAAGCTGCCTTCCTTTGCCATGCGTCGCATGAACGAAACCGCCTCCTGCGAGAGCTGCCACACAGATGCTCCCCACCAGGGCAAGACGCTGGCAGCCATCAAACTCAACAACCATACCGACACGGTTGCCTGCCAGACCTGCCATATTCCGGAGTTCGCTCGCGGCGGCGTTGCCACCAAGATGCTCTGGGACTGGTCGACTGCCGGCAAACTGAAGGATGGCAAGCCCTTCGCTCTCAAGGATGACAAGGGACATCCCAGCTACGATTCCAAGAAGGGTGACTTCATCTATGAAGAGAATGTCAAGCCAACCTACAGCTGGTTCAACGGGCAGTTCACCTATGTCACCGACAACGATCCGGTTGATACGTCCAAACCGGTCATCCTCAATGCCCTGGGCGGCAGCGCAAACGACGAGACCGCCCGCATCTGGCCGTTCAAGCTGATGCACACCAAGCAGCCGATCGATGCGGAAAGCAAGAAGCTTGTCTATATGCATCTGTTCGGCAAGGACTCAGACGCCTTCTGGAAAAGCTTTGACTGGCCGAACGCCATCAAGGCCGGACAGGAATACATGGGCAAGGACTATTCGGGCAAATTCGAGTTCATCGAAACCCGCATGTGGTGGCCCATCACCCACATGGTTGCTCCGTCGGACAAGGCCGTGCAGTGCGATGAATGCCACTCCAAGGGCGGCCGTCTCGAAGGTATCGAAGGGGTCTACATTCCCGGGCGGGACGACATGCCCCTCATCAACTGGCTGGGCTATGGCCTGATCATCCTGACCATTCTGGGCGTGGCCATCCACACGATCTTCCGCATTGCCACCCGCAACCAGCGCCAACACTAGGGAGGACAGACACATGACCGACATGACATCTGCCTCGGGCCCTGCCTCTGGCAAGGCAGAAAGCAGCAAGGCCAAAATCTTTCATCGCAAGGTCAAGAACTACAGTCGCTATGAACGCTTCTGGCACTGGTCTCAGGCGATCCTGATCTTCACCCTGGCCTTCTCCGGCTTCACGGTGCACGGGACGATCCGCTTCATCCCGTTCGCCAAGGCGGTAATGATCCACGATATCGCCGCCTTCGTGCTGATCTTCCTGTGGCTGTTCACGGCCTTCTGGACCTTCACCACCGGACAATGGCGCCATTTCGTGCCCACCAACGCCGGACTCTGGGACGTCATCATGCACTATCTCGTTGGCATGATGCGTGGTCAGCCCCATCCCTACAAGCGCACACTCAGCCGCAAGCAGAACCCGCTGCAGTCCTTTGCCTACTTCTCCATCATGACTGTGGTTGGTCCGTTGCTCTGGCTCTCCGGGCTGGCCTATATGTTCTACAGCTTCTGGGAAGGCAACTCGGGCAACAACGACATCTTCAGCCTGATCGTGCTATTGCACCTCATCGGGGCTTTCCTGATGGTCGCCTTCGTGATCGGCCATATCTATATGGTCACCACGGGCAAGACGCTGATCCATTACACCAAAGCCATGATCACCGGCTTTGAGGACATGGAACTGACGGAAGCCGAGGTCACCTATCTCGAAACCCACGAACCGGACCGCATCAAGTAAGAACAACAGCACCGAGCAAACCAGCCAGGGTCGCAGCGGCAACGCTGCGGCCTTTTTCTTTGCCTCATGGCGTGACATGTCGGGGCTCGTTCCCAGCCCTCAATCGGGCGCTAGACAATCGGTTACGACCAAGGACGTGTGACAACGCGCCTCATCAACTATATTCGAATAGCCCAAATAGGTATTTTATAGTCTTGTTTAAAAGATCTGCTGACACGGTCCGGAGCCGGGTCGGCTTCTCATGACAACCAGATCAGTTTCTGCCGGGAAAGTTGATCTTCTTGCCTTTTTGCATTTGTTCGGAGGACCACATGGCGAACTTTGCATTTGGAGGCGGATGGCCACTCGACAGGACCAGCAAGGGATCTGGTCTGGCGGCCTCTGCCCTCATTCTTATGTCACTGCTATTGCTGCCGGTTGGTAGAGCGTCGGCCGCTTCGGGCGACGCCCTGCCCCATTCGCCGCTCAGCCCGGATGCAAAGGCCAGCCTGCAGCTTTCTGGCAAGCCAGCTGGCGGCACGGCCGATCACTCCAGGTTCGAGATCCTGCAGCAGGAATTCAAATCCGGCCCCGAGGTCACCAAGGCCTGCCTTGCCTGCCACACCGAAGCGGCAGACCAGGTGCAGCACACCCTGCACTGGAAATGGGAAACCACCAACGAGGCGACCGGCCAGACCCTTGGCAAACGGACGGTGATCAACGCCTTCTGCGGCAACGTCGCTTCCAACGAGCCACGCTGCACCTCCTGTCACGCCGGTTATGGCTGGGAGGACATGCGCAAGGATCCGCCGTCCGAGCCGGAAGCGGTGGATTGCCTTGTCTGCCATGCGGACACTGCCCTCTACAGCAAATACCCGACCAAGGCCGGACATCCGCTCTATGAGCCGATAACGGTCAACGGCAAGACGGAGATGCCCCCCGACCTTGGCAAGGCAGCCCGGTCGGTCACCAATCCGCAACGCCAGAATTGCGGCTCCTGCCACTATTACGGCGGCGGCGGCGATGGCGTCAAACACGGCGATCTGGACAGTTCTCTGAACCAGCCGGACAAGACGCTCGACGTGCATATGAACAAGGACGGTCTCAACATGGCCTGCACCGCCTGTCACGCAGGCTCCGGCCATCAATGGCCCGGCTCGCGTTACAGTATGGAGGCCAAGCCGACAACCGTTACCAAGAATGGCGAGGAAACAAAGACTGCCAAGATCCGCAAGCTTGATCAGTTGGCCAGCCTGATGGAACCATCGGCGACCTGCGAAAGCTGCCACTCGAACCGCCCCCATGACGGCAGCGACCTGATGGGCATCAAGCTCAACGACCACACCGATACGGTTGCCTGCCAGACCTGCCACATCCCCGAATTTGCCCGCGGCGGCGTTGCCACAAAGACTCTCTGGGACTGGTCAACCGCTGGCAAGCTGAAGGACGGCAAACCCTACAAGGACATGGATGAGCATGGTCACCCCAGCTACATGTCTGAAAAGGGCAACTTCGAATATGGCGAAAAAATCCAGCCGTTCTATGCCTGGTTCAACGGCGAAACCACATGGACCCTGCTGGACGACAAGATCGATCCCTCCAAGGTCGTCGAGATCAACGCCCTTGGCGGCTCTCCAAGTGATGGCAAATCGCGCATCTGGCCTTTCAAGCAGATGCTGTCTCGCCAGCCTTATGACATGGAAACCAACCAGTTGGTCTACAATCATGTCTTCGGCAAGGACGACACGGCCCTCTGGACCAATTTCGACTGGAGCAAATCCGTGCCCGCGGCGATGGACTTCATCGGCAAGGACTTCTCCGGCAAGCTCGGCTTTGTCGACACCCACATGTATTGGCCTATCACCCACATGGTCGCGCCGAAAGATCAGGCCGTGCGCTGCACTGAGTGCCACGCCAGACAGGGCCGCCTTGATGGCATCACCGGCATCTACATGCCAGGGCGTGACACGTTCAAATGGCTGGACTGGATCGGCTACGCCGCCTTCGGCCTTACCGTGCTGGGCGTCCTGTTCCACGCCTTGCTGCGCATCATCTTCCGCAATCGCAAGAAACAGGCCTGAGGAGACCAATCATGACTGACATACCGTCTTCCACCTCGTCTTCTGGCCCGTCTTCCGGCCGATCTGAAGAACTGACCAACCGGCCAGATGTCAAAAAGCGGGCGGTGAAGATCTACACCCGCTACGAACGCTTCTGGCACTGGTCACAGGCGCTGCTGATCTTCATTCTGGCCTTCTCCGGCTTCAATCTGCATGGCACGCTCTCCCTCGTGCCCTTCCCGCTGGCGGTCATGGTTCACACCTACGCCGCCCTCCTGCTGCTGGTGCTCTGGCTCTTTACCACCTTCTGGAACTTCACCACCGGACAGTGGCGCCACTATCTGCCGCAAAACAAGGGATTGTTCGCCGTGATCAAATTCTATGCCTACGGCATCATCATGGGCGCGCCGCACCCCTATTCGAAAAGCCTTGCCCGCAAGCAGAATGCCCTGCAATCACTGGCCTATCTGACTTTCATGGTCATCATCGGCCCGGCCCTCTGGCTCTCGGGCATCGCCTATCTGCTCTATGGCCTTTGGGAAACAATCCAGAACAGCCAGCAGATGTTTTCGCTGGTCGCCTTCGTGCACACGGCAGCCGCCTTTGCCATGATCACCTTCGTCGTCATCCATGTCTACATGACGACCACCGGCAAGACGGTGTTCCACTACATCAGGACGATGATTACCGGCTACGAAAAGATCGAACTGACGCCCGCCGAGGAGGCCTATCTGGAAGAGCAGCAACCGGACATGCTGAAGGCCGACAATTAGCTCGAATACCTGCTCCAAAAAAGAAGCCGCAGCACATGCTGCGGCTTGTTCTTTGCGACACGACCAGACCTAAGGGACAGCCCCTGCCCCTTGTTGGCAATTATTCGAAAGCCGTGCCTGGCTTGACGCCGAACTTTTTCAGGATCATCGCTGCCGGGCAGAAGCCGGTGAAGGCAGATTGCAGCATGTTGGCACCGATGAAAACCGTGAACCAGACAAACAGCGGATGAACATAAACCGTAAGCAGGACGGAAAGCAGGACCATGAAGCCTGCGAATGCGAGAATGGAGCGATCCAGAGACATTTTAGCACCTCGTTAAATTAGAACTTGCGAATATACATAACAAATGATTTTCGCAAGGTAAAGTCCTAAGATCGGGATTCATGCTGAGGCAAGCTGTCGCGGCCAGAAGGCGGCCTACGGCCCATCACATACATTTGTATCAGCTGCCCCGAAATCGTCACAATATTGATCAGCTTGCGCCCATTTTACCGCAAATCTGGGCCTTAATCCCGTGAGACAGTGATCACGGACCAACCCTTTTTCGGGAACTCAGAACAATGAAATTGCCAGAGACTCTTTTTAATGACCGGATCAAAGATCGGAAAAGAAAGCGCCATAGCATTGCACTGCACCCAAAAGCCGATCTCGAGCATTCCTTTTCCAAAGCCTTCAAGATCTGGATCGGCGCCTACGCGCTGATTGTCGCCGTAGCCCTGACTGTAACCTTTGGCTCCCAGGCTCATTCCAGCCCGGCCACAGCCGTCAGCCCGCAAGCGGTTCCCATTGCCTCCCCTCTCCTCGTCACCCCCGATGACATGCAATCGGGTGGCCTTCTGTTCAAGGCCAAGGAGGCGGGCAAATATATTGAAGCCCCGAAAGTCGCCACCGACATCAAGGTCGACGTCACCGGCCCGGTTGCGCGTACCATCGTGACGCAAAAATTTCTCAATCCGAGCGATGCCTGGGTGGAAGGGATCTATGTCTTTCCGCTGCCGGATACCGCCGCTGTCGACCAGTTGAAGATGAAGATCGGCGACAGGATCATCGAAGGCAAGATCAAGCCACGGGAAGAAGCGCGCCAGATCTATGAAACCGCCAAACAGGAAGGCAAGAAGGCGAGCCTCCTGGAACAGCAGCGCCCCAATCTGTTTACCAACGCCGTGGCCAATATCGGCCCGAATGACTCGGTTACCATCCAGATCGAATACCAGCAGACCATTCCGCGCAAGGACGAGGAATTCTCCCTGCGTGTGCCGCTGGTCGTCGCACCGCGCTACAACCCTCTCGCCAAGCCACTGCAGCCGGTCATCGACCTCAAGGCCAACCAGTCCGATGGTGGCAACGGCTGGTCCAGCACGGACCCTGTGCCGGACCGCGACACCATCACCGCCCCCGTGCTCGACCCGGAGAAGGCTGGCAAGAGCAATCCGGTCAGTCTCAGTATAGATCTGAAAGCCGGCTTCCCCCTCGACAAGGTCGTCAGCCACTATCATGACGTGGTCATCAAGCCGGTTGATAGCAAGGAAATGTCCCTCAGCCTCAAGGGCGAGGCTGTTCCGGCAGACAAGGATTTCCTCCTGACCTGGACTGGCAAGCCGACCGAAACCCCGAACCTTGGCCTCTTCAGCCAGACCCTCAAGGATGACCCCACCGGGCGTCAGACCGGAGATGGCCAGAAGAAGGAAGCCAATGGCGAGGAACGGGAAGAGGAAACCCTCTCTGAGGGCGACGCCGACCAGTATCTGCTTGCCTATATCACCCCGCCTTACAAGCTGGCCAAGGACTTGCAGACGCCGCCACGCGAGGTCGTCTTCGTCATTGACCAATCTGGTTCGATGGATGGCCCGTCCATCCTGCAGGCCAGAGAAAGCCTGATTGAAGCCCTCGGCCAACTGAGGCCGGAAGACAAATTCCAGATCATCCGCTTCAACAACGAAATGGCGCAGCTGTTCCCATCGCCTCAGCCAGCCGACAAGGAAAACCTGTCAACGGCCCGCTACTGGGTAGCCGCAATCCGGGCCGAGGGGGGCACCGAGATGCTTCCGGCGATGCAGGCTGCGCTGAGAGATGTAAACCCGAACGCTCCGACCCTGCGGCAGGTGATCTTCCTCACCGACGGTGCCATCGGCAACGAGCGTGAACTGTTCGAAACCGTCAAGGCGCAGAAAGGTCGCTCCCGCATCTTCACCGTCGGCATCGGCTCTGCCCCCAACAGCTTCTTCATGTCCCGCGCTGCCGAAGTCGGTCGCGGCACCTTCACCCAGATCGGAGACATCACGGAAGTCAAAGGCAAGATGGCCGAGCTGTTCACCCAGCTGACAACCCCGGTTGCCACCGACCTCAGCATTTCCTTTGCCAACGGCAAGAACATCGAGGCATCCCCGAGCGAACTGCCCGACCTCTACAAGGGAGAGCCCGTCATCGTCGCTTTCAAGGGCAAGGATCTGGGTAACGAGCTGACCCTCAGCGGTCGCTTTGACAATCAACCATGGTCGATGACCGTGGACATAACCAAGGCAGCACCGTCCGCCGCCGTCGACAAGCTGTGGGCCCGTGGCAAGATCCGTCAGTTGGAGAATGAGCGTCTGTTGTCTACCGACAGCGCCGGTATCGACAAGGCGATCGAGACCCTCGGCCTCCGTCACCATCTGGTGACACGCCTCACCAGCCTCGTCGCCGTGGATGTGACTCCAGCTCGACCGGAAGGCGAAACACTGGACAGCCGCAAGGTGCCGCTCAACCTGCCAGACGGCTGGAACATGGATGCTGTCTTCGGGGAAGAGCCCCAGCCTCAGCCATCCATGGCCCCCAATGCTCCAACGGGATCCGCGGCTCCGATGCGAGCACTCAAACGCAGCTTCGGCTTCAGTGCTCCGGCGATGAAAGCGATGGCCACGAGCCCTGCCCCGGACAGCAACGCCAGAGTGGCATCTCTGGTACCGACCGGCGGTAATCAGATCCTGCTGCCGAAAACGGCAACCCCGGCCAGCCTGTTGATCCTCGCAGGCATAGCCCTGCTGACACTGGCAGGCGCCCTGCTCGCCTGGCTGCAATGGCGCAAGATCGCACCGGAGCTGCGCTGATACATACATGACAATCCGCACAATCCGCGCACGGGGCCACTCCGTGCGCGGCATCAACCACCATGCATCACAGGAACACCATGAGATACCCCCGCCCCACGCAGTATAATTTAGGCACACTTTGTGCCGTGGCTCTTGGACTGCTGGGGCTGGGGTTGCTGATCTGGGGCAGTTGGATCCCCATCAAGGCGCAACTGGCGCAGGTCCTTTTGGAGCGCGCCTGGCAACAGAGCAGAGCGGATGGCATGCCACACAAGGCATGGCCATGGGCTGACAGTTGGCCGGTCGCCCGCCTGACCATCCCATCCCTTGATCTCCAGACCATCATCCTCAAGGAAGCCGGTGGCGAAGGGCTAGCTTTCGGTCCCGTTCTGCTTGCGCAGGGAGCGCGACTGGGTACGGCAGGCACGAGCATCATCGCCGCTCATCGGGACACCCATTTCCAGCCCCTCCAGCAACTTCAGACCGGAGCCATGGTGGAGATCGAACAGATGTCTGGCCCTACGCTTACCTATCGCATCGACGGCAGCAAGATCGTTCGCTGGGACCAGTCGGGCCTGCAGAAGGACAGTCCGAGCCCGTTGCTGGTGCTCTCATCCTGTTGGCCGTTTGACGGCATGGTCGGCGGTCCCTTGCGCTATCTCGCCTTTGCAAGCCCAACCGAGGCAACCACCCGCCTGCTGACAGGAGCCACCCCCGCTCCGGTCCCGACCCGGCTGGCGGCCTTCACCGGGGCTGCGTCACAACGCCCCTGATTCATCAAATTCCTTGTTCGATTGATGAATAGAATTCAGTTGCAGTGATGGGGCTGTTTGCCTTAGAAGTCGGTGATCCGGACAAACAGTGCGCCGGAGCTCTCCCTTACCGTTCTGAAAGCTGCTCCAATGCCAAGAATGACCGCCAACCTGTTGTTGCTGTTTGCCGCCATCGTATGGGGGGCCGCCTTTGTGGCCCAGTCCACGGCCATGGATTCCATCGGCCCGATGAACTTCACCGGCGTGCGCTTCATTCTGGCAACATTGGCAGTCGTGCCCTTTGCCTATTTCGAACGGCGGCGGGTAAGCAATCCCATTCCGATGCCCGTCATCATCAAGGGTATCCTGATCGGGGCCATCTTCTTTGCAGGCATCGGCTTTCAGCAGATGGGATTTGCCACGACGTCCGTTACCAACGCAGGATTCCTGACGGCAATGTATGTGCCGCTGACCCCGGTTATTGGCGTACTGGTCTTCCGCAGCTGGCCATCTCCGATGATCTGGCCGCTTGTGGCTCTGTCGATCATGGGCGCCTATCTTCTGGCTGGCAACCTTGAAGCCATGAAACAGGGCGATATCCTGATGATGTTCAGTGCGCTGTGCTGGACGTTCCAGATCATTCTGGTCGGCCGCATGGTCAGCAAATATGGCAACCCGCTGGCTTTTGCACTGCTCCAGTTCGCAACTGCCGGGGTACTTGGCCTGCTGTTCGGACTACCATTTGAAAGCCTCGACGTTGCAAGCCTTCAGGGCGCATGGTTCGAGATCATCTATACCGGCGTATTCTCCGGTGCTCTGGCCTTCGGTCTGCAGGCCATCGGCCAGCGCTATACGCCACCGGCAGACGCGGCAATCATCCTCTCCGGCGAAAGCCTGTTTGCAGCCATCTTCGGTGCCATCCTGCTGGGTGAGCGGCTGACACCGAGCCAGTATTTCGGCTGCTTCCTGATCTTCTCCTGCATCCTGCTGGTTGAACTGCTGCCGCAGATCCAGAAGCGCCTGCGCAAATCCAAGAAGCCAGCCGAAGCATCCGCCGACATCCCGGCCTGACCAATGGCAACACGATACTGAACCCCTTGGCTTGTCCCAAAGCCGAAGGGCTCAGAGCCAGGACATCCCCCACAAAAAAGCCGCTGCTCCGAAGAACAGCGGCAGGATGAGCTTCCAAATCGATTATCGTTGCCCGGTCACTTCTTGATCTTGGCAATATCCAGAAGGCTCAGAACGGCCTTCTCGTAATATGGCTCGGTCTCACCGATGCGGATCTTGCGCAGGAAGTATTTTTCGAAAGCAATCTTGGCCAGGTGAACCCACTTGCCCTGCCCCGAATAGTTTGTGTTGCGTGGCGGGATCTGTGGCATAGCAACAAAGGCCAGCCCGGAATCGCCAAAGTCGGCAAGACAGATCGCATTCCATGTCGCTTCATGGGAAGGCTCTTGACCGGCCAGAATTTCCTTCAGGTTCTTGGCAGAAGCAGTCACCATCGACTCGATCATGTAACCGGTCTTGGGAACACCCACCGGAACCGGCGTCTTTTCATAAGGAGGAATGGCTATGCAGACGCCAATGCCGAAGATGTTGGGATATTTCGGGTTGCGCTGGTGCTTGTCGACGATGACGAAGCCACGCGGATTGACCAGCCCCTCGATGCCCTGAAGGGCAGGAATGCCGCGGAAGGCCGGCAGCATCATCGAATGCTTGAACGGCAGCTCATGCTTCTGCTTTTCCGATCCGTCCTCGTTGACTTCGGTAACATACATGACACCGGCTTCAACCTTGTCGACCTTGGCGTTGGTGATCCATTTCACCGTACGGTCACGCATGGCCGATTCCAGCATACCCTTGGTGTCGCCCACCCCGCCGAGGCCGAGATGCCCGACATAGGGTTCGGACGTCACGAAGGTCATGGGCACCTTGTCGCGGATCTGGCGCTTGCGCAGATCCGTATCGAAGATCATCGCCGTTTCATAGGCCGGACCATAACAGGAGGCGCCCTGAACCGCACCAACCACGATCGGTCCCGGATCCTTGCAGAAGGCTTCCCACTTTTCATAGCCGGCGGTGGCATGATCGACGTCGCACACCGAGATGGTGTTGCCTTCCGGCCCCAGTCCCTCGATCTCGTCAAAGGCCAGTTCCGGCCCAGTCGCGATCACCAGATAATCATAGGCAACGGTCGAGCCGTCAGCCAGACCGATCGAATTATGCTCCGGATCAACGCTGGTGACTGCGGAGCAGATGAAATCCACCTTGTTCTTCGGCAGAACCGTCGCCAGATCCAGGGTGATGTCCTTTTTCTTACGCCACCCGACGGCAACCCACGGGTTGGACGGGGTGAACTGGAAGAATGGCTTGTTGGAAACCACGGTTACCTTGTCCGTCTTGGACAATTTCTGGCGGATTTCATAAGCTGCCGAAAGACCGCCAAGACCTCCCCCCATAACAACTACGTGCGTCATTTTCTCTCCTTTGAAGCACCGCCCCTCCCCGGCGAAAGGTGCTCTGTGCGTAATGCGACGTCCTTTTAATTTAGTATTTTCGAATATTAGGACTATTTAATAAAACAGAAAATTGGCCATTCGGCTGATACAATCCCTGCATGAGCCATCCGTTGAATTATTTTTCTACCCCCCTTCATATTCTTGCTTTGTTCCCTTACATTGTGCTCAAACAGCACCACGAGGCAGGCACATGGCATCCAGAAAACAGGAAGAGGCTGAAAAACAAGGCGGTTTGGGTGGAGCACCACAAGCCTCCTTTGAAGGAGCCCCGCTTTCTGATTCGATAGCTGACTGGGCCGATGAAATAGCCCAGGCCGCCAGACTTGACCCCAACCCCAAGGATAGCGCCAAAAAGCCGACAGCGAAACGCCCAAGAAAGTCCAAGGACACCCCTGTTTCGGCGCGTGAAAAGGCCGCAGGGGGCATGAATCCCATCGCGGGCCTCGACATTTCGCTTGAAAAGGCTGAAGAGCTCGAACGGGTAACCCGCGAGCGCAAGAAGGCCCAGAAGAAAAAGGGCAAGAGCGATGATCGCTCTGGCGTCACCGAGACCGTTCGGGCACTGGAATCCCTGATCGAGCACGGCCGGCCCGAGTTCATGGATTCCGCGCCATGGACTCCCCACCGCCCGGAACGCCCCGAGAAGTCGGAAGGCGGCGTCTCCTTCGAGCTGAAGACCGAGTTTGAACCGGCGGGCGACCAGCCAACAGCAATTGCAGATCTGCTTGAAGGCATCAGTGATGGCGAAGCAACGCAGGTTCTGCTTGGCGTGACCGGTTCAGGCAAGACCTTCACCATGGCCCAGGTTATCGCCCAGACCAACCGGCCTGCCCTCATCCTCGCCCCCAACAAGACCCTGGCCGCCCAGCTCTACGGCGAGTTCAAGAATTTCTTCCCCAACAATGCGGTGGAGTATTTCGTCTCCTACTACGATTACTACCAGCCGGAAGCCTATGTGCCACGCACCGATACCTTCATCGAGAAGGAAAGCACGATCAACGAGCAGATCGACCGGATGCGCCACTCCGCCACCCGCGCCGTGCTTGAGCGCGACGACGTGATCATTATCGCCTCGGTGTCCTGCATCTACGGTATCGGCTCGGTCGAAACCTACACCGAGATGAGCTTCAAGATCGAGACCGGCGACGTCATCGACCAGAACCAGCTCATTGCCGATCTGGTGGCGCTGCAATACAAGCGCAACAACATGGATTTCCAGCGCGGCTCGTTCCGTGTCAGCGGCGATGTCGTCGAGATCTTTCCGGCCCACTATGAAGACCGCGCCTGGCGCATTTCCTTCTTCGGCGACGAAGTCGAGGAGATCAAGGAATTTGACCCCCTGACCGGCCAGAAGATGGGCGATCTGGAAATGGTCAAGCTCTACGCCAACTCTCACTATGTCACCCCGCGCCCGACCCTCAACCAGGCCATCAAGAGCATCAAGAAGGAACTCGCCGAACGACTTGAGGAACTGGAGGCCCACGGTCGCCTGCTCGAGGCACAGCGGCTGGAACAGCGCACGCGCTTTGATCTGGAGATGATGGAGGCCACTGGTGCCTGTCAGGGCATCGAGAACTATTCGCGCTATCTCACCGGCCGTTTGCCGGGCGAGCCGCCGCCGACCCTGTTCGAGTATCTGCCCGACAATGCTCTGATTTTCGTCGACGAGAGCCATGTGACCATCGGCCAGCTCGGCGCCATGTATCGGGGCGACTTCCGCCGCAAGGCGACGCTTGCCGAATATGGCTTCCGCCTGCCAAGCTGCATGGACAACCGCCCCTTGCGCTTTGAGGAATGGGACGCCATGCGCCCGCAGACCGTCGCCGTATCGGCCACTCCAGGCAGCTGGGAAATGGAAGAAGCCGGTGGCGTCTTCGCCGAGCAGGTCATTCGCCCGACAGGCCTGACCGACCCGATCATCGAGATCCGCCCCGCCAAGACCCAGGTGGACGACCTGCTGGGCGAGGTCAAGGAAAAGGCCGCCCAGGGTTACCGCACGCTGGTCACGACCCTGACCAAGCGCATGGCCGAAGACCTCACCGAATATCTGCACGAACAGGGTGTGCGTGTGCGCTACATGCATTCCGACGTCGACACCATCGAGCGAATCGAAATCATCCGCGACCTGCGCCTTGGCGCTTTCGACGTCTTGGTTGGCATCAACCTCCTGCGCGAGGGCCTCGACATCCCCGAATGTGCGCTCGTGGCCATTCTCGACGCCGACAAGGAAGGGTTCCTGCGCTCGGAGACCTCCCTCATCCAGACCATCGGTCGTGCCGCCCGTAACGTCGACGGCAAGGTCATTCTCTATGCCGACAAGATGACCGGCTCCATGGACCGTGCGATCACCGAGACCAACCGTCGCCGCGAAAAGCAGATGGCCTACAACGAGGAACACGGCATCACGCCGCAAACGGTCAAGAAGAACATCGGCGACATTCTCGGCTCGGTCTATGAAAGCGACCATGTCACCGTTGACAAGGGGCTCGCCGACATTGCCGATCCGGGTATCGGCCACAATCTGGAAGCCCATATCGAGGATCTGGAAAACCGCATGAAAGAGGCTGCCGCCAACCTCGAGTTCGAGGAAGCGGCCCGCCTGCGCGACGAGGTCAAACGCCTGCGTGCAACCGAGCTTGCGATTGCCGACGACCCGCTGGCCCGCCAGTCGGCGGTCGACGAGAAAACCGGCGGCTATCGCGGCGAACGCAAATATGGCTCTTCGGCCAACATGCCCAAGTCCGCCTCGGCAAAGGGCAGCCGCATCAAGAAGCCGGATCTCGATGACATGGGCCCTGGCACCGACATGCCGCGACCGAAGGGGGCAAGCAGCACCCCGCGACCAAAGCGCCGCAAGAGCTGAAGGCTAGAAGAGCAGAGCCAGGGCAGCGATCACCATCAGGATCTGCAGCCCTGTCTCGAAGTTGCGGGCAGATATCCGGTTGAGCACGAACCGGCCAAGCAGCGCCGCGGCAATGGCTGAGAAAACCAGAGCCACGGAGGGTGCGAACATGTGTGCGGTCAGCAATCCGCTCTGCCAATATCCCGACAGCTTGGCTAGATTCGACATCACCGATGTGGCGGCCATCGCCCCGACAAAGGCCTGCCGCGAGATCTGCATCTCGCGAAACAGGATCACCTTGATCAGATTGCCGCTGCCCACCAGCCCTGAAACGAAACCGTAGAGGGCAGATCCCACAACAAGACCGCCCCAGCCGATACGGACGGCAGGCAGGCGACCGATATGCTTGAGGATCACGTAGCAGAGCACCATGCTCCCGAGCAGGCGTTTGACCAGATCACCGGGCACCTGCGCCAGCAGCAGCGATCCGCCATAGGCAAACGGAAGGCAGGAGATGGCCATCACCCCGACGATGCGCCAGTCGACATGCCGCCGGTACAGAATGGATTTCGTGATGGTCGAAGCGGCGAACAGAACCGTCGCCAGCACAATGGTGTCCTTGACGTCCAGCAGGTGAGATCCGATGGCAAGGAAAAACAACGCAGTACCGAAGCCGAACACTGCCGAGGCCAGCGCGCTCAGGAATCCGACAACAACGAACAGCAACAGGACCATGTCAGGGCCTCCCGGGGGGGGGCGGCCCGGTACGGGCCTGCCTGTCCCTAGCAAATGATCAACTGCATTCAAAGTCCAAATTGCAGGCAGCCCGAATCCAAGCCCCCGGATGCGCGCTCGCACAAAAAAGCCCCCCGCAACGCTGCGGGAGGCCCTATGGTCTTTCAGGTGATCGACGGTAAGCTCACCCTAGCCGATGATGATCTTGGCCAGCAGATAACCGACCACAGATCCGGTGATGACAGCAATAAGACCAACCGTCATGAAGGAATGGTTGAAATACCATTTGCCGATCTTGGTGGTTCCCGACACGTCAAAGTTCACCGTGGCGATATCGGACGGGTAGTTCGGAATGAAGAAATAGCCATAGAGAGCAGGCATCAGACCGATCAGCAGCGCCGGTTCCAGACCAAGCCCGAGACCGACCGGCAGCATCATGCGCGCCACCACGGCCTGCGAGTTGACCACCACCGACACGATGAACAGCGCCAGAGCAAAGGTCCATGGATAGTTGGTGACCATTTCCACGATGCCGGTCTTGAACTGCGGCATGGCATACTGGAAATAGGTATCCGACATCCAGGCGATACCGAAAATGGCGATCGCAGCCACCATGCCCGACTTGAAGACCACCCCGTCCGGCACATCGCGTGGCTGGGTCTTGGTTGCCAGCAGGATAATACCGCCAAAGCACAGCATCATCATCTGGATGACAACCGCCATGCTGATCGGCTTTTCAGCACCGGCAACGGTTCTGATTTCCGGCACCATGGCGATGACGACGATGATGAAAATGGCAGCAATGAACAGCAGCACCGCATTGCGGGCCTTGACCGGCAGCTTTTCGTTCAGCGACGTCGCTGTGGTCGAGCGGATCTTTTCGGACCATGCCGGGTCTTCAAGGCGTTTCTGATACTCGGGATCGTCAGGCAGTTCCTTGCCGCGACGCATGCTGTAGAGCGCCATGGCCAGAGTCCCACACAGGGTCGCTGGCACGGTGACCATCAGGATGGACAGCAGAGTGATGTTCGGGTTGAGATCGGACAGCTGCGCCAGATAATAGACAACGGCCGCGGAAATCGGCGATGCCGTGATGCCGACCTGCGAGGCTACGGAGGCCGCAGCCATCGGACGTTCTGGCCGGATGCCATTCTTGAGGGCCACATCACCGATGATCGGCATGATCGAATAGACCGCATGACCGGTTCCCAGCAGGAAGGTCATGAAATAGGTCACGAACGGTGCGATCAGCGTCACACGCTTGGGGTTGGAACGCAGCATGCGCTCAGCCACCTGCAGCATGTATTTCAGACCGCCGGCAGCCTCAAGAATGGAGGCACAGGTGACAACCGCCAGAATGATCAGCATCACGGTGATGGGGGGAGAGGTTGGAGGCATCTGGAAGATGAACACTTCGATGACCAGACCAATGCCGGACACCACGCCCAGCCCGATCCCGCCAAAGCGGGACCCGATATAGAGCATGACCAACAGAAACACGAATTCGAGATAGAGCATCTAGCGGGCTCCTTTAGGCGGCAAGGCCGCGAGCAGAATGCGCCGGGTCTTTCTGTCGAGGGGAGGCTCGGCGCGACAACCAGCGGCGAAAAAAGTCAAGATTGGCCAAAATCCGGGGGACTTTGGAGTTTGGTCCGCGCCGCTTTAAGCGAACTTTCGTGAATTTTACCAGCCGGAATTCTACGTAATTAAAAAGACTATCCACGACTATCGCGGAATAGACTGCAATTCGCAAGCAAAATGCCGGACTTTCGTTGCCCAAATGCAACATCCATTGCCTTTTCGCCCGTCTCGAGCCCCGAAACATGCAACAATCCGAATTGATCACATTGTCATCACACTCTCGCCCCTTTGCCCCCCGACAACTGGGTTAAGCAAAAATTGACAACGAAAGTGAGAGAAGAGCTTTTGAACAGAATAGCAGCAACCGGTGTCGGGCTCGTCGCAGCCGTCTTATTCATGATGGTTCTGAAAGATGTCAGCCACGCCGCCGACATGAAGCATTGCGGAACCGCATCCTGGTATCAATTGACCTCGAGAACAGCATCGGGCGAAATGGCCAATCCCAAGAAGATGACCGCAGCCCACAAGAGCCTTGAGCTGGGTCAGAAAATTGAAGTCACCAACATGCGCAACGGCAAGAAGGTCATTGTGCGGGTGAATGATCGCGGCCCGTTCATCAAGGGGCGCATTCTGGATGTAACCCGAGCGGCCGCAGCAGAACTTGGCTTCAAGGATGCAGGAACGACAAAGATCTGCTTCAAACAGTTGAGCTAGCGCGCGTCAGCCTGACGAATACGCTTCTTGTCCCGGTCAGAGGGGTCGTCAAGAATTTCGGCGAGCTCCTCTGCCTTGTCATTGACAAGCCAGCCGTAATAATTCTCGCGCGGCCAGACCACACCACCGGAACGCTTCATCTTGACGCGCAGTTCCTCGGCATGGATATCGGTGTCGCCGATATTGTAAAGCGTGGCGGTGATGCCCGGATTCTGTGAGATATCGACCCCGGCGATGGTCTTGTAGTCATCAATGGCCCGGCGGATCATCGCAGCCATGAAGGCAAGAGAAATGTCCGGCTTCATGATGGCATTATAGACGCCGGCGGCATGCGTCTCGTCAAGCTTGGGCAGCCCGGATTTCTCATGCACAAGATCGGTCAGCTTGAGCGCTGTCAGAGGGCTGATCTGGCCCAGCCCGAACGTTTGCCCTGCATACATCGGCTGGAAGAATACCTTGCTGAAACGATCCTTCGGGAACGTCTTGCCATCCACCGTCTTGCCCTGAAACTTGTCTTTCCATACGGCCTGACGGCAAGACCAGACCTCATAGGATCCCTTGGACTCGTCACAGGCTTCAAACTGCGGACGCTTCAGGAATACATCAATGTCTTCCCCGTCATAGGCAAACTTGATGTCCATGCCGGAATAAATCGCAGCCTTGGTGTAATAGGTCTGCAGATAGTCGAAGACGTTGATATTGTAGGTATGTTCTCCAACGATGGCGCCAATCATGTGGATCGGTTCGATGCCATAGGCGTCCGCAGCCTGCTTGATTTTGGCCATCAGACGCTTGTCTTTTTGCAGCAGATCCCGGACCTTCTCGTATTTCTTGTCAAACGAGGTCTTCTGGGCATTCGTGCGCAGATGAGAGCCGTTCGGAATGGCGGGCTGCACCTTGGAACGGTTGCCTGCAGGCACGACCTGAACCGACTTGGCATTCGCCTCGATATCAGAAAATGCAAGCGTACCTGCCAGAAATGCAAGACACATTGGAAATATGAATTTCATTTCGTTGCCCAACGTTCCAAAGGAATCAAACTATGAGAAAAATTTTCAGGGAACCTACCAGCTATTTCCGCTTTTACGTAGTGTATTTTTGCAACATACGCTCAAGAAGCGCGCTGAAACCCTTAATTTATACGCTTTTCTCAAGACCATAGAGATCATCTCCATAGCTCTCGAGATGCTTTTCCAGCAAGGCGCGGGCATCAAGCAGCCCCTTGTTGTAGAAAACGGGGCCAAGCTGTTTGATCATGTAATCGAGAAGAAACTCGACTTCAAAACGCCCCACTTCCTGTTCAAGATTTTCACTGAAATAATCTTGCAACAGCTGGACCAGTTGCTGCTTTTCTTCTTTGGAAAACGAGATGTCACCCATTTCAATGCCTGCCAGCGCTCTGCCCGCGATCCGAATGACGATCCAGACCGCTTTCTATAGCTTCAAAGACCTTGAAGAAAGGGATTGCTCCGCCGTTCCTCACCGATGGTCGAGTGATTGCCGTGCCCGCAGACAAAGGCAACATCATCACCAAGCGGCAGGATCTTGTCGCGGATGGAAGCCATCAGGGTTGCATGGTTGCCCCCCGGCAGATCGGTGCGTCCAATCGAGCCATTGAACAGCACATCGCCCATGATGGCGAAGCGGGCGTCCTCGTTATAGTAGACCACATGGCCGGGCGCATGACCGGGACAATGCAGGACCGAGAAGGTCATGCCTGCAATATCAACCTCGTCACCATCCTGCAGCCAGCGGTCCGGCTCGCATGGTTTGGCAGCAGGCACACCGAACTGGATTGCCTGCTCGGCCACCCGTTCGATCAGCATGCGGTCGGCTTCGTGCGGCCCCTCCACATCAACATCCAGCGCATCGCGCAATTCTGCGGCGCCACCGATATGATCGATATGCCCGTGGGTGATAAGGATGCGCTCCACCTCGATCTGCTCATTCTCCAGCACCTGAAGGATCTTCTCGACCTCTCCACCCGGGTCGATCACGACGCCCTTGCCGGTTTCCTCATCCCAAATGAGCGTACAATTCTGCTGAAATGGAGTCACGGGGACGATTGCAACCTTCATATGACCGATCCTGTTTGCCTTGATGATGCTGTCACAGACAGCAGATATAGAGTGAAGTGAGTGCCTCATCCATACCCCACTTCTCGACAAAAGCAACCAGGAATATTGAACACAAATGTCAAATAATCTTGAGAAAACTGGCTATATTGAAGGGATGGCGAATGAAAATGACCAGCAACAATTGGCCATTGGCAGCGAGTCAGCTATTCTGAAACTGCCTTCTGAGGGGAGAATCGGAAATGCACACTGGACAAAACGACCCGGTTGAAGCCACCGGTCTGGCAATGGCTAGCAGGAATTGGCCGAGCCGGTTGCTCTTGCCGCTAAGTTTGCTGACAGGCCTTGTCTTTGCTTCTGCGGCCCAGGCGCAGTCCGGCAGCATCCCCCAACGGATTCTCGACAATCACCGGGCGACCATGGGGTGCTGGCTGGCTGAGTTCGATGATTCCGAATTGGCTGAAAAGGCCCTGATCATCCATCTGGACGTGCAGACCTTCTACGGCCTCATCTGCTCCACCAGCCTTGATGGCAACAGTTACCGCATCTATCAGGTTGAAGACGGCCGCGATGAATGGGCCAATCTGATCACCTTCCCGCAGCTTGATTCCAAGCTGGGCTGGTATGCCTCGACCGAATTGCAGAAGCCGACCTGGGACGAAGGCAAGAAACTTCTGCGCTCGGAATTCCCCAAACAGGGCAGCGCCAGCACCTGTCGCCAATACAGCATCTATTCCTGGCAGAATGGCCGCTTCTATATCGCCCAGGTTGGCCTGTCCGGCGATTGCGAGGAAAAGGAGAGCGACAAGGACCTGATCATCTTCCCGTTTGTCGATGAAGTCGCCAAGGGAGAAGCAGCAGGTGTGGCAACCGGTGCACCGGCCCCGGACAAACCTGCGACAGATGTGACCAAGGACGGAGCGAAGGATGAGGCAAAGGACGCAGGGAAGAAGGCCAAATAGCCCCGGCATCACCCGGCACCGGGCAATCCCCGGTTCAAATCCTGAAGCCAGCATTTGACAGGATGGCGTTGCTCAGCCATAGCAGCACAGAGTCTTTCAACAACCCGGTTGTGCCTTTTCATGAACTATCGACATATCTATCACGCAGGCAATTTTGCAGACTGCCTCAAGCACATTGTCCTGACGCGGATCCTTCAGTATCTGCAAAAGAAGGACAAGGGATATTTCGTGCTCGATACCCATGCCGGGATCGGCCAGTATGACCTGTCGAGCGAAGAGGCCCGCAAGACCGGCGAATGGCAGGACGGCATCGGTCGCCTGCTGGCACTGGATCGCAAGACCATGCCTCCCGCTGTCGCAGGAATCATGGCACCCTACCTCGATATCATCGAACGCCTCAATCCGGATGGAGAGCTGACGCTCTATCCCGGCTCCCCCAAACTGGTCGCCATGATGGCCCGCCCGGTGGATCGCGCCACCTTCATAGAGAAGCACCCAGCAGATGCCGAGACGCTTCAGCGCACCATGGGCCGAAACCACCAGCTTCACGTCAGGGAAGATGATGGCTGGGTTGCCCTGCGCGCCGACCTGCCCCCCACAGAACGCCGCGGCATGGTGCTGGTTGATCCGCCGTTCGAGGAAAAGGACGAATATGTCCGCATGGTCGACGCCTTCCTGCAGGGCTATCGGCGCTGGGCAACTGGGATCTACTGCCTGTGGTACCCGATCAAGGCTCGTCGGGATGTCGACGACGCTGCCCAGATCCTTGCCGATTCCGGCATAGACAACATCCTGCGTGCGGAGCTGGTCATTCAGAAGCTCGACACGGCCAAACGGCTGAACGGCACCGGGCTGTTCATCGTCAATCCACCCTATACCCTGCATGACGAGTTGAAGGCCCTGTTACCGCTGCTCGCAGACACCTTCGGCCAGACCGCGCACCGGTCCTCGGTTGAATGGATCAACCCGCCCCAATAGGCCCACACCAGATATCGCCAAGATGGGGCCACCGACAGGCTCCCGATCAAGATGCAAGCAGGAGCTCCCATGAAGACCGCAAGCAGGCCCCGCCAGACCCCTCAGCCCCTGACGACCAGTGTGAACCGTGCAGTCTTTGTGACCCTGACGATCCTGCTGCTCCTGTCACTGACCGCCCCCGTGCGGCAGGCCTCCGCCGATGAAGCTGGCGATTTTGACTATTATATCCTCACCCTGTCCTGGTCGCCGACCTACTGTGCAGACGAAGCTCGGCGCAACCGCGACCAGTTGCAGTGCTTTTCCGAGCGCTCCTTCGGCTTTGTCATTCATGGTCTGTGGCCGCAATATGAGAGAGGCTATCCGGAACGCTGCCGCACCCGCTTTCGTGACCCGTCCGACAATCTTGTCGAACAGATGCTGAAATTTTCTCCCAGCGAGAGCCTCATCCGTCACGAATGGGACAAGCACGGCAGCTGTTCGGGGCTCGTCCCGCTGGATTACTTCCGTCTGGCTGTCAGGAGCTTCAAGGCCCTCAAACGCCCGGACCAACTCGCCGATCTGGAGCGGCCGCTACTGATGACCGTCCCCCAGATCGAAAGCGCCTTCCATGACGCCAACCCGGAACTGCCCGAAGACAGTCTGTTTGTCACCTGCAAACGCCAGAAGCTGAGCGAGGTCCGCCTGTGTCTCGACAAGGAGGGCAAGCCGCGCCAATGCAGTCCATCGGCCATCCGGGCCCGATGCGGATCGCGTGACAAGTTGCGCATTCTTGCTGTGCGATAAGCCGCAACAGCCCACATTTTCCGATCACATCGACCCGATCAGCGGCTATGCGGCATTATTCATGTCATCAAATGCAGAAAGCAGCCCCATTCCGCCTTGACGAACTTGCAGCGAAACAGGAACATTGACGGCGTTATTCCATTGTTAGAGTCTGTTATTTGTCGGCAACAGGCAGATGCGTTTAGAATTGCTGCCGTGCGCTGTCACGATTACCCTTGACCCCATTCAGCCGGCCCTCTTGAGACAAAACAGGAAATCCGGTCAAAAGGAGCTGACACCATGAAGTACCAACTGATGAAACTGGCCGGAGCCCTGATGCTTTCCGCCTGGGCTGGCGTTGCGTCTGCCGCCGTTCTTCCTGAATGCGATGGCGCAGACGTGCTCTCGCGCGTTGCCACCAAACTGTCGATTGCGGAAGCCAATGTGGTCAGATCAGGAGATCCGGTCGTTTCTATCGACCGCATCCGCCATTCCAGAACCCAGGAAATGAGCGAGCCCTTTTTCGCCCGTCGCTACTGTCGTGCCACCGGCTATACCGACCTTGGACACAAGACGACGATCTACTATCTGATCGAGGCCAAGGCAGGCTTCGCAGGCTACGGCTATAACGTCGAAGCCTGCATTCAGGGCCGTGACCCATGGCGCATCTATGGCGCCTATTGCCGCTCTCTGCGCTAACATCAGGCAGGCGGCATGAACGCCCCGATGGCCCACACCATTGCCGCGGGCCAAATGGGATGATAGCCAGCCCGACGCAGATCGCCGGATTGATATGTGCTATTGCTTGAAGGCCGTTTCGGCAAAAGCCGGAACGGCCTTTTCAAATGCAGCCAGCCAAAGGGCAAGCTGCGGATAGATTGCCCGCCAGTCCTGATCGGGGAAGCGGAGATCACGATAGCTCAATGCGCAGGCAAGGGCGATCTGCCCCACATCCGGCCCACCCTGCAATTGCGGCACCATGGCCTCCAGCGCACCAAATGCCCTGTCCACCTTTGCCGTCTGATGGGCCACCCATTTGGCACTGCGCTGCGCTTCCAGACGAAACCGCTGTTCAGCAACCAGCAGAACACTGGCATCAAGCAAGCCGTCGCACAAGGCCTGCAGGGTCAACACCTGCCTGCGGCGCACCGGATCGGCTGGAATGAGTTTACCTCCGCCTGCCATCAGGTCGAGCGTATCGACGATGACCGATGAATCGAAAACCGCTTCTCCACCTTCCAGAATGAGTGCCGGTATCTTGCCCAGAGGATTCTGCTGGCTCAGGCTGTCGGTCGGGTCAATCAGCTTGGCCTCCTGCAGGGTGATCTGGTCAAACAGCCCCAGCAGTTTGGCTGCAATGATTACCTTGCGAACAAAAGGAGATGTTGAAGATGAGCGAAGTATCATCATATATCTGGCATCCTTAGAGGGTGGGATAAATATCTGAAGGAAAAGCAGGAAGGGAAATTGAAGCTCGGAAATCAATGGCGGCCCGGCGCATGCGGCCCCCGCTTCCTTATCTGATTGCGGAAGGAGCGCAGCAACCTCTTGGCCAGATCATAGAGTGCTGGCACTAAGCACGCAAGCACAGCGAACCGATGGCCACAGCACCACCACCGCGACGCAGCCTCCTGATCGGGCAGAGCAATCTCGAAGCTATAAAAAAATTTTGCAAAAATAAATAAACATCAAATCTTTAAATGAAGCTGCGACATTCTTATATAGATCTGACAACTTACTGCCCGGCAGGTAAGTCAGCGGCTCAATACAGAATATTTAACGGATCAAGTCCCACTCATGATGATGTATCTGTACCTCATTGGAGGTCTCGTCTTGCTCTTGGTTGCAGGCGACCTGCTTGTACGCGGAGCGATTACCCTCGCAACACGCCTGAGCATTCCTCCATTGATCATCGGCTTGACGATCGTCTCGTTTGGTACGTCGGCTCCGGAACTGATCATCTCCCTCGACGCCGCATTCAAGGGACTTGGCGGCATTTCCATCGGCAACGTGGTTGGCTCCAACATCACCAACATTCTGCTGGTCCTCGGCCTGCCCGCCCTGATCCGCCCCACCCAGTGCAGAGAAAGCGGCACACGCTCCAGCACCGTTTTTATGATCGCTGTTTCCATTGTCTTCTCGGCCCTTTGCCTGCAGGGCGTGCTTGACCTTTCCTCCGGCATCGTGCTTCTGGCCCTGTTGATCTTCTTTCTCACCTGGACCGTCTGGACCTCGCGCAAACAACGCGGCGAACCGTGCGATCTGGTCGACGAGGAACTCCTTGAGGAAGCTCCGTCAAATCTGGGCGTCGCCATCCTGTTCATCGTCATCGGACTGATCGGGCTGCCGCTCGGCGGACACCTCACCATTGAGGGCGCCACCGGCATCGCCCGCACATGGGGGGTCTCGGAAGCGGTGATCGGTCTCACGGTGGTCGCCCTTGGCACCTCGCTGCCGGAACTGGCAACAACCCTCGTTGCTGCGATCCGCAATCAGGGCGCCATGGCCTTCGGCAACGTCATCGGTTCGAACATCTTCAACATTCTTGCCATCATGGGCCTGACCTCGTCGATCATCCCCATCCACGTGCCGGAACGCGTGATCGGCATGGACCTCTTGGTGATGGTGGCAACAGCATTGCTTATGCTGGTATTTACCGTCTTCAAGATGCCCCTGACGCGCGCGCGCGGCGCCGTCATGGTTGCCGCCTATGCGGCCTATGTTGCCCTCGCCTTTGCCAGCCACTGACCATATTTCCGGGCAGCACCGCATCAGGCCTGCGCCCGGAGAATTGACTTTTCGTTCCGAGTCATAGCCTGTAGACTGCCCGAGCAGATCATGGAGCGCCCCTTCAGAGACAATGAGCGACGAGACCAGCACTTCCCAGACAGATACCCCGGACGCCCCTCTCCCGGAGGGGGCGCAAGCCGACCAGATGGCTGATGAGGCCTTTGAATCAGATGCGATTCCGGCGTCAGATGAAGCCTTGGAATCCGAAGAGCCCCAGACAACCGACCAGCCGGAGAAACACCGCACCGGCTTTGATATCATAGCCGACTTCGTGCGCCGCCTGCCGGGCAGCCCCGGTGTCTACCGCATGCTCAACGCCAACGGCGATGTGCTCTATGTCGGCAAGGCCAAGAATCTCAAGAAGCGCGTCACCAACTATTCCCGCCTCGGCAACCAGACCAACCGCATCCTGCGCATGATCCAGCTGACCGCCAGCATGGAGTTCGTCACCACGGCGACGGAGACCGAGGCGCTGCTGCTGGAAGCAAACCTGATCAAACGCCTCCGGCCCCGCTTCAACGTTCTGCTGCGCGACGACAAGAGTTTCCCCTACATCCTCATCGGAGAGGACCATGAAGCACCGCAAATCGCCAAGCATCGCGGTGCCCGCAAGCGCAAGGCCAAATATTACGGCCCGTTTGCCTCGGCCAGCGCGGTGAATGACACCATCAATGCACTGCAAAAGGCCTTCCTGTTGCGGACCTGCACCGACTCCGTCTACGAGAGCCGCACCAGACCCTGCCTGCTGCACCAGATCAAGCGCTGCGCCGCGCCCTGCACAGGGGAAATTTCGCCTGCCGGCTATGCCGAACTGGTCAAGGAAGCCCACCTGTTCCTGACCGGCAAGAGTCAGACCGTGCGCAAGGAAATCTCCGAGCGCATGCAGGAAGCTTCCGAACAGCTGGATTTCGAACGTGCAGCCATCTATCGCGACCGGCTCGCCGCCCTCAGTCACATCCAGTCCCATCAGGGTATCAATCCGCAGAATACCGAGGAAGCGGATGTCTTTGCCTGCTATCAGGACGGCGGCCAGACCTGCATTCAGGTCTTCTTCTTCCGCACCGGGCAGAACTGGGGCAACCGCGCCTATTTCCCCAAGGCCGACAAGACACAGGACGAAGTCGAGGTGCTCAGCGCCTTCGTCGCCCAGTTCTATGACAACAAGCCCTGCCCACGTCTCGTGCTGCTCTCGCACACCATCGAGGAACAGGACCTCGTGGCCGAAGCGCTGACCAGTAAATCCGATCAGAAGGTTTCTGTTCTGGTGCCGCAACGGGGCGAAAAGAAGGAGTTGGTCGATCACGCTCTGGCCAACGCCCGCGAAGCCCTCGGGCGCCGCCTTGCCGAGACCTCCAGCCAGAGCCGCCTGCTCGACGGCGTGGCCGAGGTATTCGACCTGCCAGCCCGCCCCAATCGTATCGAAGTCTATGACAACAGCCACATTCAGGGCACCAATGCCGTTGGCGGCATGATCGTGGCCGGGCCGGAAGGCTTCATGAAAAACCAGTATCGCAAGTTCAATATCAAGTCGACAGACATCACCCCCGGTGATGACTTCGGCATGATGCGCGAGGTGTTGCAACGCCGCTTCTCCCGCCTGCTCAAGGAAAACGGCCCGCGGCCGTCGGCCTGCGAAGCGGAAGAAAAGAGCAATGTGAGCAAGAACGGCCACCTGCCGGACCCTGCCTGGCCCGACCTGTTGCTGATCGACGGTGGCCTTGGTCAGTTGAATGCCGTGCGCGAAATCCTTGCCGATCTCGGCATCCACGATCTGCCAATGGTTGGTGTTGCCAAGGGGCCGGACCGGGATGCCGGCCGCGAGCATTTCTTCGTCCCCGGCAAGGAAAGCTTCATGCTGCCGTTGCGCGATCCTGTGCTCTATTTCATCCAGCGCCTGCGTGACGAGGCCCACCGCTTTGCCATCGGCACCCACAGGGCCCGTCGGTCAAAGGCCATTTCCCAGACCGGACTTGAGGATATTCCGGGCATCGGACCGGCCCGCAAACGCGCTCTGCTGCATCATTTCGGGACGGCAAAGGCTGTCCGCAGCGCTGCCCTTACCGACCTGCTCGCCGTTGATGGCATATCCGAACAGATGGCCAAATCGATCCACGCCTATTTCCACGATGATGACAGCTGATTTGCAATCCGACCGGTTAGCCGCATTGACGAGAATGCACTGGACGTGCTTTGAAGGGGCGTGATAATTTCCACCAATCCAGTCCCAGAAGAGAGCTGCCCGCCATGACCGGCTCAAAAACCTTCAATATTCCAAACATTCTGACCATCGCCCGCATCATCGCGGTTCCGGCGATTGTCGTGTGCATGCTTTGGCCAACCCACGACTGGGCTCGCTGGACTGCTCTGGCACTCTTCAGCGCGGCGGCAATCACCGATTTCTTCGATGGCTATCTGGCCCGCCGCTGGAACCTCCAGTCAGCCCTTGGCCGCATGCTTGACCCGATTGCCGACAAGCTGCTGGTTTCGGTCAGCATCCTGATGCTCACCAACGATCATACCCTGTCCTCGATCCATATCTGGGCTGGCGTGATCATTCTTTGTCGCGAGATCCTCGTCTCGGGCCTGCGCGAATTCCTCGCTGGCCTTCAGGTCAGCGTACCAGTGACCCGACTGGCAAAGTGGAAAACCACGGCCCAGCTGGTCGCCATCGGCTTTCTGCTGGCAGGCCCCGCAGGTGACAAGATCTGGCCGTTTGTCTCCGATCTCGGGCTGACGCTACTCTGGATATCGGCCCTGCTGACGCTCTACACAGGCTACGACTATTTCCGGGCAGGCTTGCAATATCTTCTCGAAGACTGATAGTTTGCGAGGACAATCGCCGTCATCCGACCAATGGTCGACAGCGATTGCAATCACACCCGGCGCATTGGGAGATTCACCATGAAACTTGTCTATTTCGCCTGGCTGAGAGAGCATATCGGCCTGGATGAAGAGCGGATAGCTCTGCCTGCCAGCGTCAAGAGTGTCCGCGACCTCATCGAATGGCAGCAGTCCCGGGGCGATGGCTACGCCCTTGCCTTTGCCGAGCCGGATACCGTGCGCGTGGCGCTCGACCAGTTCCACGCCGAGCACGACGAAGCCGTTGGCGACGCCGAGGAAATCGCCTTCTTCCCGCCAATGACCGGCGGTTGAGACCAAAGCATCCCGGCTATCCCTCAGTCCACCATCCAGCCCTCTCCCTACTCAGGATCGCAACATGACTGTTTCGCTGCAACGTGACGATTTCGACATCTCGGCAGAAATAGATCATCTGGTTGACGGGCGGACATCGGTTGGAGCCGTTGTCACCTTCACCGGCCTTGTGCGGGATATGGTGCGCGACCAGCGCATTCTGGACATGACGCTCGAGCACTATCCGGCGATGGCACAAAACGAGCTAGAGCGGATCGAACAACAGGCCCGCAGCCGCTGGCCCGCCCTCACCGACACGCGCATCATCCACCGTTTCGGAACCTTGATGCCCGGCGACAGGATCGTTCTGGTAATCACCCTGTCCTCCCACCGTCAGGTCGCCTTCGAAGCGGCAGAATTCATCATGGACTTCCTCAAAAGCCGCGCCCCCTTCTGGAAGAAGGAACGCACCGAGCAAGGCGAGGCCAACTGGGTTGCAGCGAAAGATGAAGACGACGAAGCCCGTCTGCGCTGGCAACACCCCGAGTGACAAGTCAGCAAGTAATATAAAATCCTATAACATCGACTTATCTATAGTGTAAAACAACAATCACTACGATAAATTCAATATCAATCTCCAAGAAAAATTTCAGCAACTTCCATTAAATTACAATATTAAGAAATATTCAGAAATAAAATTAAATTTAAATGTTATAAAATTTTCAACAATGCAAAATATCAACAATATATTCTTCCAACACATAAATCCTCAAAGTAAGATCCAATTCCTATAGCGCACACATTGCGATATATCGGGAATTATACTTAAATTCACTACAAGGAATAGGATTTATGCGACTTGTTGCAAAATATGTATTATCTCCACTTCTTCTGATCCTCATCTCCTCCAATGCTTTTGCTGAGGGCCCTGGTAGCGGCAGCATCACCAAGCACAACATCAACATAGGCGGATGCAACGCCTCTGAATTGACTGTCAAATGGAATCTCGACAGCCTGATGGGGGAACCCACCTCCAACGCAACCTACAAATGGGTCGGAGAGGCGGACTGCGAACCAGCGCCATCAACCGTAATCTGGCTGAAGCTCCAATCTGGAGATACTTATGGTTTTGTAGACATTTCTCCTGTTTCAGTGAAAGCCGGAAAGGGATGGGCATTTTCAGTCGCCGGTTCACCCAATTGGGACCATGCTGTCTGCGGCTACCACAATACGCAAACCACAAAATGCTTCGACAGTGCATCAGCCAAAAAGCTTTGGAAGATCGGTCGCGTTACAGACTTCAGCCTGACTTGGAACAGCTCGTCAACCAATTCAAAAAAGACGCCCAAGACAACAACGCAACAATCAGAGACCAAAAACAACAAGAAGCAGACGCAGGCTTCCAATGCGTCCCCTCAGGGAAGCTGGATTGTCTATGTCGGCAAATCGCAAACCAAACTCACTCTGAATAGCAACGGCAACGCCTCTTACTATAGCTTCAAAGACCAGGAGTCCTATCCGGCCCGTTGGTCCGGCTCGAACAATCAGGTCAAAATGCGTGTCTATGGCACCCGGCAGCACTACAACAAAGACGACCCAGCCCTCATCCTGAATCTGACAATTCAGGGAAAGCACATCTCCGGCACACAAAGCTCACCCAATCCAAAGTTCAAAAGTTTCCACGTTGAAGGGGAAAAAACCTAGAGATTTTCGGGGTGGCCAAAGACGCGTCGCCGACCGCCTCCCCGGCAAAAAGAAAGCGCCGCATGTTTGTGCATGCGGCGCTTGCCCGTCTTGGAAGGTGATTGTTATTACTCTGCTGCAACGGCCTTTGGCGTGACTTCTTCAGTGTAGTCATGCATCAGGCGCTCGGTCAGCGCGCCGGGCTTGAAGGTATACTGACTGATCGAGGCGACCGGCGTGATTTCAGCTGCCGTGCCGGTCAGGAAGCATTCTTCCATGTCGGCCATTTCCTCAGGCAGGATCTTGCGTTCCTGAACCTCGATGCCGCGACGTTTTGCCAGCTCGATAACGGTCTGGCGGGTGATGCCATCAAGGAAGCTATCCGGACGCGGCGTGTGGATGACGCCATCCTTGATGAAGAAGACGTTGGCGCCGGTTGCTTCGGCAACATAGCCTTCATGATCGAGCATGATAGCGTCGGTGAAGCCCTTGTCGTTGGCGGCATGCTTGGACAGGGTGCAGATCATGTAGAGACCGGCAGCCTTGGCCTTGCACGGGATGGTGCGAGGATCCGGACGACGCCAGTCGGCGATCATCAGGTGCAGACCTTTCATGCGCTCTTCCATGGAGAAGTAGGAAGGCCATTCCCATGCGGCAACAGCAACATGGATCTTGCAGTCATGCGCACCGATACCCATGGACTCAGCGCCGCGCCATGCGACCGGACGCAGATAACCGTCGGTGAGATTGTTCTTGACCAGAACGTCCTTCTGGATCTGCATCAGCTCTTCGCGGGTGTAGGGCAGATCGAAACCGAGAGCCTTGGCCGAAGCGATCAGGCGGTCGGTATGTTCCTTGAGCTTGAAAATCTCGCCGCCATAAGCGCGCACACCTTCAAACACGGTGGAACCGTAATGCAGACCATGGCTGAGAACGTGAACTTTCGCGTTCTTCCAGTCGACATATTCACCGTTATACCAGATACTTCCTTCGCGCTGATCAAATGCTAAATCGGCCATCGTTTCACTCCTGACAATTCCGTCGGTTCTTCGCCGATGGATAATTCCAACCCGGATTCGAAATTGAAAATTCCTCTAGCACCCAGGTCAGTTCCATTTCATTTATTCCGCCAAAAGATTGAAATGGGATGATTTTTCATAGAACTTTGAACAATCATTTCGCGGATCATATTCAATGTGTAACAAACGAAATAAATTAAGTCAACAATGCTGACGTATATTGCGCACCACCAGATAACAGATGACAAAATGGTTTTGACCATATATTGAGGGATAGTGAGAAGAATTTTCCCATTGAGCCCCAAGACGCCGCACCAATAATCGCCAACCAACAGCGAGAAGAGAAAAATAAAAAATGACGAGAAAAGAGGTGGACAGCCCGGATGTAATCACTTTTCCCATGTCGGAAGAGGACGGTATCTCATTTGAGCTGATCGAATTGCTGTTTTTCGCCTACCGGGATTTCGTTGCCGACCCGGACACAATGCTCGCCTCCCTGTCATACGGTCGTGCCCACCACCGCGTGCTGCATTTTGTCAACCGCAGGCCGGGCATCACGGTTGCCAGCCTGCTCGACATACTAGCGATCACCAAACAAAGCCTGGCACGCGTTCTCAAGCAGCTCATCGAAGACGGCTTCATCACGCAGCAACAGGGCGACTCGGACCGCCGCCAACGCATGCTCTATCCGACGGTCAAGGGCCGGGAGCTGGCGCTGGAGATCTCCAAGTGTCAGGCACGCCGCATCGAGGAAGCACTTCAGACTTTGCCAGCGGAGACAAAGCAGGCTAGTAAGGCTTTTCTATATGCCATGATTGAGCCGCAAGGACGTCCTATCGTGCGAAGCCTCAACCATGGGCTGGAAGCCCTGAATGTGATCGAACCGGCCTCGTCAAGCCGGCGCAAGTGAGAGACAACACCCTATGCCAAGTGCCGCCCAACCTCTGCCGGACAATGCGCAACATTTGCTGGTGATCGACGACGACAGCCGTATCCGCAGCCTCCTTCAGCGCTATCTGTCAAAGAACGGCTTTCGCGTCACGACGGCGCAGAATGCTCAGGAAGCACGCAACACCATTTCCGGCCTCACCTTCGATCTGCTCATTCTGGACGTCATGATGCCGGGCGAAAGTGGCATGGAACTGGCCGCCGACCTGTGCAAGACCAACCCGGTTCCGATTCTGATGCTGACAGCCCGGGCCGAAGCGGAAAGCCGTATTCAGGGGCTGGAGATCGGTGTCGCCGACTATCTCTCCAAGCCCTTCGAGCCGCGAGAATTGCTGCTGCGCATCCGCAACATTCTCAAGCGCAACGAGAGCCAGCCTCAGAGCCCGATTGACGAGGTCACCTTCGGCCCCTTCCGCTTCAAGCTCGAACGTCAGGAGCTGCTGTGCGGCGACGATGTCATCCGCCTCACCGACCGCGAGCGCGAGCTCCTGTGCCTGTTTGCCGCCCAGCCCGGCGCCACAGTGACGCGGCTTGCTCTCGCAGGGGAAGACGGCACCGGAGAACGCACTGTCGATGTCCAGATCAACCGCCTGCGTCGCAAGATCGAACCCGATCCCTCCAATCCCATCTACCTGCAAACCATCCGCGGCATCGGCTATCGCCTGCTGACGGATTGAGCCACGGGTGCAGGGTGGATGAGCGATAGAACGAGCAGATGAAAGCTAAGGGCCAGCAAGCGATGAACGAGGGGCAACAGCCGCAGGAGCAATTGGATAAGCCGGAGCTTCAGGGTGATCGGGATGAATCGCTAAATGAGGATGGTCGGGAGAAACCGATCTGGCTGCGTGTGATCCTGCAGATCATCCTGCCGTTCAAGCTGCTCTACGCAGGCTATCGCAAGGGCGCCCGCCTTCTGGCGCGCGCCATGCCCAAGGGGCTGTTCGCCCGCTCGCTGATCATCATTGTCGCCCCGATGGTCATCCTGCAGTCCGTGCTGGCCTTCGTCTTCATGGAGCGCCACTGGCAGACGGTGACAGACAGGCTCTCGGCCGCTGTCACGCAGGATATTGCCGCCATCATTGCCATTCTGGAAACCTACCCGCAGGATGAAGACTACAGCAAACTGATCAAGCTGGCGCAGGACAAGCTCAGCCTCAACATCTCGGTACTGCCCGACACGCCATTGCCGCCTCCGGGGCAGAAGCCCTTCTTCAACCTGCTAGACCACGCCCTCTCCCAGCATATCACAGCCCAGATCGGCAAGCCCTTCTGGATTGATACGGTAGGCCGATCCAACATCATCGAAATCCGCATCAAGCTGGACAACAAGGTCCTGCGTGTCTTTACCCGCAGGTCGCAGGCCTATGCCTCCAATTCCCATATCTTTCTGGTATGGATGGCAGGCACATCACTCGTTCTGCTGATTGTCGCCATTCTCTTCCTGCGCAACCAGATCCGCCCGATCCAGCGGTTGGCAAGGGCCGCCGAGCGGTTTGGCAAGGGGCAGGAAGCGGGCAATTTCCGCCCGTCCGGTGCCCGCGAAGTGCGGCAGGCCGCCCATGCGTTTCTTGAGATGAAACGCCGTATCGAGCGTCAGATTGAACAGCGTACCATCATGCTGGCTGGTGTCAGCCACGATCTGCGCACCATCCTCACCCGCTTCAAACTGCAACTGGCCATTCTGGATGAGAGTCCGGAAGTGACGGAAATGCAGCGGGATGTCGATGAAATGCAGATGATGTTGGAAGACTATCTGGCCTTTGCCCGCGGTTCGGCCTCGGAAAAGGCAGAGATGATCGAGATCCCGCAATTGCTCGACGAATTGAAATTTGATGTCGAACGATCCGGCCATGCCCTGACGATCGAGCACACGGGCGGCAGGAACGTGGAAATCCGCCCACAGACCATCAAGCGCTGCCTGCACAACCTGCTCAGCAATGCCACCCGCTACGCCAATACGGTGCAGCTGTCATCAGAGCGGCTCGGCAACTGGTGGCTTGTGCAGATCGATGACAATGGACCGGGCATCCCCGAAGAGGAGCTGGAAACCGTCTTCCGCCCCTTCTATCGGCTTGATACCGCCCGCAACCAGAACACCCCGAACACCGGTCTGGGGCTGGCGATTGCCCGCGACATTGCGCGGGCCCATGGCGGGGACCTCAAGCTCAGCCGAAGCCCGCTTGGCGGCTTGAGAGCCACATTACGTCTTCCGACCTGAGGCTGAAACCTCTCTCCAAGCGACGGCCCGTCAGCAGAGGCGCGAACCATTGGGCAAAGGCTTGTCGACGCCTGCCAGCACGATGGCGCCATTCTCGTCTTCATAGCCAAGGGTCAGAACCTCGGACATGAACGGGCCAATCTGTCGGGGAGGAAAATTCACAACGCCCATCACCTTGCGCCCGATCAGTTCTTCAGGCGTGTAATGGACGGTAATCTGGGCGGAACTCTTCTTTATGCCGATCTCATCGCCAAAGTCGATCTTCAGCTTGTAGGCAGGCTTGCGCGCCTGGGCGAACACTTCCGCCTCGATCACCGTACCAACCCGGATATCGACTTTCATGAAATCATCAAATGCAATTTCGGCAGCTTTCTTCGTCATCATCAATCCTTCTTTTCAAGAAGGGGCATGATCGGGGACGAAGGAAGCAAGATCAAGATGGCATCGGGGCCATGGAACCATCATCCACAGACGGCCCCTCGCTGACAATGGCGCTGTCCTGAGCAGTTTTGTCTGATCCCTTGCCGCGGCTTCTGGCCGAGCGGCAGCGTTTACCGATACGTGGCAGGATACAGGCAATCTTCTCGGCCCTGCGCAGCGCCTTCTCGCCCCGTTTGAGGAATTTGTCGAGAGTCGCCATTGTCTTGGCCAAGTCGGTGCTGTCGTCTTCCATCCACACGGCGAAGGCTCTCGCGTAGGCCAAAAGGGCACCCTTGCTCCGCGCCATGCCGGAGAAGCCGGCTGGCGAGATCCGCGAGATATCGAGGAACCATTCCCCGGTCAGGCGGGACAGCGCAAGCAGATGCAAGGTCAGCATCGGGTCATATCGCGCCGCCTTGTTGAGCGCCAGAATGAGCTCCCGGTGACCCTGCATGGCATCAAAGCGCGCCATGATGACATCGAACAGCCGCTCGCGGGCCGGTTCCTCACCCATATCCGGGTCGAAGGCTTCCAGCATGGCGGCATCGATGCGCCGAACGAGATCGCTGACATAGGCAAAGCGATCGCGGTATTCCAGAAAAGCCAACTTGATATCAATATTGGCCCGTGTAGCAATTTCTGCGCAGGAAACGCTGCGCCAGCCCTCGGCGACTACCGTCTGAGAAAACTGGTCAAACAGCCGCTGTCTGATTTCCGGATTGTGATCCATGCTCTTCTCCTTCCGATTAGCCCAAAACCTGATTGCTGTCAGTTTTACGTCGCAAGCAGTGTCGAAGATCAACCCGAAGGCAAAAAGCGCTTCCGCGCCCTGACTGATTGCCGATCGGATGCACGATCTGCCGACACGATTATTATACCATATCTTGCAAATGTGGCTCAAAAAGGAAAATTTCAAGCATGTTCAACAAGCCGTGACTTGAGCCTCCCCTGCAGCGATCAACACTGCAGGGAAGAGATATTGCTATTTCGACAGCTCGATGGAGCGGTCGCGCGCAGCAACGGTTGCCTTTGCCATCAGTTCGGCAAGCCCGCCCTCTTCAGCCATCAGCACGGCAAGGGCTGCCGCAGTGGTACCGGCTGGCGAGGTGACATTCTCCCTCAGGGTCGAAGCAGGCAACGGCGACTGGTTGAGCAGTTCCCCTGCCCCGACGATGGTCTGACGAGCCAGAAGACCGGCAGCTTCCGCATCAAGGCCAAGCGCCTCACCGGCCTTTGACAATGCTTCCACCATGTAGAACACATAAGCTGGACCGGAGCCTGAAACGGCGGTAACCGCATCGATCAGCGCTTCCGAACCGACCCAGGTGAACTTGCCCGTGGAAGACAGCAGCTCGGCGATGGTCTCGAGCTTGTCGGCCTCGATCCCTTCGCACGCAAAGGCGGCAATCATGCCTCGACCGACCTGTGCCGGTGTATTCGGCATGGCCCGGACGACATGCAGGTCGGCACCGAGGTAGGAACGGAAGGTGGCAATCGGTGTACCGGCTGCAATCGACACCAGTACGGTCTTTTCACCAACGAGACCGACGAGACCGGGCAACACCTTGTCCATCATCTGCGGCTTGACGGCGATGACCAGAATATCTGCCTTGGCCACACCTTCAGGCGAGGTCAGGAAGGAAAAACCGGTCTTGTTCGCCAGCTCTTTCATGTCGTCGGGCTGGCCCGGATCAATTACCGTCACATTTTTGGGGTCCAGCCCCATACCCAGCCAGCCGGTCAGCATCGCGCCACCCATCTTGCCAGCCCCGACCAGGACCAAGGACAAATCACTCATATTCATTGTGTCTATTCCATCAAATACATAGTCGAGCCTGACCGCACAGGCCCCTCATTGCTCCTGAGTGCCACAGGTGGCCGACATTTTCAAACCTTCTGTTGCCAAAAGCAGGGCGCAAACAAAGAAAGCCTGCCGATTCATCGGCAGGCTTTCCCAACGATCCGAAAAATTCGCAAGCCTGTCACCCGCGATAGCTCAGTGTTGCTCACGGTTGCTCGGGCGAGCCTATTCGATATCATCAGCCCCGTCGATGGAAGCGAGATCATCCAGCACACCGAGCTTTTCTTCCATAACGGCAATGCGATCGGACAATCGGTCATTCTCATCGCGAGCGGCAACGGCCATCGCCTTGACCGCCTCGAACTCGTCGCGGGTCACCAGATCCATATCGCCCATGAAGCGCTCGAGCTGGGCACGAATCGCCGTCTCGGCCTCGTCGCGCACCCCTTGGGCGACACCAGCGGCATCATTCATCAATTTGGCGAATTCATCAAAAATCCGATTGTTGGTCTGTGTCATACCACTTTTCCTCGCTAGACGCGGCAATCCCCACATGGTGCGGGTTTGCGACCTTCCTGCCTTAGATCTGTCTTTAACTTCAGATATAATGCCCTTCGCCCATTTCACAATGAATATTTGCAGTTTCCCTTGACAGGCAGTCGATAAACCAACAAATCGGGACTGAGAGATTAAGTCGTAAAGGTAGCACAGTGACATTTCTGGCCATTCCCTTCCCCATGATAGACCCTGTGCTGATTTCCCTCGGGCCAGTACAGATCCACTGGTACGCCATCGCCTACATCGTCGGCATCCTGCTCGCATGGGTTTACACCAAGCGCCTGGCCGGCAAGGAAACCCTGTGGCCCGGCGCTCAGAGCCCGCTGACGGCAGTCCAGCTTGATGATTTCGTCTTCTGGGCCACCATCGGCATAATTCTGGGCGGACGCCTCGGCTACGTGCTGTTCTATAATCTGGATGCCTATCTTCAGCATCCGGCGCAGATCCTGGCGCTATGGACTGGAGGCATGTCCTTCCACGGTGGTTTTCTGGGGGTGACGGTGGCGATGATCCTGTTTGCCCGCGCCAGAGGCATTTCGCTTTTGTCGATGTTCGACCTCGTCGCCATGGCCGCGCCCATCGGCCTGTTCTTCGGACGCATTGCCAATTTCATCAATTCCGAGCTCTGGGGCCTTCCGACCAGCCTGCCTTGGGGGGTTGTCTTTCCCAATGGCGGCCCTGAACCTCGCCATCCGAGCCAGCTTTATGAAGCAGCGCTGGAAGGTCTCGTGTTGTTCATCCTGTTGCGGCTGCTCAGTCACGCCACAGGGGCACTGAAAAAGCCGGGCACCATCGCCGGCATCTTCGCCATTCTCTACGCCGTCTTCCGTACGCTGGTCGAACTGGTGCGGGTACCCGACAGCCAGTTGGGCTATTTCAGTCTTGGCACGACCATGGGCATGTGGCTTTCCGTGCCGATGATTCTTGCCGGCCTTGCGATGATCATCCACGCGCAGGTGAAAAAGGCCGATGGTTGACCCAACCCACCCTTCTCTTGAGGAACGCATCCGCCAGATGATCACGGCGACCGGCCCGATGAGCCTTGCCGACTATATGAGCCTGTGTCTTGCCGATCCGCAGGACGGCTATTACACCGCCCAGCGACCAATCGGGGCCAAGGGTGATTTCATCACGGCACCGGAAATCAGCCAGCTGTTTGGCGAACTGATCGGCATCTGGATGCGCACCGTCTGGCAGATGTCAGGGCGCCCCATGCCCTTCCACCTTGTGGAACTTGGCCCCGGTCGTGGCACCCTGATGAACGACATGCTGCGGGTGGTCTGTCAGGATCCGGAAGCCGCAGCTGCACTGCACATCCATCTGGTTGACATCAGCCCCACGCTCAGAGCCGAGCAGGAGGCAACCCTCGCAGGGTTCCAACAGACAAAGAGCTGGCATGAAACGCTGGACAGCCTGCCTTCCGCGCCACTGTTCATGGTCGGCAACGAGTTTTTCGACTGCCTGCCCATCCACCAGTGGGTTCTTTCCGAAGGGCGCTGGCATGAACGGGTCATCGGCCTTGACGAGCGCGGCGCCCTGACTTTCGGCATCGGGCCGGTCCGTGCCCTGGCGCCCCCGCAGCAAGACAGGGCAATCGGGACCGCCAACACCCCGCCCCCCGCACAGGGGGCGATCCTTGAGCACTCCCCCGCCAGCGAAGCGATCATGGCCTTCATCGCCGGTCATCTTGGCGATCATGGAGGAGCTGCCCTGTTCTTTGATTACGGCCATGCGGCACCCGGCTATGGCGACACCTTTCAGGCCATGAGCCATCATGCCCACGCAAATCCGCTTCGCGCTCCGGGCAGGCAGGATCTGACGGCCCACGTCAATTTCGACGCCTTGCGCCGCACCGCCCTTGCGGAACTGGGCGGGCGCGCGAACAGCATCACCGTACCCGCCATCATCACACAGGGCAACTTTCTCCTTGCCATGGGCCTGTTGCAGCGCGCCGGGCAACTGGGTGCGGGAAAAAGCCCTGAACTGCAGGATCAATTGCAGGATGCCGTCGAGCGCCTCGCTGGCCCGGACCATATGGGAGAGCTGTTCAAATGCCTTGCCCTGATGCCCGCAGGCCTGCCCCTGCCTCCCCTTGCAACCGCATGAAGCCCTGTCCCATTTTCATGTGACAGGGTGACTCATCCGCCCCTTTTTCCTGTTGACTTCAAAGGCAAAGCCAAAGACTCTTTGGTCTGACTTGTGCAGCAGGCACAGAAACGCCATTGAAACGAGAGACAGCATGCGCATTCAACATCCGTCACTGGAAACGCTGGACGGGATAGAGCACGGCTTCTTCACGCGCAGGGGTGGCACCTCGGAAAAGACCTATCACAGCCTCAACTGCGGTTTCGGATCCGGCGACGACCGGGAACAGGTGCGCAGCAACCGGGCGCTGGTCGCCGAAAGGCTGGGAGTGGATGCACCAAGGCTGGTCACCGCCTATCAGGTGCATTCCCCAACCGCTCTGGTCATAGACGCACCCTTTGCGGAAGGCGAAGTACCAAAGGTCGACGCCCTCGTCACGAACACCCCGCATCTCGCCGTTGCCATTCTTACCGCCGATTGCGGTCCGATCCTGTTCGCCGACAGGGAAGCCGGGGTCGTTGCCGCAGCCCATGCCGGCTGGCGCGGGGCATTTGAAGGGGTCATCGAGGCAACGCTTGAGAAGATGTGCAGCCTTGGCGCACGCCGTGAAGCCGTCACGGCTGTGCTTGGCCCGACCATCTCGCGGAACAATTACGAAGTCGATCAGGGCTTCATGGATCGCTTCACCGAGCGGAATCCCGACTGGCAGCGCTTTTTCAGCGCAGGCAAAAGGGATGGACATGTGCAGTTCGATCTGCCAGCCTTCATTTTATCCAGATTGCAGGATGGGGGCGTTGGCACTGCGATCAATCTTGACCGCTGCACCTATGGCGAAGAGGAGATGTTCTTCAGCTATCGCCGCACCACCCATCGCAATGAACCCGATTATGGCCGCCTGATTTCGGCCATAGCACTTGTTTGACCTTTTCCGTCTGCCGGGCACAAAATCAGCCAACCGAGGAGCTTCTGATGGCGCTACACTTTTCAACGGATGAATTCAAAAGCCGCAAGGCCGCACTTCTGGCGAAAATGGCTGACCGCAAGCTGGATGCCATGCTGATCTTCGCGCAGGAAACCATGTATTGGTTGACCGGCTACGACACGACGGGGTTCAACCTGTTCCAGTGTCTGGTGCTGCGCAAGGACGGCAGCACCGACCTGCTGACCCGATCTGCCGATATACGTCAGGCCCGGATGACCTCCAACATCGACGAGGTTCACATCTGGGCTGACCGCAAGAAGAAGAAAGCCTCCCCCGCCGTACAGCTGCGCGGACTGCTGGAAGAGCTGGACCTTCTGGGCTGCCGTATCGGCATCGAATATGACGCCCATGGGCTGACCGGCAAGGACGCCAAGACCCTTGATGATTCCCTCAAGTCCTTTGCCGACACCGAAGACGCCTCGCGCATCATTCCGCCGTTGCGAGCCATCAAGTCCGGGGCCGAAATCGCCTATGTGCGCAGAGCAGCCGAACTCACGGACCTCGCCTTCAACGAAGCTCTGCCGTTGATCAAGGCCGACGCGGACGAAGGCAAGATTCTGGCCACCATGCAGGGCGTCATTCTGGAACATGGCGGAGACTATCCGGCCAATCATTTCACCATCGGCTCTGCCGAATCCGCCCTGCTGTGCCGCTACAAGACAGGCCGACGCACCCTCGATGCCCAGGACCAGCTGACACTGGAATGGTCCGGAGCCTTCCGCCACTATCACGCCCCGGCAATGCGTACCCTTGTCATTGGTCGGCCCTCTGCCCGTCATCAGGAACTGTTCGAGATCGCAAGGGAAGCCCTGCTGGCCGTGGAAAAGGTCATGCGACCCGGCCATGTCATTGGCGACATCTTCGATGAACACGCCCGGGTGATCGATGAAATGGGGGCCCACTCCCATCGCCTCAACGCCTGTGGCTACAGTGTCGGCGCCCGTTTTGCTCCCAACTGGATGGATTGGCCGTTGATCTATAGGGGCAACGAATTTGCCATCTGCCCACACATGACGCTGTTTGCCCACATGATCATCATGGACAGTGAGCAGAATGTCGCCATGACACTTGGCCAGACCTATCTGACGACCGAAGCAGAGCCGGAATCACTCTCCAGCCTGCCAATCGAGCTCATCGTCCGGTAACTTTTTATTCTTCTTAAAGAAGAGTTAAAACAAATCCTGTTTGATAGGGACACAACGCAACAGGAAAGCTTTTCGCGTGTCTGGTGACAGCCGCGAAAGCGGCTTGTTGTCGTTTCGCCAATGAGGCATTTGGCGTGAACGACGACGAGAGCACAAAAATGCGGAGTGATGAAACATGCAAGACAAGCACCTGGCTTTGGTTGGCAGATTTTCCGCGATGGCTTCTCTGGCGATGCTTCTGGCAGCTTGTGCCGGTGGAGGCGCGCCAACGCCTCCCGGAAGAATCGGCGACACGCCTCCCTCCATTCTGGAAAGCCTGCCCCCGGCAGATGGCGACATCGGCGCCACGGACCAGACCGACCCTGCCTTCCCGCCGACGTCCGACACCACGGGCCTGCCGCCAGCCTCCAGCATTCCGGGCACCCCGGCGGCTGGTCAGATGACCCAATATCAGGCACCGGCTTCCAAGGCGATGCTGACCTTTGAACCGATGGTCGGAGCACCGAATACCGTCGCCCGTGAGCTGTCCAAGGCGCTCGGCCTCAGGGTGGCGCAACAAGCGCTGCCGGTCGTAACCCGGTCCGACCCCAAGGTCACCCATCGCGTCAAGGGATATTTTTCGGCCAGCCAGTCCGGCTCGGACTGTGTGGTCTCCTATGTCTGGGACATTTTCGACGCCAAGGGCAAGCGGGTAAACCGCATCACCGGAAGCCAGAAGGCCCAGATGGTCTCCAACGACCCCTGGGACAGCGTAACCGGTCCGGTTCTGGATCAAGTGGCCATCGACACCGCCGCCAAGCTCAAAAGCTGGCACGCCAGCATCTAGTCATAAAGACGGATGATAGAACATGAAAGCCGTGGTCTGCCCAACAAGCAGAGCACGGCTTTTTTCCTTCAAGCAATTCAAGAAATTCTGCATATTTTTTAAGCAAAATGAACAATATATAGGCAACATTGCCATATATACCTAAGCAACAATCCAAAGATTTAGAATTTTTCAAAGTTATTTTTCATTTTTATCTTCATAATATGCGACAAAACGCCTCGTTATTGTCGATATAAAAATTATTAACCACAATTAAAAACAACAAAAATACCATTCCCCAAAATAGATAAATTTCCTAGGGGACTGGAATAATGAAATACTGCTTCCTATTCAAACGCAGTCTAATAAATCTCGTTCACGTAAGTAGTATAACGCTATTATTTGTTACTTTTTTATTATCAGCAAGTTCCGCCTTTGCTGATCCTGCCCTTGAGGCACGCATAGCCGAGCTGGAGAACCAGATCGCCCGGGGCATAGAAGCACAGCAGATCAATTCCAACCATATCTGGACCATGACTGCGGCTGCCCTTGTGCTGTTGATGCAGGTCGGCTTCCTGCTTCTGGAAGGCGGCATGGTACGATCCAAGAACTCCATCAACGTTGCCCAGAAAAACATCCTCGACCTTCTGATTTCGGTCTCCCTGTTCTATCTCATCGGCTTTGGACTGATGTTCGGCGCCAGCATGGGCGGTTGGGTAGGCTGGGAAACCAGCCTGTTTGCCTGGGACTCCTTCCCGGACTGGAATTACACATTCTTCGTCTTTCAGGCTGTATTCGTAGGCACCTCGGCCACCATCGTTTCGGGCGCAGTCGCCGAGCGCATGACCTTTACTGGTTATCTGGCCAGTTCCGTGCTCATCTCCATGATCATCTATCCGGTCTTTGGCCACTGGGCCTGGGGCAACCTGCTTGAAGGCGACAACACCGCCTGGCTGGCCGACAAGGGCTTCATCGACTTTGCCGGTTCGACTGTGGTCCATTCCGTCGGCGCATGGGTTGCGCTGGCTGGCATCATCATCATCGGGCCGCGCCTTGGGCGGTTCAACAAGAACGGTTCGGTCAACAAGATTCAGGGCTATTCCATCGTGCTGGCCTCGGCCGGTGCCATCATCCTGCTGTTTGGCTGGATCGGTTTCAACGGCGGCTCCACCACGGCCGGCACTCCGGATTTCGCCCGCATCGTTGCCAATACGCTACTCGCAGCCGTCTTCGGCGGCACCGTCGGCTTCCTGTTCGGCTGGGTCGTGGACGACGTCTTTGAACCGAGCCGCTCCATCAACGGCATGCTCGGCGCGCTGGTCGCCATCACCGCTGGCTGCGACGCGGTCAATCCCCACGGTGCTGTCGCCATCGGCATCATTGCCGGCATCAGCGTCTGCGTCGCCGAGGATTTCATCGCCCACAGGCTGAGACTGGACGATGTGGTCGGCGCCGTTTCGGTTCATGGCGTGGGCGGTGCTCTCGGCACCCTGCTCGTGGCTCCCTTTGCGATCGACAGCAAGCTGGCCGCAGGCTCGCGCCTTGATCAGTTCCTCGTGCAGGGTCAGGCCGTTCTCATCTGCTTCTGCTGGGCCTTCTCCATGGCTTTCGTCATGTTCAAGCTCATCGACCTGGTTGTCGGTCTGCGCGTCAGCGTCGAAGACGAACTCCAGGGTCTCAACATCGCCGAGCATGGAGCATCCCTTGGCACCGGCGAATTGCAGCGCAAGCTCATCGAGATGACAGAAGGCACCTGCGACCTGACCAGCCGCTTTGACGAAACCTCGGGGGATGAAATGGGCGAACTGGCCCAGGTGATCAACCCTTTCGTCAACAAGGTCCATCACCTCGTCTCCGAAATCTCGAAGCAGGCGGTGGCCGTCGATGAAACCTCGCAGAATCTGGTCGAGATCTCACAGGAATTCACCAGCAACTCGCAGATGCTGGCCAACCATTCCAGCAGCATGCACAATGTGGTCTCTGGCGTAGAAACCCGCATCGGCTCGACCAAGGACATCTCCAGCCAAATGGCACGCTACGGTGAGGAAATCGTCGCCTCAGCCAGAAACATGTCGGACGAGATCCGCGAGGTGTCCGCGACAGTTGGCGACCTTGCCCATTCCGTTCAGGCCATCGCATCCAACGCCGACAACGCTTCTGAAATCTCGTTGAAGGCAGCAAACCTGTCGGAAAACGCCAACCGGACGATGGAGGCGCTGGTTGCTGCCTCCAAGGAGATCGACGTCGTCGTCCAGTTCATCATGAGCGTGGCCAATCAGACCAACCTGCTGGCCCTCAACGCCACCATCGAGGCCTCACGCGCCGGAGATGCCGGCAAGGGCTTTGCCGTCGTCGCCGATGAAGTCAAACAGCTGGCGGTCCAGACGTCCAAGGCGGTCGAGGAAATCCAGGCCAAGGTCACGCGCATCCAGAATGGCTCGAACAGTGCCCAGACCGGCATCGACGAGGTCTCCAAGATCATTCTGGCCATTCGGGAAGGCGTGGAAACCATCCGCGAGACGACTCACCAGCAGAGTCTTTCGACCTCCAACATTGCCCAGAGCACGTCGCACATCAGCAGCATGGCCGAGAACATGACGCAGCGGATCACCGGCCTGTCGACGGGGATTGGCGAGATCTCTCTGGCAGCCACCGACATGTCCTCCGCATCCTCCGGCCTGTCGGAAACCAGCCTGATCCTCAATGAACGGGCCAGGAGCGGAGAAACCAATGCCAGCCAGACAAGAGACCGGGCAAAGTCGCTCAAGACCGTATCGCAGAGCCTCGTGCAGTCGGTCGCAGAATTCAAGGTGTAGAGCCCTTCCGAATAGAAAGGCTTAAGACTTTTCTATACCACCCGGCGCCATCAGGGCCGGGTGGTGTTTTTTTGAGCGACTTTTCTGAAAAAAATGCACGGATGCACGTCACATAAACTTTACAATATGGGGGTTCCTTGTTTACAAGGCCCGTAGACTATTTCGCATCCTCCAGGAACGCGGCATCCACTCCACTCAATTTCTATCGATCAGTTTTTCAACTGTTGAAGCCTTCAATCGTTGAAAAGAAGATTGATCAATAGGGGCGCATAGGAGCCAACCCCCCGACCAACGGCTCCCCCAATCTTGCGAAGCGACAGGGCACAAGGTTCATGAAACTTCTCGCCGGCAATTCCAATCCGACTCTCACAAAACGCATTGCCGATTATCTCGGCATTGAAATCAGCGACGTTTCCGTAAGACGATTTGCGGATCAGGAAATTTTCATCGAGGTCCACGAAAATGTACGTGGTCAGGATGTCTTCGTGGTTCAGCCCACCTCCTACCCCGCAAACGACCATCTGATGGAACTGCTGATTCTGATCGACGCACTGCGCCGTGCTTCGGCTCGCCGCATCACGGCAGTGGTTCCCTATTTCGGTTATGCACGTCAGGACCGCAAACCGGGTCCCAGAACACCGATTTCGGCCAAGCTGGTCGCCAACCTGATTTCCAACGCCGGAGCCGATCGTGTTCTGACGCTCGACCTGCATGCAGCCCAGATTCAGGGCTTCTTCGACATCCCGACTGACAACCTCTATGCCGCTCCGGTCTTCTCGCGTGACATTCTCGAACGCAACGAAGTCGAAGACGTCATGGTTGTTTCTCCCGACGTCGGCGGCGTGGTTCGTGCCCGTGCATTGGCAAAACGCATCGGCGCCCCGCTCTCCATCGTCGACAAGCGCCGTGAACGCGCAGGCGAATCCGAAGTGATGAACATCATCGGCGACGTAACGGGCCGCAACTGCGTGCTGGTCGACGACATCATCGATTCCGGTGGCACCTTGTGCAACGCGGCCGAAGCGTTGATCAACAAGGGCGCGGCATCCGTGACCGCCTACATCACCCACGGCGTTCTGTCCGGTGGCGCGGTCGCTCGCATCACCTCGTCCAAACTGCGTGAACTGGTGATCACAGATTCCATCGAACCGACAGAAGCGGTTCTGAACGCCCACAACATCCGCGTTCTAAGCGTCGCCAACCTGCTCGGCGAAGCCATCTCCCGCACGGCCAACGAACAGTCGGTCTCGTCCCTGTTCGACTAAGGCCTTTGCTCCGCGAAGATCTGCGGAAGAAGGAAGGCACTCAAGTCAAAGGGCGACAGGTGCCCTGCCCGGCGCCCCACCGATAGCCCGAAACAAAACAAGCCCGCAGCGTTCCCCAACGCTGCGGGCTTTTGTTTTCTTTTGCCGCTATAACGAGCCCTTTCGCCAGCAGCCAAGAAACGTGGTCTCCGCCTGCCCCCACTCCTTGCCGTCCGTCGCTCTATCGACATTGCGCACAAAATGCATATACTGGGCATAATTAAGTAAATTTACTAATACGGAGAGATGCAACGACCATAGGGAGACAACGATGAATAATCAGAAGATGGATACACTTGAAGAAACCCTCGATCCGCTTGACTGGAAAGCACTTCAAGACCTAGCACATCATATTGTCGACGACGCCGTTGCTCATATCAAAGACGTTCGAACCAGACCGGTCTGGCAGGAAATGCCTGCAGACGTTCGAGTATCGTTCACCCAACCAGCCCCTTTGCAGCCAAAACCCCTTTCAGACATTTATGCCGAGCTGAAAGAAACCCTACTACCCTACTCCATGGGCAACATTCATCCCCGCTTCTGGATGTGGTTTATGGGCTCCGGCAGCTTTACCGGCGCGTTGGCCGAGTTTCTGGCCTCCGTTGACGGGTCCAACCTGGGAGCGGGCAATACCTCCGCGGCACTCATTGATCGACAGGTCGTCAATTGGCTCAAGCAGATGATGGGTTTCCCAGAGAGCGCCAGCGGTACACTCGTCAGTGGCGGCTCCATGGCCAACATCATCGGCCTGACCACGGCACGCAATGCGATGGCAGGCATCGATGTTCGGGCGGAGGGGATTACCGCGCTACCGAAACAGCTGCGGTTTTACGCATCGGATCAGGTCCACAGTTGTCATCAGCAGGCTGTCGAACTTCTTGGAATGGGCAACAATGCCCTGAGGCGCGTTCCATCAAATCCGGATTTCACTATCAATATCAGCGCCCTCAAGAAAATGATCTCAGAAGACCGGTCCGCCGGACACCTTCCGGCCTGCGTGATTGCAACGGCAGGAACTGTCAACACGGGTGCCATTGATGACCTGCCCTCCATAGCAGCCCTTTGCAAGGACGAACAGCTCTGGTTTCACGTCGATGGTTGTATCGGTGCGCTTGTTGCCATAGCACCGAAGAACCATCAGCTCGTCAATGGCATTGAAAAGGCCGATTCCCTCGCCCTTGATCCCCACAAATGGCTGCATGTGCCATTTGAAGCAGGCTGCGCCCTTATCCGCGACGCCAACACCCATCGCAACACCTTCGCCTTGCATCCAGAATATCTTGAGAACAAGCCCCGAGGGATCGCGGCAGCCGAATATCTCCACGACTACAATTTGCAAACCTCGCGGGCCTTCCGCGCCTTGAAAGTGTGGCTCGCCATCAAGGAGCAGGGTGTTGAGAAATTCGGCCGGCTGATCGATCAGAACATCGCACAGGCGCATTATCTCAGTCGATTGATCGGCAACACGGACCAACTGCACCTGATGGCCCCCACCACGATCAATATCGTGTGCTTTCGTTATGTCCGTCCAGCAGGGACAGAGGCTAAGCTACGTGAATTGAATATGGAAATCATGCTGCAAATGCAGGAAAGTGGCATCGCAGCGATTTCCGACACAACTGTCGAGGGACATCATTGCCTGCGGATTGCCATTTGCAACCACCGAACAAGATATGAAGACCTTGACCTGCTGGTAGACGAGGTCTTGCGTATCGGCGATCAGTTGACCTCCTAGCGAGCACCTAGCTCAACGCATGAGCCATTCGCACATTCTCGACGCAACACAGCCCCTCCGTAGTCTGGAATCCACCTGAATTATGCGTGGAATCCAGACCAGACGAACCAAAGCGGGAAGCAAGCCCGCTCCTGACACGAAAAATCGCAGATTTCTGCCTTGCCCCCGCTTGCCAATGGCCAATTGATGTCTTATAAGCCCTCCAGCTGCCTCTACACCCTTGGAGGAGTTGCAGCACCGGGGCCGAATGATCGGCCTTTTTTCTATTTTCAGGAGTATATCCAATGGCTAACTTTGAGTTCAAAGCAGAACGCCGTGACCGAGCCGGTAAGGGGTCCGCTCGTGCCCTGCGTCGCGAAGGCAAGATCCCTGCAGTCATCTATGGCGACAAGAAAGACCCGATCTCTGTGGCAATTCCCTACAAGGAAACAACCCTGCAGATCCATAAAGGTGGCTTTCTGACCCACATCATCACCGTTGACGTTGACGGCGAAAAGATCCAGGTGATCCCGCGCGACTACCAGCTCGACGTTGTTCGCGACTTCCCGCTGCATGTTGACTTCCTGCGCGTTTCCAGCAGCACCAAGATTACCGTTGGTGTTCCTGTTGAATTCATCAACGAAGAAGGCTGCCCGGGTCTCAAACGCGGTGGCGCCCTCAACATCGTACGTCGCGAAGTCGAAGTCGAATGCCCGGCAACCGCTATTCCGGAATCCTTCGTATTCGACCTGAAGGACGCAGATCTCGGCGACTCCATCCACATCTCGGCAATCACCCTGCCGGCTGGCGTGACCCCGACGATCACCGATCGCGACTTCACCATTGCTACCATCGCTGCTCCGGCCGGCTTCAACGAGCCAGCTGAAGGCGAAGCAGAAGCTGAATAATCGGTCCTGATTGTTCAGACCCACAAATTCGGGGTTCGGGAGGTTTCACCATGTATCTGCTTGTCGGACTTGGCAATCCCGGACCCCAATATGCTGGCAACCGCCACAATATCGGCTTCATGGCGATCGACGAGATTGCCCGTCAGCATCGTTTCGGCCCTTGGCGCCGCAAGTTTCAGGGTGAAATCAGCGAAGGCCAGATCGGCCCGCACAAGGTTCTCCTGCTCAAGCCAGCCACCTACATGAACGAATCCGGACGCGCGATCTCGGAAGCCTGCCGCTTCTACAAGATCCCGCCTGAGGATGTGTTTGTCTATCACGACGAACTCGATCTGAACCCCGGCAAGGTCAAGGCCAAGCTGGGTGGCGGTGTTGCTGGGCACAATGGTCTGCGCTCGACGGGTGCTCATATCGGCAATAATTTCCACCGCGTCAGGATGGGCATCGGCCATCCGGGCCGGGAGCGGGTAACCCAGTGGGTTCTGGGTGATTTCGCCAAGGCCGACAGGGAATGGCTCGAGCCGGTTCTGGATGCCATCGCCCGCACCGTGCCAAGCATGCTCGACCATGATCTCGGTCGCTTCATGACCGACTTCAACCAGCATATCGCTCCGCCGGTGAACGGCCACAAGAAATCGAAACCACAGTCCGCAAGCGCCGACGGCAACCCGCCCCGCACCGGGGAGAAAGCCGCGTCCGGCAGCTCGGACAGCACCAACAGGGGCAGCAGCAGCGCCCACTCCGGAGACACACCGGAGCCCCCCAAGAATGCGATGGCCGAGGCGTTGATGCGTCTGGTCACCAGAAACAAGGATGAATAGCAATGGGCTTCAAATGCGGGATCGTGGGGCTGCCAAACGTCGGCAAATCCACTCTTTTCAATGCCTTGACAAAAACCGCGGCAGCACAGGCTGCCAACTATCCCTTCTGCACCATCGAGCCGAACACCGGTGACGTTGCCGTGCCGGATCCGCGCATGGATGCCATTGCCAAGATTGCCGGCTCCAAGGAACTGATCCCGACGCGCCTGACCTTTGTCGACATCGCCGGTCTGGTGCGCGGTGCCTCCAAGGGCGAGGGCCTCGGCAACCAGTTTCTGGCCAACATTCGCGAAGTGGACGCCATCGTGCATGTGCTGCGCTGCTTTGAAGATGACGACATCACCCATGTCGAAGGCAAGATCGATCCGGTGACCGATGCAGAAACCGTTGAAACCGAATTGATGATCTCGGACATGGAAAGCCTTGAGCGCCGAGTCGCCAACCTGCGCAAGCGCGGGCAGACCGGTGACAAGGATGCCAAGCTACAGGCCGCGCTGATGGACCGTCTGCTGGAGCTGCTGCACGATGGCAAGCCCGGCCGGATGCTCGAGGTTGCCGATGATGAGGAGCGCAAGGCTGTCAACGGCCTCAACCTGCTGACAACCAAACCGGTTCTCTATATCTGCAACGTCGACGAGGAAAGCGCAGCCACCGGCAACAAATTCTCGAAGGCCGTTGAAGAAATGGCCGAGAAGCAGGGTGCGGGCGCTGTCGTGATCTCGGCCGCCATCGAGGCGGAGATCTCCCAGCTGGACGCCGACGAGCAGGCAGAGTTTCTCGAAACCCTCAGCCTTGAAGAGCCCGGCCTTGATCGCATGATCCGTGCAGGCTACGACCTCTTGCACCTGATCACCTATTTCACTGCAGGCCCGAAAGAAACCCGCGCCTGGACCGTGACCCGCGGATGCAAGGCCCCACAGGCCGCCGGTGTCATCCACACCGACTTCGAGCGTGGCTTCATTCGCGCCCAGACGATTGCCTACAACGACTATGTCACGCTCGGCGGCGAAACTGCAGCCAAGGAAGCCGGAAAGGCACGCGACGAAGGCAAGGAATATGTCGTGCAGGACGGCGACGTCATGCTGTTCAAATTCAACACCTAGGCCCCCTGCCCGCAAACGACATGAAAAAGCCTGTCCGGTCTACCCGGACAGGCTTTTTTGTTGAGCCATCAATAAAAGAGGAGGCGAAGCCTCAATCCTTCGAATGCAGGGCCACCCAGTCGGCGAAAGCAGACGCGAACTTGGCGAGGAAATCGCGCGTTCCGTCCTTGGTGATCTGGTCATTTTCATCAAACAGATCCCCAAAGGTTCCGATGTAGGCTTCGGGCTGCTGCATGGTGGGCATATCGAGGAAAGTGAGTGACTGGCGCAGGTGATGGTTGGCACCGAAGCCGCCGATCCCGCCAAGCGAGCCGGAAACCACACCGGCAGGCTTGCCAGCCCAGACGCTTTGACCATACGGACGCGACCCCACATCAAGCGCATTCTTTATAGGCGCCGGAACCGACCGGTTAAACTCTGGGGTTACAAAGAGCACACCATCAGCTGGCGCCATGGAAGCGCGGAAGGCTTTCCATTCTTCCGGTGCATTCTCGTCATCAAGGTCCGTATTGTAGAAGGGCAGATTGCCAACTTCAACGAAACGGAAGGACAGATTGTCCGGCGCGAGATTGACGATGGCGTTGGCAACCTTGCGGTTGATGGAAGCCTTTCTCAAGCTACCGACAATCACTGCAATATCATATTGGTCTTTCATGGCACTCTCCTGAAATTCAAAAAGTCTCAATAAGCGACGCCCATTCGAATCGTAACGGGCGATGAACCGTTTGTTTATCCTTATGTGGGGTCTTGGAACCAACGGTTCAAAGGCCCGGATGTTCCCAGGACCCCATGCCTGCCATGAAATATTTTCATTGGTGAGACGATTGACTCAGACGGCTTCGCACCCGATGACAAGAAGCCTCAGATCTGTGCCTGTGGCGCGCATCCATAGGCCCGCATGAAGGCCGCCACGGCCGTATCAACAGCCTCGTCAAACTCCAGATAGGGTGGACAGCGATACATGATCGGTTCGGCGATGCCACATTCCAGCAGCCCCTTGAGATGCAGACTGAGGATCTTGGCAGATGGCCCTGCAAGCATCCCCCGGTTCATCTTGTCGGCAAGATAGGCCTCCACCTCGGCCCATCCTCGCACCTGACCGTTCTTGTAGATTTCCTGCGAAAGCTTGCCAGAGAATTCCTCGGAGACGGCACTACGAAACAGCGCAAACACCTCCTCGTTGGTGATGAACTCCAGATAGTTGCGGCCAAAGATTCGCAGCAGTTCGGCCAGTTCCGCATCCGCATTTTCTTCGAGGACCAGAAACACCTCCTGCCCCCTCTCATCGAGAGACTGCATCAGGACAGCAGCAAACAGCTCTTCCTTAGAGCTAAAGTAACTATAAAGTGTAGCTTTCGACCCGCCCAGCTCTGCCGAAATAGCGGCCATACTGGCACCGTGATAGCCGTTTTGGCCGAAGATTTTGGCGGCGACCCGCAGAATCTCCTGCCTTTTCTCATCTGTCTTGACCCGCATGCGACACACTCCTTAAGTGAACACCACAGTACAGTTTTAGCTTGACTGTTGCAAGACAAGAATATAACAAAAACGAACTGTACGGTTTACCGCCTCACTTAGACTGGACCTCCCAACCATGCCGCTTTTCCATCTGAAGAAACGACGCTCCACGCCTATGGCCGTTGGCATTCTTTGCCTGCTGGCCGGCTGCGCCATCCCCCCCAAAGACACCCCGCTTTCCGAATTCAAGCCCGTCAGCGCCTATCAGACTGGAAAGTCCTTTCACGCCTCAACCGCCCAGTGGCCCTCCGATCACTGGTGGGAAGTCTACAGGGACAGACAGCTCGATCAGTTGATGCAGGAAGGTTTGGCCGAGGCCAATGATATCCGGTTGGCCGAAGCCCGCCTCAAGCTAGCCCAGGCAGCAACCAGCATGTCCCGTTCAAGCCTGTTCCCCACCCTTGGCGCCCACGCCTCTGCGGATCAGGAACGCCAGAGCTATCATTATCTGATGGACGAGGCCTTCGTGCCACAAGGCTGGAACGACGGCGGCATCGCCACACTCAACTTCAACTGGGAAATCGACTTCTGGGGCAAGAACCGCGCCGCTCTTGCGGCCGCGAAGGGTGAACAGCAGGCCGCCGAAGCGGAAGCCGCTGCCGCCCGTCTGGCCGTCTCCTCCGGCATAGCCGGTGCCTATGCCCAGCTTGCCTCGCTTTATGCCAGCCGTGATGCCGCCTCCAGTGCCCTGCGAGTGCGCAATGACAGCCTGAAGCTGATGCAATCGCGCTACAACCAGCAGCTCGAAAACGAAAGTGCATTGGAGCGGGCCAAGTCCAACCAGCAGAACACCATCGCCGGTCTTGCGGAAATTGACGAGGCGATTGCCCTTGCCAAGAACCAGATGGCTGCCCTTCTCGGCAAAGGGCCGGATCGTGGCCTTGCCATCGAACGCCCACGGATCAGAGGCGGCCACTATTATGGCTTGCCGAAAGAATTGCCGCTCGATCTTCTCGGCAGGCGCCCTGATATCGTAGCTGCGCGTCTAAGGGCGGAAGCCTCGGTCAAGCGGATCGAGGAAGCCAAGGCCACCTTCTATCCAAACGTCAACCTGACGGCGATGATCGGCAGACAGGCGCTGGGCCTTGATCTGCTGCAGAAGCAGGATGCAACCCTTGGCTCGATCGGACCTGCCGTCTCGCTGCCAATCCTCGACGGCGGACGACTGAGGGCTGGTTACGCCCGCTCGAAAGCCAGCCAGGAAATGGCTGTTGCGACCTATGACCAGACTCTCGTCAGAGCCCTCAAGGATGTGGCCGACGCGGTGGTCAGCAAACGCCAGCTTTCCATACGCCTCGATGCCACACAGAAAGCCGTCAAGGCGGCCCAGAATGCCTACGACATTGTCAAGAACCGCTATGAAGGCGGCCTTGCAACCTATCTTGAAGTCCTAGCCGCCGAAGACGCCATGATTGGCGCCCGCGGTGCCGCGGCAGCGTTGCAAGCGCGGAGTTTTGCGCTTGATGTACAGTTGGTCCGAGCTCTTGGTGGAGGCTTCCGCGAAATGGAGAAAACCAAGTGAACGATATGAGTAAAGTTTCTGCAGAGAGCAAGCGCGACAGCAATGTCGAGAAGATCTTCGACGAGCCTAACAGCGTGCCCCCGAGGAAGAGCAAACGCTGGCCGATGTTCCTGGGCCTTTTCGTCGCCGTTGCTGCGGTGTCCGGCGCCTATTATGCCTATGATACGCTCTATGGCTCCAAGCACGTGGTCACCGACAACGCCTATGTCGGCGCCGACATGGCCAACATCACGCCATTGATTGCCGCTCCGGTCACTGAAGTGCACGTCAGCGATACCCAGCATGTTGCCAAGGGCGACATCCTGGTGGTGCTGGACGACACTGACGCCGCGCTACATCTCAAGCAGGCCGAAGCCGGCTATCAGCAGGCCCTGCGTGCCGTAAAGGCACTCAATGCGACCGACAAGACGCTTCTGGCCCAGATCGAGGGTCGCAAGGCCGACCAGCAGCGTGCCGAGGCTCAATACACAATGGCTGAGGCAAACTTTGCCAAGGCCAAGATCGACCTTGAACGGCGCCAGACCCTGGTTGAAAACGGCTCCGTCTCAGGCGACGAACTGACCATGGCCGAAACCGCCTTCAAGAATGCCGAAGCCAATCTCGGTGCAGCAGAAGCCTCTCTGGCAGCCGCCCGCGCAGGACTTGAAGCCGCTCAGGGCCAGCAGATGGCCAACGCCGCCATGATCGAAGGTGCCACCGTGGAAGAAAACCCGCAGGTACTCGTCGCCAAAGCCCAACGTGATCAGGCTCAGGTCAATCTTGACCGCACCATCATCCGCTCACCGGTTGACGGGGTTGTCTCCATGCGCCGGGTTCAGGTTGGTGAACGGGTTCAGCCGGGCATGCGCCTGATGGTCGTCGTGCCACTCAATGAAGTCTATGTCGATGCCAACTTCAAGGAAGTGCAGCTTGAAAAAGTCAAGGCCGGACAGCCTGTGATCCTGCATTCGGACCTCTATGGCGACGACGTTGAGTTCCACGGCACCGTTGTCGGCTTTTCCGGTGGTACAGGCGCGGCCTTCTCCGCAGTACCCGCCCAGAACGCCACCGGCAACTGGATCAAGGTTGTCCAGCGCCTGCCGGTCCGTGTCGCTCTCGATCCCGAGCAGCTGAAAGACCACCCGCTGGAAGTGGGGCTGTCCATGGAAGCCGACATTCGCGTTGCTGAATAGACGGACATAGAGGACACGAAAAGATGATGAACGACGACAGCAAAAGCCGGCCCCTGACGGGGGCCAGCCTGCTCATTGCTGCGCTGGCCATCGGCACCGGCAACTTTCTGGTCGTGCTCGACAGCACGATTGCGAACGTGTCGGTGCCCACCATCGCCGGATCGCTGGGTGTCTCCATGTCACAGGGTACATGGGTCATCACCTCCTATGCGGTGGCCGAGGCCATCACGGTTCCCCTGACCGGCTGGCTGGCGATGAAATTCGGGGCCGCACGCACCTTCATTTTCTGCTTTTTCGCCTTTGCGCTTGTCTCCCTTTACTGCGGCATGGCCAATTCGCTCAACTCGCTCATTCTCGGGCGTGTGCTGCTCGGCCTGGTCGGCGGCCCTATCATGCCGCTATCCCAGATGCTGCTGATGCGGATTTTCCCGAAAGAAAAGGCAACTGCCGCCTCGGTTCTGTGGGCCATGACGACGCTAATCGGACCGATTGCCGGGCCGATTCTGGGTGGTATCATCTGCGACAGCTACGGCTGGCAGTGGATCTTTCACATCAAGGTGCCAGTGGCCATCATCGGTGGTCTGGTGGTCTGGGCCTTCCTGCGCCATCAACCCGATCCGAAAGCCAAGGCCAAGATCGACGCGATTGGTCTGGGACTGTTGATTGTCTGGGTCGGTGCGCTGGAAGTGATGCTCGAGGAAGGTCGCGACAAGGACTGGTTCTCCTCACCGGAAATCTGCATTCTGGGGGCGGTTGCGCTGATCGGCTTTCTGGCTTTCCTGATCTGGGAACTGACCGACGAAAACCCGATTGTCGATCTGCGCATCTTCCGCCACAGGGGCTTTACGGCAGCCTCCATCACCTTTGCTGGGGGCTTTGCCGCCTTCTTCGCTTCGGTGGTGATCCTGCCTCTATGGCTGCAGCAGAACATGGGCTACACCGCCACCTGGGCTGGCTATGCCACCGGCATCATGGGCGTTCTGGCGATGGTCTCGGCCCCCATTGTCGGCAAGGTCGTCGAGGTAGTCGATGCCCGCATCATCCTCTCGACCGGACTTCTCGGCCTCGGGGCCATGATGGCATGGCGCATGACCTTCAACGGCGACGTCACCTTCTTGCAGATGGCATGGCCAACGCTGTTCACCGGCCCCTTCATGGTAATGTTTTTCGTCCCCGTGACCGGGCTGGCACTGGCAACGGTGGAGCCGCACGAGCAGGCCAACGCAGCAGGTCTTTCCAACTTCATGCGAACCCTCGCCGGCGCCTTTGCCACCTCGCTGGTGCAGACCCAATGGCAGAACACCGCCCGAGTCAAGCAGAACGAGCTGGTCAACATGATGCCCAATACCGACCGGGTCATCTCCGACATGATGCAGAGCGGCATGTCCCACGAGGCCGCCGTCGGCAGCCTCAGCTACACGATCTATCACCAGAGCGTGCTGCTCTCCACATTGGAGATGTTCGGCATCATCACGGTAGTATTCGGACTGGCAGCCCTTCTGCCATGGCTCGCTCCGCGCGCCAATATCGTGGATCATCAGCATCATCACTAGGGGCATGGCCCCTGCTGCATGACACTGCAAACAACAAGCCCGCCCCGAGGGATCATCCACGGGACGGGCTTTTCACATGATGCCATTGCGTAGCGATCAGATATCGCCGCAGAGACAGACGCTGATGCCGAGCGCTTCGGCGAGTGCTGCGCGCATGTTGATTGCCCGTCTTGCAGCAGCTTCGTCATCGGCATAGACCACCTGGATGTGGTTGGCCTTGTGCCGTCCCATCATGGTGTCGCGATCAACCCCGCTGAGCGTGGCATTCATGATCGGCCACGGATAGTCGGTTGCCCGGCTGCGACGTTCGCATTCTTCTGGCGTCAGTTCGTGGGCCTTGCCGCGGCCGATATCCAGATGCAGCTTGTTGTCTTCGACAAAGATGCGGCTCCAGATTATGTCACCCGCCTTGGCATATCCCTTGATGGTGCCACCACCGGCCGGGAAGAACATCGGCGTTTGACGGTAGCTTTCCGAACCGGCCCAGCCGCCCTTGTTGTGGGCGGGAGGCACAGCACCTGAGATCTCGAACACCCAGACAAACTCGTCCACGGTGCCGCCCTCGTCCTTGTCACCCCAACGGATGTCATGCAGCGTCGTTTCGATCGGCTGCCCCAGTTCCTTGTGCACCCGGTTGATCATCAACGCGTCGAGCGCCACACACTCGTCGACCTCGTTGAAATGGATGATCGGCTCGCCATCGCGAATGATCGAGCCGTCAGCGCGGGCAACCGGCGGACGGTCGGAGTTGTTCAGCATTCCCTCGATGAGGTCGGAGGCTGGCCAGAGATCCTTCAGACCCTGCTGATACTGGATACCGACGGCTGCACAGCCGAACTGGTCGGCAAGCCGCACCGCAGCAATATACATCCGGCACTGGTCGATGACCTGATCCTCTGTCAGTTCGCTTTTCGGGTCCGAGCCTAGATGGAAGGTCATGCCCTTGTCGACCATCCACTGATAGGCGGCCCTGCCCTCCTCGACCGGCACCTGGGTTGCCGCGAAGTAGAGCGCGGACTGGGACATGCGTTCCTTGAAGATGCCCATCGGCATCAGCAGCTCATCGGGAATGAGTGCATTGTACATGCCCATGCAGCCTTCATCGAAGACTCCCATGATCAGCTTGTCCTTGCGCCATTCGGCAGCAATCCTGCCAGCCAGCGCCTTGTCCTCGGCAACAACAGAAGCGGCATCAAAGGGCTTTACGTGGGATTGGTCATGGATGACTTCGCCCGTCTCCAGCCAACTCTTGAGGCCATCAAGGAAGAAGGCATCCTCGAAATCCTTGCTCCAGAGCGTTGAATATTTGACACCAGCCTTGGTCAGGGAACCATTGAGGTTGAGCATGCCGACAAGCCCCGGATACTGGCCCGACCAGTTGGCCACGGTCAGGATCGGTCCCTTGTGGGTCGTCAGGCCCGGCAACACATGGTGGGAATATTGCCAGACGGCCTCGGCCACGATCAGCGGCATTTCCGGGTCGATCCCGGCAAACACGTCCATCCCCTCACGCTGGGACGAGATGAACCCGTGGCCCTCGGCCTTCACCGGATGGGCGCGCCAAAGCTCATGCCCCATACCGGCCAGAACCGACGCCAGCTTGTCCTCCATCGCCTTCTGGGCTGCCCAGCAGGTCGTATTGGCACTTTCACGCAAATCACCGCTCACAACGAGCGCTATCTTGGTCATATGAAGACCCTCCTCTCCAAATAGCTCGACACCCGGCGGGCAATCCCGCCGAGCGTCCTGTCTCTTTCCGCTCTTGCGGAAAAACCTATCGCTTGTTCGTAATCACCAGCTGGTGAAGCCACCGTCCAGAACAAGGTTTGCACCGGTCATGTAGGACGACGCATCAGAGCCGAGGAAGTGAATGATCGGGCTGAATTCCTCGATATTGGCCTGACGTCCCATCGGCACGCGCTGCAGGAAGGCATCGATGAATTCCTTGTCGAACGATCCGGTCTTCACGCCGCCGTAGGTGACAAGGTTTACGCGAACGCCCTTCTTGGCCCAGTAGGTGGCCAGATAACGGGTCATGTTGATGAGGCCCGACTTGGACGCTGCATAGGAAATAGCCTTGATGAACGGCTTGCCATCGCGTTCTTCACGATAGGCATAAAGGGCCTGGTTCGGGGAAACCATGCCATACATCGAGCCGATGTTGATGATCGAGCCCTTGCCTGCTTCAGCCATCTTGGAGCCGACAACCTGCGAGGTCAGCATGACACCGGTCAGGTTGGTTTCGATGATGTCGTCCCAATATTTCTTCGGATAGACCTCGAACGGAGCGTTCTGGTCTGCGTCGCCATTCGGCTTGGAGTCGATGCCGGCGTTGTTGACCAGAATGTCGGGCACACCCCAATCCTTGATCAGCTGTTCAGTCGCGGCTTCGAGGGCGTCCTTGTCCTTGACGCTGGCGACATAGACCTTGATGTTGTCTTCGAGGCCGGGGAATTTCTCCGCGATCTGTTCCTTGCTGAACGGGCGACGGGAATAGATGGCAACCTTGGCGCCAGCCTGGGCAAGCGTGGTGCAGAGCTGGGTCCCGATCTGGCCCAGACCGCCGGTCACGATGGCAACGCGCCCTTCAACGGAAAACGGATTATACATTGGGTAGTCCTTTCGATATTGATTTTCGGGCCGCCAGTATCATCAGCCCTGTATTTGTTCTTGCATTCACGCGTCGCCGGATCGTGTCTGGACAACGTCCTTGGCATTTTCAATGAGGTTCTTGCGCCGCCGCTCGGCATCACCACTCAACCAGCGCCGCACCGACTTGATCACGGAGAACAGGAAGATGGCACAGATCAGCAGACCCAGCCCGCAGGCGATCGGCCGTTCAAAGAAGCCCAGCAAATTGCCGTTGGTGATCTGCATGGACATGATGAAGTTGCGTTCCAGAACCGGCCCGAGCACGAGGCCCAGAATGACCGGAGCAATGGGGAAGCCGTTGCGCTCCATCAGGTAGCCGACAACACCGGCAATCAGCATGATCCAGACACCGTAGAGGGTGTTGTTGACCGCATAGGAGCCAAGAAAGCAGCAGATCAGGATGATCGGCACGATCACCGAACGGGGGATCGAAAGCACGTGCCGGGCAATCTTGATGGCCACATAGCCAAGCGGAAACAGCAGCAGGTTGGAGACGAAGAAGGTCATGATGATGGCCGTCGGCATCGTCGGGTTTTCAACGAACAGACGTGGTCCGGGGGCAACCCCCTTCATGAACAGCACGCCGACCGCAATGGCCGTCACCGCATCACCGGGGATACCGAACACAAGGGCCGGAATCCAGGCACTCGACAGGCCGGCATTGTTCGAGGATGTCGCCTCGATCAGGCCTTCAGGGTGGCCTGTGCCATATTTCTCCGGCGTCTTGGAGAAGCGACGGCTCATGCCATAGGCAATCCAGGCTGCCAGATCGCCGCCAACCCCGGGCAAGGCACCAACAGAGGTACCAAGGGCTGCGCCGCGAATGGCCGAGAAGGGATATTTGCGCAGCAGGCCGCCAATCCCCTTGAAGGGAACAATCTTGCCGATGTTGGGCATGGACTGCTCGCCGGTCTTGCTGGTGGTGAACCCGCGCAGGATCTCGGAAAAGGCAAACATGCCGATCATGACGGGAATGAAGGACACACCCCCCATCAGTTCCAGTTGACCAAAGGTGAAACGGGGAGCCCCCGTTGTCACGTCGAGACCGACAGTGGCAATCAACAGGCCGAACATCAGCGACACGAACCCGCGCGCCATGTTGCTGCCGCTCACCAGTGCACAGGTCAGAAGACCAAGCACAGCCAGCCAGAAGAACTCGAAGCTGGAAAAGTTGAGTGAAACCCGCGCCAGCAGCGGCCCAGTGACCAGCAGCACGGTCGCACCGATCAGCCCCCCCATCGCCGAGAAGAAGAAGCCCAGCGACAAAGCCTGACTGGCCTTGCCATGCACGGTCATCTGGAAGGATTCATCGGTATAGGCCGCCGATGCAGGCGTGCCGGGAATTCGCAGCAACGTGCCCGGGATATCGCCGGCAGAAATAGCCATCGCCGTACTGGAAACGATGAGGGCAATCGCCGGCAGCGGATCCATATAGAAGGTAATGGGAACGAGCAGCGCGGTCGACATGGTCGCCGTCAATCCGGGCAAGGCCCCGATGAACAGGCCATAGACCGCACCAAGAAAGATGGCAATCAGCACGGCAGGCTGCATGACCACGCCCAGCGCCGAAGCCAGAATGTCAAAACTCATCATGGAAGGATTCCTCCCAGCAGACCTGCAGGCAGAGGCACCAGCAGACCTTTGGAAAAGCCGATGTAGAGCGCGGCCACCACACAAATGGAAACGGCAGCTGTGGTTCTGGGACGGGTTCCCATCAAGGTCATCAGCACGGCCATATAGATGACACCCAGCAGCGGGAAGCCGATGACTTCAAACAGCAGACCACCCAGAATGAGCCCGCCAAGGCTCCAGATGGCGGCCAGCTTGTGGCGTAGGGAAACATTCCACTCGGAAATGTCCAGAAGCCTGTCGCGTTCCTTGGAGGCAAACCCTCCGACGGCGATGGAAAGGCCAAGTCCGATCAGACAGAAACCGATCAGGGATGGCATCAGGTCCGCACCGAACCTTACACCGGGGACAGTGGGGAGCCCGGAGGCCCCCCAAATCACCACCACTCCGAAGAGCAGTAACACAGGTCCAATGACCCGGTCGCTAATTCTCATGAGATACTCTCCGCGAGAGGCGTTATTTTGCCAGTCCGACAGCTTTCATGGTTTTGCCAAGGCCTTCATAGTCGGCCATGACGGTTGCCTTGAAGGTGTCAGCGTCCTGATAGGCTACCGAGAAGCCGCGAGACTTCATGAAGTCCTTGAATTTTGCGTCTTCGGTGATGCCCTTGAGGGCGCTGGAAAGCGCATCGATGACTTCTTTCGGCATGCCATCAGGGCCGGCCAGACCGCGGAACGGCATTGGCGACCATTTGATGCCGAAGATTTCGTCGGTAGACGGAATGTCCGGGAACAGTTCACTGCGTTCGCCGGAAATCAGGGCCAGCGTTTTCACTTCCCCTGCCTCGACGAGCGAACGAGCTTCGGCCGGAGAGGTGGAAACAACGTCAATGGCACCAGCAGCGATCTGCTGCATGGCAGGAGCAGACCCGTCGGAAGCCACCCAGACGCTTGCGTCAGGGGCAATATCAAGGGTGTTCAGAAGACCGGCCCATGCCAGATGGGACAGACCGCCACGGTTGGCACCCGAAGCGGTAATCTTGCCCGGATTTGCCTTGACCGCATCAATCAGATCCTTGGCGGAACCATAGCTGGCCTTGGTGGAAACGTTGATGCCGATGGCGTCAGCATTGTAGCGACCGATGAAGTCATAGTCCTTTGGCGTGACGCCGGGCAGACCCTGGCTTTCATACATGGTGCTTTCGATGGTGATCACACCGAGGGTATAGCCATCCGGCTTGGCATTGGCGATTGCGGCATGGCCAACCAGACCACCACCACCAGTGCGGTTGACGACGTTGAAGGGCTGACCGAAATGTTCCTGCAGATCAGCAGCAACCATACGGGCAGTGGCATCGGTGCCACCACCGGCAGACCATGGCACGATAATGGTGACGGCACGTTCCGGCCATGCGGCAAAGGCGCTGCCAGCGATCGTGCAAAGGGCCATTGCTGCAACAGATGTACGAACGATGCGCTTGAATTGTGGGCTCATATATTTAACCTCCCATAAGTATCCTCCCATACGGGCCTCGATCCCTCCGAGGCGCGTATAGATAACACTTGACTTATGACTCATGTCATGAGTATTGTCAACATAACCAAAAGATGAGATTCATGGAGGCCAAATGGCTGGCATGGCTGAAATAGGTGAAACAATCCAGACCCCGCTGAAACGCGGCAGGCTGCACTCGGTGGTATCATCGGTGCTCGAAAGCCGTATCCTCAATGGAGAGCTGAAGATCGGAGACCGTCTGGAATCGGAAAGCGCGATCGCGCGTGAATTCGGCGTTTCCACCCGGGCTGTACGCGAGGCCATTCAGGAACTGGAAGTCAAGGGACTGGTACAACGCCGCCATGGCGAACGCACCGAAGTCGTGCGTGATGACGTCAACAACTACCTCGACGCCCTCGCGGTGACCGTCCGCCAGCAGTTCTACTCCGACTCCAATTATCTGCTGCAGCTGATGGCTGTTCGCCGGATGATCGAGACTGAATCCCTGATTATCCTGACCAATCTCCAGAACCCGGACTATACAAGGGTGGAGGAAGCGCTCGCTGCCATGAAAAAGGCGCGGGACGACAAGGATTTTCCCGCATTTGTCAATGCCGACGCGGCCTTTCATCTGGCCATCGTGCATGCAACCGACAACCAGGTGCTGATGCGGATCTATGACAATTTCTCAGGCCTGATCAACGATGTCATCCACGTAACCAGCCGGGTGCCGATCAAATCTCTCAGCAATGCCTATGACGAGCATGCCGACATTTTTGAGAAGATCCGCAAGAGCGATGATGCGGGAGCAGTGGAGCTCATCCGAGCACAAATCGACAAGAGCGCCAACTATCTGCGCCAGGCCATAGAAAAATCCAACATCAAACAGGCCAAGGAAGAGGATTGATATGGCTGACTTCGATTATTCAGATACTGATTGGGAGGCAATCGAACGTCTGAAAAAATGGTACTCCGGCGACATCCACGACAGCATGGAAGCCCTCGGGCTTTGGGGATGCCTTGAAGGCATTTCCCTGCTGGGCGCTCTGGAGCCGGGCAAGATTGTTTGCGGCCCCGCAGTTACCGTCCTGTTCGCCCCGTCTGACCGCAAGGGCGAACCTCAGGATGTCTATCACAACGCCATCGACAATGCCCCCAAAGGGGCGATTCTTGTCTGTGATGCATCCTGCGCCCCAGGCTCCTGCTCAGGCGAGCTGATGAGCACCGGCGCCAAGACCGCGGGTGCAGCTGCCACCGTCGTCAACGGCACGGTTCGCGATCTGGCACAGGTCCGCGCCCTCGGCTACCCGCTGTTCGGCACCGCGCCGAGCCCGATCGGTGTCACGGGCAAGAAAGAACCCGTCAAAAGCCAGGTTCCACTGACCATTGGCAAGGCAACCGTCAAGCCGGGCGACGTGATTTTCGGCGACATCGACGGCGTCGTCGTGATCCCGAAAGAACATGTCAAGGCCGTCGCTGATCAGGCCGATGCCCTGGGCAAACAGGAAGCCACCGCCCGCGACCGCATTCTGGCTGGCGAAAAACTCCAGCAGATCTGGCCGGTCTGAACCGTATCCTCCCAGGATAGAAAAGAAGAAAGCCACGCCGACAACCCGGCGTGGCTTTTCTTGTTGAAGGCATGAGCAGCAATCTGCATCCGATCAGTCAGACCGCTCACAGGTATTGAGCCCGAGCGGCAGATAGAGCGGGCAGAACCGGAACAGGCCGGTCGCCAGAGGCACGATACCAAGCAGCCCCCACAGCGTCTGCGGCCCGACAAAGACAATCGCCAGCAAGACAACGCCAACAATGACGCGCAATATCCGGTCAAGCTTTCCTACATTGACGGTCATGAGCAACCTCCATTGAGTTGAGACCATTCGTCGAGATCATCGTTCTGAGACAGGTCTATCCTATCCCAAATCCGCCGCATGCCTCTGGAAAAACACCTAAACGCGCCATTAAGTCACAGAAAGTCGCAACCAGACATCCCTGCTCTCATCCGCCACACCATCAGTGCCCTTCAAAATCGACCAGCGTGTGGACGTTGACATTGCGCTCCCGGAGCAGAGATGCTCCGCCCAGATCAGGTAGGTCGATTACGAAGGCCGACGAAACAACCTCACCGCCAACACCCTGCAGCAACTCGATGGCCGCAATCGCCGTACCGCCGGTGGCGATCAGGTCATCGACCAGAATTACCCTCTCACCCGGAGCCACCGCATCCGCATGCATTTCAATGCGGTCAGTGCCGTATTCCAGCGAATAGTCCTGCGCAACTACGGCACCGGGCAGCTTGCCCTGCTTGCGGATCGGAACAAAGCCGACGCCCAGATAGTCGGCCATGGCACCACCGAAAATGAAGCCGCGGGCCTCAATGCCGATCACCTTGTCGATCTGCAGATCAACATAGGGAGCACAGAGATCGCGGATGGACTGACGAAACCCTTCCGCATGGGCAATAAGACTGGTGATATCCCTGAAGATGATTCCTCGTTTCGGGTAGTCGGGAATGGACCGGATCAGATCTTTCAGGTCGATTTTTTCACTGCTGGACATTCAAAAGGCTCCGCTTCTCGCAATCTTTGCACGGCAACGACTTTTCATCGGCATGTTCGCCTGGCGGCCCACCTGCACATTGAGCGTTGACAGGGGTAGGACAGCCGAGACAATAACCCGAAAGGCTTGAGAACAGGGGCTCTCTTGCCCCATCCGTCATGCAGAAGCGCGACCGCCCGGACCTTGAAATAGCCTGTTGCCGCAGGCTTTACGGCTGCAATAGCAGATAACCCCCTGCCGCGCCAGTGCGACAACAGTTTCCAACGCAATCTGCATCCCACACTGCATCAGCCCCCCTATACTCTCCACAAACCAAGACCGGATGACGCCTTCAAACCCCGGAGGACAACTCGCCGGGCAACGGCTTTCCATTGAGCCGCAGGCTGTGGGAAAGATAAACCGGCCCATAGCGCTCGTCTCCGTTCCAGATCGCCTTGAGCGCATCCACGCTCGCGCGCCCATAGCGATCGGCAGACACACCAATGGAATTCAGCCAGCCGGCAATCCACGGGTTTAGCGGATTCTCATCAAAGCCGATGAAGCCGAAGTCCGAAACCGGATCAAAACCGGCCTCCACGACCCGACGGTAGGCACCATAGGCCAGCAGATCGCTCATGCACAGGATCACTCGGGGAGGGTTCGGCAAAGCCAATAGCTGTTGCATCGCGTCATATCCGACCTTGAGATGGCTGAGCCCCTCGACATGGGCATGAACAACCTGATGTTCGCCGACGCCGCCCGTAGCCAGACCATCCAACACCCCCTGACGTCGGAGTGTTGCCGCTGTGGCATCCAGAGAAGCATGAATGAGGCCGACCCGGCGAATACCCCGTTCAATCAACAGATCCGCCACATCCCGCCCGACCTGATAGTTGTCGATTCCCACATAGGGGCTACGAGCGTGGCCTGGATCAGGCCTGTTGACAAACAGCAACGGCGGGCCATCGGTCCGCATGCGGTCAAGCACCGGGCTCTTCACCGCCCCGATGATGATGACCGCCCGCGCCAACTGCGCATGCATCTCCAGCAGATACTCATCCTGCACCTCCGCCCGTTCGTAGGTATCGCAAAGCGACATCACATAGCCTTCATTGCGCAACGCCTGCTCAATCGACGCCGCGATGGCCGCCATCATCGGATTCTCGATCGCCGCAGCCAACAACCCGACAATCCGGCTCTCCTGACAGCGCAGGGCTCTGCCGATGCTCGCCGGACGATAGTGCAGCTCCTCAACCGAAGCCTTGACGCGCTCGATGGTCTCGGTGGACGCCTTGTTGGTGATGCCATTGATGATTCGAGAGGCCGTTGCGATTGACACGCTTGCATGTGCTGCGACTTCGGCAAGGGAAACACGCCCGCTTTTCCTGTTCGTAGGTCTAATGTCTTTCTTGCCCGGCATTTTGCCTCTCTATGGTAGATATTTATAAATTCGTATATATTATTTCATCTTTCTCGCAAGCCCTCCGCGCGAGTTTCCTTCGGAACAATCGTCGCATATCCCTTCCGCCACAAGCGACTACGGACAAGGCCACAAAAAAGGGCCCCATCGGGGCCCTTCTGATAACTGTCTCGGATCATCCGATCGATCAGTGCTTGACCCCGGACCAAAGCTTGCGCTTGGTGAAGAACAGCAGGAAAGACAGAACGACAAGGAAGATGAGGGAGTTGACACCCACATGCTTGCGTTCTTCCAGTTTAGGCTCAGCCGCCCACATCAGGAAGGCGGTGACGTCCCTGGCATACTGTTCGGTGGTCATTGGCGTTCCGTCGGTATATTCCACCAGCTCGTCAGAGAGCGGAGGCGCCATGCCGATGGCAACGCCGGAGCCGAAGGCCGGGTTGTAGTATTTGTCACCTACGACCTCTTTCAGGTCTTCCGGCGTTTCCTCAAAGGAGGTCAGCAACGCGAAGATATAGTCTGCGCCATACTCCTGATAGGTCGTCAGCGGATGCCAGATCAATCGCAGGATGTCGTTGAAAACCTCGATTCCGACATCCGGACCAACGGACGCGGCACGGGCCTTGGCAATCAGCGACAGATCAGGCGGTGCCTTGCCACCATTGGCGGCAGCGGCGGCTTCCACATTGGGGAATGGCGACGGGATGTGATCGAACGGCTTGCCCGGACGAGTGAACATGTCACCGTCGGCATTCGGGCCGTCTTCCACTTCATACTCAGCCGCAATTGCCTTGACTTCATCTTCGGTAAAGCCCAGCGCACCATCCTGACCCAGGTTGCGGAAAGCAACATATTCCATGGAATGGCAGCTTGAGCAGACCTCGCGATAGATCTTGAAGCCACGCTGCAGCTGGGCCTTGTCGAATTTGCCGAACGGTCCGGCAAAGCTCCAGTCCTGCTTGACATAGTGATGGCCGCCCTCGCCGGATGCCATGGCACCGGCGGCAGAAACCGCCAGGGCACCAGCGACAACGAGCGCGCGAACCGCATTTTTGGTAAGCGTAATCATGGGTCTTCCCTCTCCTCGCTCGTTCAGGCCTTTGCCTCTGCCGCAGCAGAAACGCCATGTTTGGCCAAAACCGCCTCGTTGATCGATGCCGGCAGCGGCTTCGGCTTTTCGATGAAGCCGAGCACTGGCAGGATGACCAGGAAGTAGGCGAAATAGTAGACCGTGAAGATACGCGCCCAGAGGATGTAGCCGCCTTCTGCTGGCTTGCCCCCTAGATATCCAAGCCCGATGCAGACCACCACGAAGATCCAGAAGAACTGACGGCCAAGCGGACGGTAGTTCATGGAACGGACCTTGGAGGTATCGAGCCATGGCAGTACAAACAGCACCGCAATCGCGCCGAACATCGCCAGAACACCGCCCAGCTTGTCCGGAATGGCGCGCAGGATCGCGTAGAACGGTAGGAAGTACCATTCAGGCACGATGTGCGGAGGCGTGACCAGCGGATTGGCCGGAACATAGTTGTCCGGATGCCCCATGAAGTTGGGCACCATGAACATCATCCAGGCAAAGAACACCAGGAACACTACCGCAGCAAAGATATCCTTGACCGTGTAGTAAGGCGTAAACGGCACCGTGTCCTTGCTGTCCTTGACTTCAACACCGGTCGGGTTGTTGTTGCCAACCACATGGAAAGCCCAGATATGCAGGGCAACCACGCCAACCAGCATGAATGGCAGCAGATAGTGCAGCGAGAAGAAGCGATTCAGCGTCGGGTTGTCGACAGAGAAGCCACCCCAGAGCAGCGTCACAATCATGTCGCCCACATACGGGAATGCCGAGAACAGGTTGGTAATAACCGTCGCACCCCAGAAGGACATCTGCCCCCAGGGCAGCACATAGCCCATGAAGCCGGTCGCCATCATCAGAAGGAAGATCACGACGCCCAGAATCCAGACGACTTCACGCGGGGCCTTGTAGGACCCGTAATAGAGGCCACGGAAGATATGAATATAAACGGCAATGAAGAACATGGACGCGCCGTTGGCATGCATGTAGCGCAAGAGCCAGCCCCATTTCACATCGCGCATGATATGCTCGACGGAAGCGAAGGCCAGGGCCGTGTTGGGTGCATAGTGCATGACCAGCACGATGCCTGTCACGATCTGCGCCACAAGACAGACGGCCAGAATGGCACCGAACGTCCAGTAGTAATTGAGGTTCTTTGGAACAGGATAGGCAATGAAGGAAGAGTGCACCAAGCCCGCGATGGGCAGGCGGCTTTCCATCCATTTCAAGAACCCGTTCTGCGGCTCGAAGGTCGAATGTCCGCTCATGACTGGTCTCCTTAAGACATTTGCGGGCGTCAGCCGATTTTGATCAGGGTATCGCTAACGAACTCATAGGGCGGCAACTGCAGGTTAAGCGGCGCAGGCCCCTTACGGATACGTCCCGCAGAATCATAATGGGATCCATGGCATGGGCAGAACCAGCCATCATAATCACCCTTCTGCCCTTCAGGCACACAGCCCAGATGCGTGCAGATGCCGATCATGATCAGCCACTGCTCCATGCCCGGCTTGACGCGTTCTTCGTCGGTCTGAGGATCGCGAAGTTCAGCCACATCGACAGCCTTGGCTTCATCAATTTCATTCTGGGTTCTATGCCGGATGAAAACCGGTTTACCACGCCATTTGACAGTGAGACTCTGCCCTTCTTCGATAGAGGAAATATCCACTTCGATGGATGAGAGCGCCACTGCGCTGGCATCAGGGTTCATCTGGTCAATAAACGGCCAAGCGAGCGCTGCTGCGCCGACGGCCCCGAACGCTCCTGTCGCGATATAAAGAAAGTCGCGGCGGGTTGGTTCTTCCCTTTCGCTGGTAGCCAAGACGAGGTCCTCTTCTAGCCAGTGTCCAACTCCAGCTCGCCTGCGCCTCCTTATATCCAGCGTTTCGTTCGAAACAGCAAAGTCCCAAAATCGCAGCGAGCCAATTCCACCAGTGCTCGTTTATAGTGCCGAGCCTAGTCAAACACTTTTTGCATTGATCGCTGATATTGTCTAGAGCGGCCAATCGCAGAAATACCTGATTTTCAGCAGTTTGGCCTGACAAATTCGTCTTATATTGGTGAATTCCGACCGAAATACCGCAGGACTACTACTTATCCAAGCACTTGCCCTGCCTAGCGAATCCACTTTCCTTCTACCTTTTGATTGGAATGATTCTAGTGGAAAAAGGCTGCGACCGCTCCCCAAACGGGGCAAACGCAGCAATCAGGCGATGAAGCCGCCCGATTGCCGGTCCCACAGCGAGGCGTAGAGGCCATTGTTTGCCAGCAGCTCGTCATGGCTTCCCATCTCGACAATCCGGCCGCCATCCATCACGATCAGCCGATCCATAGAGGCGATGGTCGACAGGCGATGGGCGATGGCCAGAACGGTCTTGTCCTTCATCAGCAGATTGAGGCTGTCCTGAATGGCCGCCTCGACTTCGGAATCAAGCGCCGACGTCGCCTCGTCCAGAACAAGAATGGGTGCATTCTTCAGCAGAACCCGTGCGATGGCGATACGCTGGCGTTGGCCGCCTGACAGCTTGATCCCGCGCTCTCCGACCTCGGCATGCATGCCCTTGTTGCCGGAGCGATCCTCCAGCCCCTGAATGAAATCGAGAGCCTGAGCCTGTTCGGCGGCACGCAGGGCCTCTTCCTCACTGGCACCATCATGACCATAGACGATATTCTCCAGTACCGAGCGATGCAGCAGCGACGTGTCCTGCGTGACAACACCGATCTGGGCCCTGAGGCTGTCCTGGCGCACCTCGGCTATATTCTGGCCATCGATGCGGATCGCGCCGGTATTGAGATCGAAGAATCGCAGCAGCAGGCTGATCAGCGTCGACTTGCCCGCGCCGGATCTCCCGACCAGCCCGATCTTTTCGCCCGGTCGGATTGTCAGGCTCAGCCCATCGATCACAGGCACATCCTTGCCATAGTCAAAGCAGACCTTGTCAAAGACGATCTCGCCGCGGTTGACGGTCAGTTCCTTTGCGTCCGGACTGTCAAGCACCAGCTGCGGCTGGGAGATCGTGCTGATACCGTCCTGCACCGTGCCGATATTCTCGAACACACCGCTGACTTCCCACAGGATCCATTCGGACATGCCGCGCAGGCGCATGACGATGCCGCCCACAAGCGCAACGTCGCCCGGCTGCACCAGCCCGGCCTGCCAGTAGTAGATGCCGACCGCCATCGAACTGAACAGCAAAAGATTGTTGAGCGTCTTGAGCGTGATTTCCATCACCGTGACAAGCCGCATCATGGCATAGACATTGTCCATGAATCCGGTCATCGACTGCCGGGCGTAGTCGTCCTCGCGCGCGGCATGGGAAAACAGCTTGACCACCGAAATGTTCGAATAGGCATCCACCACCTTGCCGACCATTTCCGAGCGGGCATCCGCTTGCGCCCGCGAAATATCGCGCATCTTGGGCACGAAAAACACCAGCGCCCCGATATAGCCGATGATCCAGAGCAGCATCGGCACAGCCAACTGCCATTTCGCCGAGCCGATCAGATACAGGGCCGATGTGAAATAGACGCTGACATAGACAAACACATCCGCAAGCCGCGACACCACTTCGCGCACGGCAAGCGCAGTCTGCATCACCTTCTGCGACACCCGACCGGCGAATTCATCCTGATAGAACTCCATCGACTGGCGCAGCAGATAGCGATGCAACCGCCAGCGGATGGACATGGGATAGTTGCCCATCACGGTCTGGTGGAACAGAAACTGCCAGACGATTTCAAGAACCGGCATGATGACCATCAGCAACACAGCCATCAGCAATAGCTCGCTGCCGTGATCGGACAGGAACGTCTCCCGATCGCTTGCGGCAAACCAGTTGACCAGATCGCCCATGAAACCGAACAGGTTGACTTCGATGATGGCAATGGCCGCCGTGATCACCGACACAATCACCATGTAGGGAGCGACTGGGCGCGTGTAATACCACATGAAAGCCCAGAATCCGCGCGGCGGCTGTTCAAGGCTGTAATCGGCGAATGGATTGACCAGCTTTTCGAAAAAGGAAAACATCACAAAGTTACCGGCTGAACCGGTCCTGTCAGAGCTGCGTGCGAACGAGAAAACACACAGGCGGACTGAAAGCCACGCGCCTGCGTTGATGAAACTTGCGCGCACCATATAGCATCTTTCACGCCAAGAGGGGCATGAATAATTCTAACTAAAGTTATGAGCACAACTGTGATAATAATCACACGTCGAGGTTAACCCCCGGCCGCAGCAACAACCACGTGCCTCGCAAGCCCGACTTTCAAACAGTCATCATCCCGATGACAGGAATTTCCATTGTCATTCGCGCCCAAGACTGTAAAACCAGTGCCATGACAACAATAGACATTGCCCTATACCAGCCTGATATTCCGCAAAACACAGGAACCATCCTGCGAATGGCCACCTGTCTGGACCTGCATGTTCATATCATCGAGCCCTGCGGCTTCACACTCAATGACCGGACCCTGCGCCGTGCCGGCATGGACTATCTGGAGCGCGCCAGCTTTACCAAGCACATCTCGTGGAGCCGCTTCAAGGACTGGCAGACAGAGACCGGCCGCCGGCTGCTGCTTGCCACCACCAAGGCAGACCGCTCCTTCTATGACGAAACATATCAGGCCGGAGACATCCTTCTGTTCGGCAGGGAGAGCGCTGGAGTGCCCGATGAGGTCCATGACTATGTTACAGACCGGATCACCATCCCCATGCGCGAGGGGGAACGCTCCCTCAATCTCGCCATCTCGACTGCAATGATCGCCACCGAAGCCCTGAGACAAGTACGAGCCCTTTGACCATGAGCGAAACAGTGAACACAACCCTGCCCGAGGGATTGCCGGCAGATCTCGAAGACAAGAAACAGCGCGCAGCCGACTGGTTCAAGGACCTGCGCGACAGGATCTGCACCGCATTCGAGACCATCGAACAGGATATCGAGGGTCCCAACGCCCACATGGATCCGGGCCACTTTGTCCGCACCCCCTGGCAACGCACCGATCATTCCGGCGCCAAGGGCGGCGGCGGCATCATGGCGATCATGAAGGGTCGGGTGTTCGAGAAGGTCGGCGTGCATGTGTCGACGGTCCACGGCGAATTCGCCCCCAAATTCCGCGACCAGATCCCCGGCGCGTCGGAAGATCCCCGGTTCTGGGCCGCAGGCATCTCGCTCATCGCCCACCTGCACAATCCCCATGTTCCGGCCGTGCACATGAACACCCGGATGATCGTCACCACCCGCCAGTGGTTTGGCGGCGGAGCGGATCTGACGCCGGTGCTCGATTGTCGCCGCACACAGGAAGACCCCGACAGCATCGCCTTTCACGCAGCCATGAAAGCCGCCTGCGACGCCCACCCGGTTGCCGACTATCAGGTCTACAAGGAATGGTGCGACCGCTATTTCTACCTGCCCCACCGGGATGAACCGCGCGGGATCGGCGGCATCTTCTATGATCGCCACAACAGCGGCGACTGGGATGCCGACTTTGCCTTCACCCAGGATGTCGGGCTGGCATTTCTCGACATCTATCCGCAACTGGTCCGCCGCAACATGGAGACACCATGGACAGAGGCGGAGCGCGATGAACAGCTCATCCGACGCGGGCGCTACGTGGAATTCAATCTGCTGCATGACCGGGGCACCATCTTCGGACTGAAGACGGGGGGCAATGTGGATTCCATCCTGTCGTCGATGCCGCCCGTGGTCAAATGGCCCTAGCGGCCACGAGAAGCCTCAGGCCTTCTCAAGCCTCTGCAAGGCCCAGCAGGCCCGGCAACAGCGTCATGTCGGTGAACAGGCGGGCCCCTTGTGCCAGCAATGCCGCGCCATCCCCCTTCGGGGCATAACCCAGACAGGGCATTTCAGCCCGTCTGGCTGCCATGACGCCACTGGCACTGTCCTCAACCACGACACAATCGGCAGGCGACACCCCCATGCCCTTCGCCGCAGCGAGAAACAGGCCCGGATCAGGCTTTGCCACACCCACAGTCCTGGCCGAAAAGCGACGTCCGTCAAACCGCTCCCACAGTCCCGTCTGACCGAGCGTGATTGCCATTTTCTCGTCGGACCCGTTGGAGGCAACGCAATAGGGAACTCCCAGCGCATCGAGCCGGTCAAGCACGGCTACGACACCGGGGATCGGCGCCACGCCTTCCCGCAGCTTGCCATGCAGTTCCGTGCGATAGTCCATGCACCAGCTGTCGGGCAGGTCAGCCCCCATCGCCTTGAGGTCATCGAAAGCGGTCTGCAGGGTCCCGCCGACAAAATTGCGTTCCGCATCTTCAATCGTGATGGTCAGACCATGACGGGCCAGATTGGCAACAAGCACGTTGTTAGCCACGGTTTCACTATCGACGAGCACGCCATCGCAGTCGAATATGACAAGTTTGGGGGGCACAGCTAGTCTCCAGAACAGGAAAACGGCATTGGCAAAGGGTCAGCGCATGGCTCTTGCCAAGGTAAGCAACTGGCCTTTTCTTAGCCCAAAACCACTCGATACCCAAGCCTTTTCAAGGGCACTCAGGCGCTCGCCAAGCTGCGGCCCGGGCCTCATTCCGCTATCGATGAGATCGCGACCATTAAGCGGGAACACCGGCAGGCTCCACAGCGCCAGATCGCGAAACAGCATCGACAATTCCGTCAGGTCCGGATTGATCTGCCGGCGCACGAGCGCCAGCAGGACGAGATTGCAGGCGGTTTCCTTGCCATGCTCATAGGCAAGCTGCTGCAACAGCGATTCATCAACCGACCGGAGAGTGCGCACTGTCTGGGCCATGCGCTTCATGGCATCGCGGGTGCGGTTCGGCAGTCGCAGCTTGCGCGCAAGTCGTTCGCCATCCTCACGAACATCAACGGCGAGGGCGGTCAGCAGCAGCGTCAAATCACCCTTGAGATAAAGCGCCCGGGCCAGAGTCTGCAGACGACGAAACCGGGACAGGTGGGGCACCGAGGCAAGAATGCCGGTCAGCATGCCACCCCGATGCATGGCATCAAGCGCTCTTGCCGCATAGGGCCCTTGAATGAGTTTGGCCATCTCGGTTCCAACCCGTTCGGCCGACAGCCCCGACAGCTTCGCCTGCGCTGCAATGCAGGCCGCGTATCCTTCCTCTTCCATCCGCTCGCCATACTGGGCAAAGAAGCGGAAGAAGCGGAGCACCCGCAGATAGTCTTCCTCGATGCGCTTGCGCGCTTCACCGATGAAATGAACATGACGGGCCCGGGCATCCTCGATGCCCCGCCCGACCGGATCATAAAGCCGCCCTTGCGAATCCATATAGATGGCATTCATCGTGAAATCTCGCCGGTGGGCATCCTTTATCCAGTCCCGGCCAAAGGCGACCGCCGCATGACGGCCGTTGGTTTCCACGTCGGTACGCAGGGTTGTGACCTCGAACGGCCGGTCATCGATGATCAGCGTCACCGTGCCATGATCAAGACCGGTCGGCAGCGCCCGGATGTCGGCCTCTTTGGCCCAGTGCATCACCTTGGTGGGGTCGGCAGTCGTTGCGCAGTCGATGTCGGACACCGGCGCACCCAACAGCGAGTTCCGCAAGGCGCCGCCAACGACACGGACTTCCTCGCCGTCACGGTTGATCAGGGAAAACAGGGTTTGCAGCGAAGGCGCATGGCGCCAGCCAAATGCAGGATCCTCACCAACCTCAGCGCAGCTTTCCACCGTCGACATCATTCACTCTTCATTCCACTTGAACTGAATTCTACTTGATCTGCCCGGGCACGACCTTGTCCCCTTCGAAATGGGCAGGCACATAGGTGCCAGTGAGGGGATTGTTGTTGACGACCGACATGATGACGAAGCCGACAAGGCAGAACACCAGACCCGCCAAGACGAGCCAGTAGCGCGGCGCATCAATCCATGCCTGCTTGTGGATCTTCTTGGTCAGGAAGAGATAGGCCGCATACAGAAAGAAGGGCAGCAGGAACAGAATGGCTTGTGTAATGATGACGCGGATCATGTGTGATAGACCGTCTCGTAAAGATTGCGCAGAATGCCAGCAGTAACACCCCAGATATAGTAATCATTGTAAGGCATTGCAAAATAATGCCGCGTTTTTCCGCGCCACTGACCACTCTTTTTCTGATGATTGGCAGGATCCATCAGAAAACGCAATGGGACTTCGAAGATTTCCTCGACTTCACAAGGGTTTGGAACCAGACTAAAGCCAGTATTGACTGTCGAGAGAACAGGAAAAATCCGATAGCCGGTCGAGGAAATGTAGGGCCGCAATAAGCCGAAAGGCTGAACATACTGTGCATCCAGCCCGATCTCCTCGCTCGCCTCCCTCAGAGCTGCTCCTTGCGGGGTCTCGTCGCCACCATCCACCTTGCCGCCGGGAAAGGCGATCTGCCCGGCATGGGCCTGCAGGTGATGGGTACGCTGGGTCAGGATCACGGTCGCCTCATCGCCCCGATCAACAATCGGAATCAGCACCGCAGCATCCTTGAGAGTTGTCACCTCACCCTCATGCCAGGCCAGATCCTTGATCGGTGTCTGCAAAAGTGCGCTGCCATCATGACGCGCCAGAGCATCCAGCACCATCTGGCGAAACCGGGGAGCGGAAAATTCACTCATTCAAGATCCTCAAGCATTTCGAGATCCTTTATCGCGCAAATGGCAAAGAAGCTTTCACCGCTCCGGATGCCGAACAGGCCCGCATCAGGCCCAGTGCCCTCTCCCGCCATGGCGATGAGATCATACATCAGTGCTCTGGTGAGCAGAGCCTCAAGCCGTCCACGCACCAGCAGGTAGGCCTTGAGGCCGTGAGTGGCCTCTTCAAGTTCGAAGCGCAGCGGATGCGCGACATCGACCTTGACGACATCCCCCAGATTGGTCCGGAATACCAAGGACCCATCCCCACCGGCAACATCGGCTTCCCGCGCCATTTCCACCGCAAGGAAAGGCGCATCATCGACAGTGATGCCAACCTTTTCAACCGGGGTCACCAGATAGGTGCGGCCGTCATCATCCTTGCGCAACACCGTTGCAAACAGACGCACCAGAGCTTCCCGACCAATCGGCGTGCCCATGTAGAACCACGTTCCATCGCTGGCGATCCGCATATCGAGATCGCCGCAGAAAGCCGGTTCCCAGCGCTCAACCGGCGCAGGTCTCTTGCCGTCGCCCGCCCGGCGCACCAGTGCTGCAAGCCCGGCAGGCATCCCTGGCAATGGCAACTGACTGCCATCATCGAGATCAAGCCCCCCTGCCGCGACACCGCGCTGTCCAGCTTTTCTGTCCGTTTCATCGCTCATCGCATTGCCGCCTTCCGAAGATGCTGGCGCATGGGCGCAGCCAGCATCCTGTCACTTGGAAACCGCAATGAATATAGGACGCTAGAAAGCAATCGCAACGAAAAACTGGCCCACGCAGCAGCAAGCCACGTGAGCCATATCTCCTTCGGTCCAAGAGGCACAAGCCGCCGGATACCTTGTCGCAGACAGGGATCAGAGTCCCGGCTTCACGACACCCGTGCACTGACAGGCAGCATCCTTGTCGAACGGCAACAGCAAAAGCCGCAAGGGATCAACCGGTCCAGGCATCATGATCATGCCCATTGGCACCCGCTCGAAGCCGAAACGGGCATAATAGTCATAATCGCCGACCAGCAGGATCGCGCGATAGTCCATTTCCTTGGCATCGGCAATCGCCCGTTCCATCAGCAGCTTGCCGGCGCCTTTATTCTTGAAATCCGGATGGACGGCCAGCGGCCCCAACAGCAGCGACTTGCACGATCCGATGCGGATCGGAGAAAGCCGAACGGATCCGGCCAGATGACCATGGGATGTGGCAACAAAGCTCAGCGACGGCTCGGGATCGACAGCCTCACGGACACGAAACGCAGTACGAGCAAACCGTCCCGGGCCAAAGGCGTCCCGGTGCAATTGTTCGATGGCGCTCACGTGAAGCGGAAGCTCGCGCTCCAGATTAAATTCCAGCTGGCACATGGGGGGAATTCCGTTTTCTGACCGCAATGGCGGTAATGCCTTTTCAATGATGGATGTCAAACATGGTCCGAATGCGCTGCCTGAAATCCCTTTGTTCGGACGATCCGACAAAGTTTATGCCAATACGCAGCAAGGCCCTGAGGTCACTATCCCTCTTCAAGCCCAATTCGAAATTCCCTTATCGTCGCCACATCATGAAAGGCACCTCCTTAAGTTGGCCCTCAGCTATCACAGTCTGCACATGGCTGTCCACATGCAATATTGTGTTTCAAACACAATAATAACAGTATTATATTCTGTAAACGAAAAATATTCAGCATAACAATTCATATTTCAACCAATTCTTCCGTATCAGATCGAAAGGATCACGGACCCGGCAACCCTCATCAATCAGCCCGCTCAAACCAGCCCTTAGATCTGGCAATCGCACGTTCCGCAATCCGGACAGGCGCAGCGCGGTCGACTCGCGGCAACAACATGCCGACCTAACAAAACAGGATCCTGTAAGCCTCAAGCCAACCGAACCGGCCGGACCACTCTCCAAAGCCCAACGCGCCGGGCGTCACCCCCGACCGACAGATTGGTAGAACCACAAAGCATCAACCCAGTTTCCGTAATCTTCTTTCAAGACCACGCACTTGAACTTGCGGAACCTTTCAGAACGCAGATTGGAGCCTGATGACTGGCAACAGACCACCTCTTCGGCGGACGCCCGAAAGCAGTCCAAAATCAAGGCAGATATTGCACAATTATTATTCATGCCAAAATTTCCAGCAAAAACATCTCATCGCAAGTGCGGTCGTGCTGCAACCAGTTATCAACCACAGGAAGCCCCCCCAGAAAGCCTTATTCATTAATTAACACATTGATGTTATTACCAATATTACGAAATGCAAAAATGTCATGCCAGACATGCAAGATTGCAACTATATTCCTATTGGTTTATCTGGAATATGGGCGCAAATTCAATTTAAGTGCTGCATTTTTCAGCAGTGAATGACTAAAAATTCATCAAACCGGAGCAAGGCCATGATGAAGTTCCTGAAGAAAAGCAAGAAAACTGCGCGTTATCACTGGCAGCCAGCAGTTAACATGTCCGACCGCAAGGTCGTCAATACCCTGATCAACCCTATGGGCTGAGACGACGTCGGGCTTTGTGGTGACAGCCCGTCTTCGAAATATTCGGCTATTGAAAAACGGCAAGAGCCTCACAAGGGCTTTTGCCGTTTTTCATTTCGGCCAGCTGCTCTGGCAGCGCACACGATAGTCGCTGGCATATTGCCGCCATTCAGCCGAATTTATCAAAAGCATCTGGACGAATGCGGCAAAAAGCACTATGCGCTAACATATGTTTAGATTGGCACACATATCAGATCCTCACCTCGGCCCCCTTCCCGAGGCAACAGCATGGCAGCTGGCGAACAAGCGCATCTTTGGCTATGTCAATTGGCGCCGCAATCGCAAGGGTGTGCTGACGACTGATATTCTGGACAATCTGATCACCGACATGCAGGCGCACGCGCCAGACCACCTCGCCGTCACCGGCGATCTGGTCAATCTCGCCCTGCCTGCCGAAATCGCCAATGCCCGCCGCTGGCTCACCAGTCTCGGCTCGCCTGAAGACGTTTCCGTCATCCCCGGCAATCACGATGCCTATGTGCCCAACGCCCGCATGAAGGCTGAAGAAGCCTGGCGGCCGTTCATGAGCGGCGACATTGTCCATTCCGGAACACTCAGCTTTCCCTATCTGAGGGTCCGAGGCAAGGTTGCCATCATTGGCGTCAATTCGGCTCGCGCCACGCTGCCTCTCATGGCCACTGGCTATTTCCGCAAGGCTCAGGCCCGCGCCCTGTCAAAGCTTCTGGATGACTGCAAGGAAAAGGGGCTGTTTCGCGTCGTCCTCATCCACCATCCGCCCCTGAAGCGCTCGACCCATTGGCACAAGAGGCTGATCGGCGCGTCCCGCTTCCGCAAGACGCTCAGAAAGCATGGTGCAGAACTGGTGTTGCATGGTCACACCCATCTGTTGACCAAGGCCGCAACCGAAGGCCCGCACGGCCCGATCCCGGTCATCTGCGTACCCAGCGCCTCACAAGGACTGGGAAGCCGCAGCAAACCGCCAGCACGCTACAATCTGTTCGAAATTGGTGGCAAGGATGGCGACTGGCAATGCCGACTGATCGAGCGGGGGTATTCAACCGAAGACAAGGTCATCAGTGAACTGGGCAATCAGATGCTGCCTATCCCGAATGCCTGATCACCACGATCAGACCTGCGGCGTCAGCCCCGGTTAGCCGCCAAGGTTAACGCCTGCCTTCAGAAGTGGGTTGGCAGAAACCACGCATAGAGCACAAGGCCGACAGCACCGGCCAGAATCCCGAGCAGGAACCACCAGATCCCGTTGGACCCTTCCTTCTTGCTCTTGGCCATGGCAACAACCTCGCGGTTGATCGCCTTGTCCGACATCTTGTTGAGGAGATAATCGGACTCAATGGCCTTCTCCCGCTCGATGATCCGCTCGGCGAGATAATGCGTCACGGCATCGGCAACATCATCCACATCCTGGCTTTCCGCAAGAACCACCCGCCCAAGCCGCGTGTCCTTGAGAAACCGGTAGGTGCGTTTGTCGCGCGCCATTTCCACGAAGCTGGTGATGTCAATCCAGAAGCGGGGTTTGCGCCCCGGAACAATCTGAAATGTCAGCATATCCATGTCTTCAGGCAGTTCCTTGGAAACATCATCGAGCGCTTCATGCAGGATTTCCAACCGAGCACGTTCCGTGTCACCCAGTTCGACAACCACGCTGTTCTGCTCCACGTCAGCGATCCGGACATCACGAATGGCACGGTCGAGACTGCGTCTGCTTTCCTTGTGGCTATGCTCTTCCATGTCCTAACACCGTCCCGTCTTCAAAAGGCCCATCCGCATCATGCGGGTGGCCTTCCAGATCACCAAACATCCAGATTTTCGAGATCATCCCGAAGCGAATCGAAAGGGTTCGCCTACATCTAAAGAACGCAAACGGACCGCTCATGTCACCCCAAGATTTTGCTCTATCAATATAGGCTGTCGCTTAACGTTAAGCAATTGTTAAGAGGTGGCGATGCTTGAACATGGTTAAAAGCGGAGCGGCGGCTGCCGCTCAGCACCCTCGCAAAAACAGGATCTATCGGGCTGACCGAATGGTCTGCCGGATAAGCGAAAGGGCATCGCGGCTGGCCTCCAGATGCACCATGTGCCCGGCCTTGGGGAAAACATGCACGGCCATCATCGCCGGCAGCCCCATGACTTGCCGAACCGGCACGATCTGATCCTGTCGCCCCCAGATCACCCGGATCGGAAAGGGCGATGCCCCAAGTTCAGTCAGCGGCAGGATCTTTTGCTGATCGCCGTGAAAAATTGCCTCGGCGGTCTTCATCAGGCTCTCCCGCACCAGCGGGTTCTGTCTTTGCAAGGCAGCGTGTCTGGCCATCGCTCTGGGCAGACGATACTCGGGACCAAAAAACTGCTGAAACACCCTGTAGAGGCTCTCCTCGTCCGTGGCGGAGGCATAGTCACGCAGCAGCGGCTGATTGACCTCGTCGCCAAACCCGCCTGGTCCGAACAGGCACAGGGATGCCACCTTCTCCGGTCGACGCAAGGCCATGATGCTGGCCGTCGCTCCGCCCATGGAATGCCCCACCAGATGCACCCTTTCTATGCCAAGCGCATCGAGATCCTCAAGCACGGCCATCGCAGCCACGGCCGCATTGCAGGTCTTGGGATACTCCAGTGACCCGCCATGACCGGGCAGATCGAATGCCAGCGAGCGGTAGCCCGCCGACAATCCGACTTGCAGATTGAGCCAGCCGGTCACATCACCGCCAAATCCATGCAGAAACACCACCGGAACAGCATCCCCCTCGCCGCGGCTCTCGCCCACGGTTACAAAATTCAGCCTGGTTTTCGTCACGCAAGGTCTCCGGGTCTCGTGAGAAGGAAGTTCCAACCGGAAAGCAGGGACACGTTTCCCAACCGGTCAGCCTCGAGCCAGACTATGGCCCGTCCCTCCGGCCAGTGCAAGCAACCCTGAAAGACTATCCGCAAGCATCCAGCTTGATGCGCCGAGCCCATGCGATGAACAAGCCTATCAGTCGGCCGACAAACCGGCCCGCCACAAATACCGGAAAGCGTGAACCCGATTTCCCGGCTCCTTTCCGCCTTGAAACCAATTGCTTTATTCACAAAGACGATTTTTCTGTCCACTTGCAGCAAAGCCAGCTTGACAGTGAAACACGTGATGCCTATAAGCCACTCACACAACGCCCATCAGGGCGTTTCTTCGGTTTGGCGGAGTAGCTCAGTTGGTTAGAGCAGCGGAATCATAATCCGCGTGTCGGGGGTTCAAGTCCCTCCTCCGCTACCAAAATTTCCCTTATATTTCATAATAATATACAAGAGATATGCTCAGCGCTTGTACGCGATTTGGGCGCTGGGTGTCGTTTGGGTGCCAAGATAAAGCCGAAAGCGAAGCACTCAGCAATTTAATAACATTCTCATTGACCTGCGCCCCCAAAACTCCTCCAGAATTTGGTAGAGTCCGTCCCACGTAACGGAGACGGATAATGAAGCGCACGCGATTTTCAGAAGAACAGATCATCGGAATGATCAAGGAACAGGAATCCGGGATTCCAACCGCGGAGGTTTGCCGCAAGCACGGGATCAGCTCAGCATCCTTTTACAAATACAAGGCCAAATATGGTGGCATGGATGTGTCTGATGCTCGCAAGCTGAAGGCACTCGAAGAAGAGGATGCCAAGCTAAAAAAGCTTTTGGCCGAGCAGATGCTGGACAATGCGGTCTTGAAGGATATCGCTTCAAAAAAATGGTGACGCCTGTCGGCAAGCGAGATGCTGTGGCCCATGCTTGTAAAGAGCATGGTGTGAGCCATCCGCTGCCCGGCAGGCGTTTGTGAACAACGCTGAGAGGGGGCGGGCGTGTTCCATTCTTCAAGTCGATCGCTCCAGTGTGCGCTACAAAAGCAATCGGGATGATGATGCGCAACTCCGAGAAGCAATCAAGACGGAGGCGGCTAAACGCCGCCGCTTTGGATATAGAAGGATTGCGATCATGCTGTCCAAGCAAGGCATTCATATGAACCACAAGAAGCTCAGGCGACTCTATCGTGAGGAGAAGCTGCAGGTCCGCAAGCGAGGCGGACGCAAACGCGCTATGGGCACCAGAAAGCCTATTGTCGTGCCCAACCAGGCAAATGAGCGGTGGTCGCTGAACTTTGTCTCCGATGCTTTCACTGACGGGCGCAGGTTTCGAGTGCTGGCAGTCATCGATGACTTCTCCCGAGAATGTCTGGCACTGGTTGCGGACACATCCCTTTCTGGCTATCGGGTGGCCAGAGAACTTGATGAACTGATCAGGCAAAGAGGCAAGCCCAAGACCATCGTCAGCGACAATGGTACGGAATTCACCTCGATGGCAATTCTGAAGTGGTGCCAGAAGACAGAGATCGATTGGCACTATATCGCACCAGGCAAACCAATGCAGAATGGTCTTGTTGAAAGCTTCAATGGCAGCTTCAGGGACGAATGCCTGAACGAAACCCTGTTCTCCTCATTGGCGCAGGCCCGGCACGAGATCAAGGAATGGAAGGACGATTACAACACCGAGAGGCCTCATTCTTCTTTGGGTAACCTCACACCAAACGAATATGCGGCTCAATCAGCCTTGAAACTGGCTGCTGCATGAAGGCAACTTAAACCCATGGGCTCTCCTTAAAACTGGTAGAGACTTGGGGCGCAGGTCAGTAAGCTTCGATGATCCGCAGAAGTAAAATATCGATCAGGCGTTCTTTCATCGAAAAAGTTTCCAAGTTTCCAGCGTATATACATAGGGAAAGTCGGAAACTTTTTTGTCCCACGCATACGCGCGTATTGTTGGGTGATTGTCGACTTTCCAGCTTCCCTACCCCTTACAGTAAGGAAACATGGAAAGTTTTTCCTCTTACGGGTAGGCTAAGGTCTCGGCACCTGTTGATGTGTGACGAACGGGCAGGGCTTTGAGCGCGGTGAGCTTTTCGACAAATTCGCTCCATATCTGCAGCGCCTCGCGTTTTTCATTCAGATAGGTGTAGCGATTATAAGTTGCTGCGACGCCGGAGACGACTCCCGATTTGTGGTTGGTCACTGCATCAATGACATGGGGTTGAACACCGAGCCTTGCCATCTCGGTCGACACCGTGCGCCTGAAATCATGAAAGCGCCAATCCTCAGTGCCATCAGGCAGGGACAGAGAAAACCGTTCCTTCAGGCGACCAAAGCCAGAAATAGGTGTCTTGCCAGTCGTAGTGAAAACCAAATCGCTATTCAAGAACCGAGGAATGGACTTGAGAATGTCGATTGCCTGCGCTGACAGGGGCACCACATGCAAACGACCATTTTTCACGCGATTGGCTGGCAAGGTCCATATGCCTTCTTCAAGGTCGACCTCTGACCACCGCATCCCTGCGACTTCGCCCCTTCGCTGCCCTGTCAGCATCAGAACCTGCACGAATTGCTTGAAAGGATAACCCTCGGCAATGGCAGCATGCCAAAGTATTTGCATTTCTGCATGTGATAGCACACGGTCACGCGATTTTTCCTTCGCGGGAGGCCTCAGGTGAGCCACAGGCGATATTTCGATAACGCCACGATCAACACACCAGTTCATCAACTTTTTGATCGCAGCCAGCGCACGGTTTGCCCGTGCCGGTGTTCCTGATGCGACGATATCGTCAAGGATGCGCACAACATCGGTGCGCTTGATTTCATCAAGGCGTTTCTTGGCGACTGGATCGAACTTGGTGAGGATGCTCTGTGTGCCTTTCCAGTCCTTGGTGTTGGGCTTTGCATAGAGTCTGATGAAATCAGGGATGATGTCGCCCAGCGTTGGACAAACCAGTTTCTCACTGACTTCCTGTGGCTGCAAGGCACCGAGTTCAGCGTCCCTTGCTAGCTCCATCGCCTTACGACGCGCATCCGCTAAGGACACCATTGGAAAAGAGCCGATTTTCAAACGCCGCCTCTTCCCGTCTTGACGGACGAAGACGCAAAAAATCTTAGCGCCCGATGTTGAAACTCTTACGTGCAAACCCTGCACTTTGGCATCACGCACCTCATAGCGCTTGACAGTCGCAGGTTTCAACGCTTTTATCGATTTAGTTGTAAGCATCTGTTTCATACACCCATAATAAGACACCCAACATCCGCGTGTCAGGGTACAATTTGGGGCAGGATGGAGAATATCTAATAGAAACAGGACAGCTTGAAATTGGTTGTTCCGAAGTTAAGTATCTGCATAAAGTGAAAACATGAAAAAGTATTACATTTGCTTTGATGGTGACAAAGTTGGTGAGAATGTCCAAAAATTTTTGATACGAAACGACATTGAACAAGCAGTAAAATTTTCAAATATAGTTAAGGCAGCCATTGAAGAAATAATAGTAATAATGCAAGAAATAGGAGCAAAATGCATCTTCTCTGGTGGCGACAGCATGATTTTTTCTTGCGAAGAAATACTGAAAAACGAAGAAATACCTATAGAATTAAATGGAATAACATTTTCCGTAGGAATAGGCTCCAATCTAGAGCTAGCTTCGCTAGCTTTATTTAAAGCCAAATCAATGGGCCGTTGCCAAATCGCAAGGATGGAAAAATGAAAGCTTCAATATGTGTGCAGAGCACTCGCGCTGCTACATACTCCGACGCAATGGCTGCAATTATAGCAGACTTCCCCAATGTGACAGAGTTTGAGTTCATTTTTCTACATGGAGGCGAAGACGACACTCTACTTGAAGAGATTGAGAATGACTTAGCCACCACCATGACCCAAAATAAGCTTTATGCCAGAGCAAATCGAGCAGGTAGAAAAACCAAAGTAGTGAACTCCATAGATAAAAACATATTCAGAAGTTCAAAAATCATTGATGTCTCAGGCATTTCCAAAGAGCTCACAGCGGAGATTATGGCCGTGGCAATCACCACAGGAAAATCTGTCTGCACCCTTTCATGGGCCGATAGAAATGATCGCAGAAAACTTGTCGGAGAGGATAATTACAAATATTTCAACACTATGAAAACGCCTTTAATTAAAAAAATATTTGAAATTCAACGTGCCGTTTGGATTATGTTTTATACCCTCTCGGTGATACTTTCAGCATTTGTAGCAACATATGCGATATCATTACTTGGCTATAATATAATTCCAGACAAATTGATTAATTTCTTAGGAGTGCTCGTAGGCATTGGTGGACTTTTCCTTTCCTACACAGCGTTACGTTTTGTTCCTAATCAGCGAGACTAAGTCTGAAATCATCAAACTATTATTGCGATACCATTCCTAGTCCAACGGTTCCACATGAGCCTCCCCGTTCTCTGGCTACAACATCCTCACAGCCGCAACCGGCAAAAATAGCCGCAGAGGGTTCGAAGGCAAGGGTTGGAAGCCATAGCGCTGATAGAGCGCCAATCGGCGTTCGACCAATTCTGGCACGCCATCGTCAAGCACATCCAGCAGTACCACGGCGATGCCGATCTCTTCAGCAGCCTGCACAACGCGCGTCAGTGCATTCACCAACAAATCACCGCCAAAACCATGCCCTGCATATTTCTCGTCAACGCCAATCATGGCAATAAAAGCCGCAGGAATGGTTCCGTGCGACGGCCTTGTCCGCGCGAATTTCTTGGGCAAATCCTGATAGTCGATGGAATGCGCATTGAGGGCATAGTAGCCGATGACTGCCCCCTCGTTGTCCGTCATGACGTAAACACGCAAATTGCCAGCTTTGGCCTGTTTATTCGCCGTCTTCTTGAAGAAATTATCGACCTGCTCAACGCCACAGGAAAAAGCCGCCCGATCATGTTTATCTGGATCGAGCGGCTCTATGATATATTTCTGATCTTCTGGACTTGTCACTTTGACACCACACGGTCTTTGTGACGCGCAAAGGCAGCTTTGAGGTCTGGTGTCGCCTGTGGTGGATTATCCAAGGCTTCGAAGAAAGCGGCATGGTCGACCGGCTCAAGCACAGTACGCTCATGTGCCTCAATCGTCGCCAAAGCTGACTGATAGGCAGCACTCATCGTGAACACGCTATCGTCAACCCCACTAAGGGCCGCTGCGCGTTTGATCGTTTGCTTTATGTGCGGTTTGGTGCGAAAATTCATTCGCTCACTGGCCCGCTCATCAATAGACTTTGTCGTATCGTTGAACGCACGCATAACCATTCTCCATGTACGTTTTTCGTACACAATGTACGTCACAGAAACGTACATTGCAATGCTTTGTACGAAATTAATTTGTGCGTGCGATCAGACACGCGGAGTTACAGTCCGATTGTCGATACCTTTCGGGTCCCAATTGGGACTCAAAATCATTGAGCTTAAATGGTTGCTTTTGACCACACTTGAGCAAGATTGAAACGCCTTTCCCGAACACCACCAATCCTCTAACGCAACATACTGCTCCAGCCTAAGCCCACCTGCTCCACATCCAAGCCTAAATCATAATCCGCGTGTCGGGGGTTCAAGTCCCTCCTCCGCTACCAAAATTTCCAAGAAATTGTGAACTGTTGGTAATCGGCACAGCCCAGACTTTTGCGCCCACTCGTTGTGCGCACATGTGTGTAGTAGCAGGCCAATTAATCAGATTTGCGTCAGTTTTCGTGTCGTTCACGCACCGCCATCAGGCAGGACTGCGGCACGCCCCCTCATGCTTTATTGCAGTTCTGCCCTATGGCACCAGATCAAGCCGGCAAGTCATCAAAGCTCATGACGCAGGCGCCAACCGGGCCAGGGTTGCATCAACATCTTCTTCCTTCTCATCCAGCGTCGACAGATCAGCTCGCAACTCGGCGCTCAGCTTGGCCTTCGGATTCTGGTTGACGGAAATGATGTCTCTATAGGTTGCAACATCGAACCGGGCTTCAGGATCCCTTTTCAGAAAACGGATCAACTGCAGAATGGCAGCTTCATCTGTCAACTCCTTCATCGAGATCTCGAAAACCCGACATCCCGCTGCGGGCAATGTCATGGAATAGTGTTGCTGCAGCCGTTCGATCTCTTTTGCATACCAGTAGCACAATTGATAATCGTCCCAGCGTTGCCAGTCATCGGGCGCGAGAACACCGGGATCGTCCGGAGACAGCAACACAAGCTGCCCGGATGGGCTTCGCTTCGGAATACAGTTGATTGTATAGAGAGAGGAAGCGACTTCTCGTGCAGGCCGCGTCAGGACGATGAAATCCGGCTTCATTCCCATTTGCAAAATGGGTTCAATGAATCCCTTGCAATACAGGTGGGAAATGTCCCCGTATGGCCGCTCATCAAGGCGGGATGCAATGGCGGGCAGCTTCTCTGAAGATAACCACCACTTGGCCGCATCCGGGTGTGCCTGCACCGATCTCAGCACGAAATTTGCCCGCGGCATCGCTTCATGCTCAGCCTGTATGTCGCAACATTTTTCCAGAATGCGCGCCATCAGCTTGGTACCACTGCGGCCCGATGTAATGGCGAAGATCAACTGATGATCGCGCAGTTTTCTTAGGGTATCATTGGGCTGCATCAAGAGGGTTTCCCTGCTGTCGTCATATTTGAAGTCACGGAATTGCTTTGCTTTTATCAATATCGGGACAAAGTAGCACCGGGGTTGATGGAACAGCCACATTAAATTCGGCATAGCGGGTGGTTTCCCCGCATTTTGGGGATTTCCTGAAGGCAGTCCCCTTTCCGGCCGCGCTTATGCCTTGCACGCACGAGGAGATGTTCTTAATAGCCGCGCTGACCACAACAATGACGGATTCGTCTCCCGATCGCCTTGGCGCGATGGCCCGAGCGGCGCGCTGCAACGCCCCCTCAGGCCTTCTGTTCACGAATACGATAGGCACATCGGCGGGCATCGCTAAGGATATGCTCGATGCGTTCGATCTCCACACCCGGACCGAGCAAGGCGTTGAAGGCCTCGATCTCCGACCGGCAGAACCCCTGACAGAGTCGGGCTGCGGCACAGATCGGACAATGGTTTTCAAACAGGATCAGGCTACCATCGGCTTCTTCCTCCATCGAGGACATGTAGCCCTCGGCGCTGCGCAATTGCGCCAGCCGCTCGACACGCTCGGCCAATGAAGTGCACTGTTGCAGCTCGCCCCGATAGCGCTCCTGCGTACGGGCCCCGCGTAGGGAGATGATCTTGTCCAGCGCCTCCGGCCCCAGTGTCTTCTGGATCGAATCCAGCAGGTCGACCGCAAGGTCCGAATGGGCATCCGGGAATCGGCCATGCCCCTTTTGCGTCAGCGACCAGTAGACCGCCGGTCGCCCGCGCCCTTCTGCCCGCCGCTCTTCGCTTACCAGCCCCTCTTCGGCCAATCGGGTCAGATGCTGGCGCGCGCCCTCCCCGGTGGTTTTCAGCCGGTCTCCCATCTGGGCAGACGTCATGGCACCGTTCATTTTCAGGGTCATCAAGATGCGATCTGCAGCAGTACCCGCAGAAATTTTTCTTTTTTCCAAGTTTTCTCTTGACATATTAGCCCAATTGTTTTTCAAAGTAGTTACTTGTTTTAATAACAGATTGAACCCGGAAACGCAAGTTCGGGCTACTCAAAGGAGAAAACCAATGGCATTTGAACTTCCCGCTCTTCCTTATTCCCATTCCGCACTCGCAGCCGCTGGCATGAGCCAGGAGACCCTCGAACTGCACCATGACAAGCATCATCAGGCTTATGTCACGGCCCTCAACGGTTTCGTTGAAGCCAATGCCGACCTGCAGGGCAAGTCTCTGGAAGAAATCATCGCCCTGACCTATGGCAACGACGCCCGCGCCGGTATTTTCAACCAGGCTGGTCAGCACTGGAACCACATCCACTTCTGGAACGCCCTGTCCCCGAATGGCGGTGGCATCCCGGGCAAACTGGAAGCCAAACTGATCGAAGCCTTCGGCTCCGTTGACCAGTTCAAGGCGGACTTCAAGACCGCAGCAACCACGCAGTTCGGCTCCGGCTGGGCATGGCTGATCCAGAAGGCAGACGGCACGCTGGCGGTCACCAAGACCCCGAACGGTGTCAACCCGCTGGCCACCGGCGAAGGCAAGGCACTGCTAAGCCTCGACGTTTGGGAACACAGCTACTATGTCGACTTCCGCAACCGTCGCCCGGACTATGTCAGCAACTTCCTTGACAAGCTCGCCAACTACGAATTTGCCGAAGCAAACCTTGGCTAAGGGAATGACACATCCCGCTCACGTCCCACTCGAGGGGCGTGAGGGCAGAGGGAAAAGCCTCTGACCTGCTTTTCCCGATCGTGACAGACCACGCCAGCCATCAGGCGGCGTGGTCTTTCCTTCCTGCTCAAAACACGCAGTTCTCCAACCACAGTGCGATCAAGACAGGGCGCAGACCAATCATGACGTTTCTTTCTCGCCAGACAGCCTCTTCCCCTGAGCAGCAACCGGATTCAGAGCACCCGGACGGTATCTCCAGTACGGAATTCCGTGGGGCCATGGCTGCACTTGCGGCCTCCGTCTGTGTTGTCACTGCGGGCAAGGACAAGGAACGACAGGGACGCACGGTAACGGCCGCCTTCTCCCTGTCAATCGATCCGCCGACCATCCTCGTTTCCATTGACGCCCACGCCTCGCTGGCCGATATCATGCATGAGCAACAGGAATTCTCCTTTGCCCTGCTATCGGAGAAGCAGCAAGGCATTGCCGATGCTTTTGCCGGCAAGGTCGCGCCCGAAAAGCGCTTCGATGAGGGCAACTGGTCGCTATGGCCCAGCGGTACGCCATACCTGTTTGATGCTGTCGCCGCCTTTGATTGTGAAGTCAGTGCAGAGATCGACCTCTCGGGCCACCGGCTGTTTGCCGGACGAATCCGCAGCATGGTTCTGGACAACAGTCTGCCACCGCTGATCTGGCACCAGCGCCACTATACGTCCGTCTTTCTTCGCTGATGCCATTGCCCGACCTGGGCTGAAACTCTATTTCCAGCGCAATCCGCGATCCATGAGCACACGCTGAACACGGGCGGGATAGTCGGAAATGATCCCATCGACACCGATATCGATCATGTGTTCAATATCGACAAAGTCGTTGACCGTCCAGGCGTTGACACCAAGGCCCAGCCGATGGGCTTCCGCCACCTTCTCGGCGGTAAGATCCCGATAGAAGGCCGACCAGAAGGAAGCCTGTTCCTTTGCCAGCATCGCCGCAACACTGCCGCCGTTGGCATCAAAGTCGCTACGCCCGAGCCAAGGTGAGCCTCTGAAGACGGTGGCATGGCCGCGCAACTCATCTCCTTCCACCTCGGATTCCTCGACCGTCAGATAGGCCCGCTCGATATCGGGCGCCTTGTCCTTGAGGTCATCGATCAACGCCCAGTCGAAGGACTGCACGATCACCCGGTCCTCAAAGCCCTGCTGTTTGAGAGAGGCAATCAACGTATCGATCACCTGGCCTCTGCGCTGCCTGTGCACGTCTCGTGTCGGATCGGACTTGATCTCGATATTGAGCGCCGCTTCATGGGGAGGCTTGGTTCGACACAGCGCCATGACTTCATCTAGACTTGGTATGACAATCCCGTTCAGGAACGCCTGATCCGGATAACGGGCAGCGTAGTCTGTGCCGCTTCTGAGCCCGCCCACGTCATAGCGCCTGAGCTCATCATAGGTGAGGTCAATCACCTCGGGACCATCATCCACCCAAGAGCCCTTGTCATCCCGCGCCAGCGAAGACGACAGACGGAAGTCATGGGTGACCACCAGAACGCCATCCCGGGTCATCTGGATGTCGATTTCGAGAATGCAAACCCCGATCGACAGGGCATAGGCAAAGCTTGGCAGGGTGTTCTCGGCCAACAGGCCTCGCGCCCCACGATGGCCCTGAATTTCAACAATACCCTTCTGGCGAAGCGAACCCGCTACGTGAAACATTTCCGTCTCCTTGTAAAACTCTTCGGCCAGCATCCGGTCCAATGACCGGACACTCTATCCGCACCTTCGGCGGCTCGCCAGAAATCAATTGATGCGCTTGCCTTTGGCACTATCGAACACGTGCAGATTCGTAGGCTCGATGGTGAAGCTGAAACGCTCACCACTGGTAGCCGGAACCACACCGTCGATCCGGGCAATCACGGTCTCGCCACTGCCGCCCAGATTGGCGTGCAGGATGGTGTCCGCGCCCAACTGTTCCACCACATCGGCACTGAGATGAAGAAGGGCCTTGTCCGCATCACAGCGGATAAGATGCTCGGGCCGCATGCCCAGCTTGATGGCCTGGCCCTTGTGCGAGAGCAATGGCTTTGCCAGCTGGATTGCCTCACCCGTCGTCAGAATGGCGGCGGTGCCATCATCTGAAAGACGCCCGTCCAGAATATTCATGGCCGGAGAGCCGATGAAGGTTGCCACAAACAGCGTCTCAGGCTTGAGATAGATGTCGATCGGCGTGCCGAACTGCTCGACATTGCCGCCGTTGAGCACCATCAGCCGGTGGCCAAGTGTCATGGCCTCGACCTGATCATGGGTCACATAGATGGAGGTGATGCCGAGGCGCTCCTGCAGCTTCTTGATCTCAAGGCGCATCTGGACGCGCAGCTTGGCATCAAGGTTGGACAGCGGCTCATCGAACAGGAACACTTCCGGCTCACGCACGATGGCCCGCCCCATGGCGACGCGCTGGCGCTGACCACCGGAAAGCTCCCGTGGCGAGCGCTTGAGATAAGGGGTGAGCTCCAGAATCTCGGCGGTTTCTTCCACTCGCCGCTTGATCTCGGCCTTCGGAACCTTGCGGATCTTGAGGCCGTAGGACATGTTCTCGAACACCGTCATATGCGGATAGAGCGCGTAATTCTGAAACACCATGGCGATGCTGCGCTTGGCCGGTTCGAGCTTGTTGACAACCTTCTCGCCAATCTTGATCTCGCCACCCGTGATGGTCTCAAGCCCGGCAACCATGCGCAGGAGGGTGGACTTGCCACAGCCGGACGGGCCGACGATGACGACAAATTCACCGTCCTCGATTGTGCCGTTGATGCCATGAATGACTTCATTGGGACCGTAGGACTTGCGAACATAATCAAATTTAATCTTGGACATGAGTAATACCCGTTGATCCCGTTATTTCTCGGTTTCCGTCAAACCCTTGACGAAGAATTTCTGCATTCCGATCACCACCGCCACCGGCGGCAGCATGGCCAGAAGGGCAGTCATCATGATGACGTTCCACTGCGGCGAACCGGTTTCGGCCTCCAGCATCTGTTTGATGGAGATAACAATGGTGCCCATGCTCTGGTCCGTGGTGACCAGCAGCGGCCAGAGATACTGGTTCCAGCCATAGATGAAGACGATCACGAACAGTGCCGCGATATTGGTGCGCGACAGCGGCAGCAGCATGTCGAAGAAGAAGCGCATTGGCCCTGCCCCGTCGATCCGGGCACTTTCAAGCAGTTCGTCCGGAATGGTCAGGAAGACCTGCCGGAACATGAAGGTCGCCGTAGCTGAGGCAATCAGAGGCACCGAAAGCCCCCAGTAGCTGTTCAGCATGCCAAGGTTGGCCACCACCTCGAAGGTCGGCACGATGCGCACCTCGACCGGCAGCATCAGGGTGATGAAGATCATCCAGAAGAAGGTCATCCGCAGCGGAAAGCGGAAATAGACAATGGCATAGGCCGACAGGATCGAAATGGAGATCTTGCCGATGGAAATCATCATCGCCATGATGAAGCTGTTCAGCATCAACTGCCAGACAGCGGCCGTTTCCGACCCCTTGAGACCATTGCCGAAGAAGGTCAGGCGCAGATTTTCCCAGAATTGGCCGCCTGGCAGCAGCGGCAGCGGCACATGCGCCATGCGCACGGCATCATGGGTGGAGGCGACAAACATGATCCAGATCGGCAGGGCAACCAGCAGGATGCCGACGATCAATACAAGGTGGGTCACGAAATCAAGAAAGGGACGATTCTCGACCATCAGTATTCAACCTTTCTCTCGATATAGCGGAACTGGAACACCGTCAGCGCGATGACCATCAGCATCAGCACAATCGACTGGGCAGCCGAACCGCCGAGATCGAGGCCGATGAAGCCATCCGTAAAGACCTTGTAGACAAGGGTCGTCGTCGAACTTGCCGGCCCACCCTTGGTGACGGCATGAATGATGCCGAAGGTATCGAAGAAGGCGTAGACTGCGTTGATGATCAGCAGGAAGAAGGTGGTTGGCGACAGCAGCGGCAGGATGATCGTCCGGAAACGGTAGACCGGCCCGGCGCCATCAATGGCCGCCGCCTCGATCACAGACTTCGGAATGGCCTGCATGCCAGCCAGATAGAACAGGAAGTTATAGGCGATCTGCTTCCACGAGGCCGCAAGAACCACAAGCGCCATCGCCTGATTGCCGCTCATGTAGTGGTTCCAGTCGATCCCGGCCATTTCGAGAAAATAGGGAAAGATGCCCAGCGTCGGATGGAACATGAAGCTCCAGATAGCACCGGCCAGCACCGGCGCAATGGCATAGGGCCAGATCAGCAGGGTCCGGTAGAAGGTGGCACCACGGATCACCCGGTCAGCAAAGGCAGCCAGCACCAGCGACGTTCCCATGGAGACCACAGCCACCAGAGCCGAGAACAGGATGGTGCGCCAGAAGGCGGCCAGATAGAGCGGATCCGTGAACAGGACCTCGAAATTCTCGAACCAGACGAATTCGGACCCGAGCCCGAACGCATCCTCGATGCGGAAGGATTGATAAAACGCCTGTCCGGCCGGCCAGAGAAAGAACACGATGGTGATCACGATCTGGGGGGCAACCAGCAGATAGGGCAAGGGGGACGCGGGAAAATGCACGCGCTTGATCATCTTGGGCCTCAATTCATGAAACCATGCCGCCCGAGGGCGACATGGTGTGTCAATGCGATCCAGAAAGGAGAGGTCCGGATTACTTCACGCTGCGTTCGAACTTGCGCAGAAGTTCGTCGCCGCGGGTCTTTGCATCGTCAAGAGCAGTCTGGGCAGGCTTGGAGCCGTTCCAGATGTTTTCCATTTCCTCGTTGATGACAGCGCGGATCTGGGAGAAGTTGCCATAACGGATGCCACGGGAATTCGGGGTCGGCTGGTGCAGGCTGAGCTGCTTGATGGCCGTGTCGGTGCCCGGGTTCTCGTTGTAGTAGCCCTGTTCCTTGGACAGCTCATAGGCAGCCGTGGTGATAGGCACATAACCGGTCTGTTGATGCCACCAGGCCTGAACTTCAGGCGAAGACAGGTAGGTCATGAATTTGGCAACGCCCTTGTACTGCTCTTTCGGCAGGCCGTTGAGAACCCACAGGGTTGCACCACCGATGATGGAGTTCTGCGGTTCCTTGGCGATGTCGGTATCGAGCGGCAGCATGGATTCGCCGAAGTTGAACTTGGCGTCAGCCTTCAGACCACCGTAGGAAGCCGAAGAAGTCATCCACATGCCGCATTCACCGTTGGTGAACATCGGGGCGCTGTCGCTCTGACGGCCGCCATAGACGAACTGGCCGGTCTTGGACATTTCATAGATGTCGTTGAGACGGTTGGCGACCTGAGCGTTGTTGAAGGTGAATTCGGTGTCGAACCCGGCAAAGCCGTTTTCCTTGGTGCCCGATGGCAGATTGTGCCATGCCGAGAAGTTCTCGATCATCACCCAGGACTGCCAGCCGAAGGTGAAGCCGCATTTCATGCCGCTATCAACCAGTTTCTTGGAGGCGTCTTTCATTTCGGCCCAGGTCGTCGGGATCTTGGCACCAGCCTTGTCCAGAGCGTCCTTGTTGTACCACAGCACCGGTGAGGAGCTGTTGAACGGCATGGACAGCAGCTGGCCTTCCGGAGTTTCGTAATAGGAGATCACGGCTGGCAGGAAGGCGCCGCGATCAAACGGCTCGCCCATGTCATTCATCAGCTTTTCAACCGGATAGATAGCGCCTTTGGCAGCCATCATGGTTGCGGTGCCAACTTCATAGACCTGCACGATGGCTGGCTGCTGCTTGGCGCGGAATGCGGCAATGGCACCGGTCATGGTCTCGTCGTAGGAGCCCTTGTAAACCGGAACGATCTTGTAATCGGACTGGGTAGCGTTGAAGTCGGCTGCGATCTTGTTGACGCGCTCACCGTTGGCACCACCCATTGCATGCCACCACTGAACCTCGGTTGCGGCCATTGCGGGAACGGACAAACCAGCAAACATGGTTGCGGCAAGCAGGCCGGCAACATTGCGAGAAATATTCATTTTCGAATTCCTTTGCTCTAATGCGAGACAAATTGAAAAAGCAGATGCACTCCTCCGGGATGCTGCCTTCCATCAGCGGAAGGGGCCTCTCTCATCTCGAATGATGGAGGTGAGAAGCCTTTTGGCTCGCGCAGAAAAGCGTGCGTTCGGACGGTGTTTCACACCGTTTTCCCCAAGCCAGACCAGACGCCCGGCAAGGTGGCGGAGCGCAAAGGATAATTCAAATGAATTTTCTTCGTCATCATCATAACATCATGTTATGTTTCTAAAAGCTGTTTCAGGACAGCCATATAGGCTCTGACTTAATCACCAGGGAAATGAAACCATGCTGCAATTTCGTCAATTGGAAGCGTTTCGCGCCGTCGCCAACTGCGGCAATGTCACACTCGCCGCCAACCAGCTGGGCATATCGCAACCGGCCGTTTCACGCCTCATCGCCAATCTGACGAAAAGCCTCAATTTCGAGCTGTTCGTCCGCGACGGCGGTCGGTTGGTACCGACGCAGGAAGCCCGGTTCCTGATTGGCGAAGTGGATCGCCTGATCGGCGGCATGCGCAACATCGAAAAGCTGTCGCAGGAAATTCAGGAGCGCAAGGTCGGCCATTTGCGCGTCGCCTGCCTGCCAGGCTTTGCCACCACCCACCTGCCGCTGATCATTGCCCGGTTTCTCAAGGAAAGGCCGGGGGTCACCATGGCGCTGGAGCCGGATCGCCCGGAGCGCATTCTGGACTGGATCATCTCGCACCAGTATGACCTTGGCATAACAGCCGACGACAAGCCCCATGCCGTGATCGAGAGCATACCGGTGATGATGCGAACGGTGGCCATTCTGCCTCCGGGACACCGGCTCAAGGACAAGGAAGAGATCACCCCTCGCGATCTTGACAACGAACCCTTCATCCACTCGCGCCGCAGCAGCGCCTTCTATTCCCTCATCGAAACCGCATTCAAATCAGCCGGTGCGCGTCTCAATCCGCTGATGGAAACCCGTCAGTTCGGCCCAGCCTGCCGCATCGTCGCTGCCGGGGTGGGCGTCAGCATCGTCAGCATCATCGATGCCCTCGAATATGAGCGAGAAGGCCTGATCATCAAGCCCTTCAAGCCCGTCGTGCCCCATCGGCTGGCCATTCTCTATCCGACCCATACCCCCCGCTCGGTTATCACCATGGAGTTCATCGACATGTTCCTCAAGAGCCTTGAGCCTTACACCCTGAGCAAGATCGAAACGCGAGCGCGCTGACGGAAAAGATGATCCGCTCGGGTGAACCCTGAGCCCCTCAAGATCAGCAAGCGGGGTGTGGATAGGCTCGCCGGGCACAAATTAGCTGCCGACAAGCAACAGCAATCGACTAAACTCCGAAAAGCCTGCCGCCAATTTCATGATACCGTCATGAAAGGCTCAAGTGCGCGACCGGCAACAGCTCAAGCCGCCCTCTTTGGGGAGCATATCGGGAGATTTTTGAAGATGGGACAAGCATTCGACGCCATGGTGGCTGGTGATCCCTACTGGATCAACGATCCGGAGCTGGTGGAAATCCGCTATCGCACCCGCGATCTGGTCGACCGGTTCAATGCACTCGGCGCCCGTCAGGTGTCGGAGAAGACCGAAACGATCCATGCCATTTTCGGAACAGTCGGCGAAGATGTCCACATCGAGAAGCCGATGCGCATCGACTATGGTGTCAACACGACCATCGGCAGCCACGTCTTCATCAACTTCAATCTGGTCGTGCTGGATACGGGCAGGATCACCATAGGCGACCATGTCTTCATCGGCCCGAATGTCTCGCTCTATGCCGCCCTGCACCCCATGAACATCGAGGAGCGCGCCGCCCACACCGGCACCACCCTGCCCATCACCATCGGCAGCAATGTCTGGATTTCCGGAGACGTGAAGATCATGCCCGGCGTGACCATTGGTGATGGCGCGGTGATCGGTGCAGGTAGTGTGGTGACCAAGGATGTCCCTGCAGGCATGCTTGCCGTGGGTAATCCTGCCCGCATTCTCCGCAAGGCCGACCCGAAAACCTGAGGCGCTGCTAGCGCCCCAGCAGATAGCGATGCTGCTGCCGGTCAAACCCAACGATCCGGCTGCCACCATTGAAGGCGGCCTGAAGGGCGTCCCGCACCCGCAGCCGTTCGGCAAGGGCCTTTTCCGGGTCCACCGCCATCAGCGCGTCGATATCGGCAGGAATCTCCAGCCATTCCTGCCCCGCAGAAGCATGATCCGGTTTGAACCGCCCCTCGGCCCGCGCAACCACGGCCTCATCCTCAAGGTGCCAGACCGCCATGATCCGGTCGGATGGCAACCCGGCATTGATGCCCGGCATGGCCCCGTAATAGTCGACAAAATACTGATTGGAGACGGCCCCCAACACGCCGATGTTCAGCCCGGCGTTGACCGCCCGCAACGGATCATATGTCCAGCGCACCGTATTGAGGCCACGCGCCAGACACCAGTCGCGCTGGAACCATTTCAGGCTTGCCCCCAGCCCGAGCCCGCGGGCCTTGGGCAGAACCGCCAGACGGTGCGAATGCTGCAACCCCGGCGTGACGGTGGGAAAGCCCAGCACGAAGCCGAGCATCTCGCCATCCCGGAAGGCCCCGCCGACCAGACCGCCCTCGGATTGCAGGGCCATCAGGATATCGGAGTTGTCTGGCTTCTCGCCCTCGCCCCAAGCCTCGATCTGCAGCACTTCGGCATGCTGCAGTTCGGCGATACCGGAAAGTTCGCGCAGGATTACGGTCTTGTCTGTCATGCACTGAACCTTTCAGTCAGATCGGTAACGGTTTCCAGATAGTCCCAGTCAATCGACACCCCGATGCCGGCCCCATGCTGCGGCACGGCCATCATGCCATCGCTGGCTTCCAGCGGTTCGTTGATGATGTCGCGCTTGAAATAGCGGCTGGAAGAAGAGGTATCGCCCGGCTTGGTAAAATTGGGCAGACTGGCAAGATGGATGTTATGGGCGCGACCGATGCCGCTCTCCAGCATGCCGCCACACCAGACCGGTGCCCCGAAGGCTTCCGATATGTCATGAATGGCGCGGGATGCAGCATAGCCACCCACCCGGCCCACCTTGATGTTGATGACCCGTCCGGCCTCATTGGCCAGTGCCTTGCGGCAGTCGGCAGCGGTACGGATCGATTCATCAAGACAGATCGCCGTCTTGATCTCGCGCTGGACGATGGCGTGATCGTGAATGTCGTCGACGGCCAGTGGCTGCTCGATATAGTCGAGATGGAAGTCATCCATGGCGCGCAGAATGGGAAGGTCGACAAGCCCGTAGGCCGTATTGGCGTCAACCGTCAGCTTGATGTCGGGGAAGTCCTTGCGGACGGCTTCCAGAAGCTTTAGGTCGTGGCCCTGCTTGACCTTGAGCTTGGTGCGCTTGTAACCGGCCTCCTGCGCCACGGCGATACGATCCAGTGTTTCCGGAATCGAGGCAATGCCGATGGAGACACCAACCGGCACCGCGTCGCGTACACCGCCAAGCGCCGATTTCAGCGGAATGTTCAGAGCCTTGCACCACAGATCCCAGAAGGCCAGCTCGACCACTGCCTTGCTCATCCGATGGCCGCGCCATGGGGCCATCAACTGGGTGAGATCCGCAGGTGAGGCAAAGCGCTGACCGACGATCTGCGGCAGGATCAATTTGCTGAGGAAGGCCAGAGCCCCCGGGATGGTCTCTTCCAGATAATCCGGAAACGGATCCATCACCGCCTCGGCATAGCCTTCCAGCCCCTCGCCGCGCAGGATCAGCAGCGGGAAGACCTTGTCGGTCATCGTCTGGTTGGAAACGACAAAGGGCGTGATGAGCGGCAGGCTGACCACGCGCAACTCGGCTGCCTCGATGCGCAGCCCTTCAAATACAGATGCCATATCGACTATGTGCCTCTATCGGATTTTGGAAATGAAGCGGGCAAAGGCCTCGCTGTCGGGATTGTCAAACAGCTTGTCCGTCGGCCCCCGCTCGGCCACCCGTCCCTCATGCAGGAACATGACCTCGGTGGAAACCTCGCGGGCAAAGTCCATCTCATGGGTCACGACGATCATCGTGCGCCCTTCGGCTGCCAGATCCTGCATGACCTTGAGCACCTCGCCCACGAGCTCCGGATCGAGCGCCGACGTCGGTTCATCGAACAGGATGACATCCGGCTCCATGGCCAGCGCACGGGCAATGGCGACGCGCTGCTGCTGACCGCCCGAAAGCTGGGATGGATACATGCTCATGCGGTCGGCAAGACCGACCCGCGCCAGCAGGGCCTCGGCCTGATCCTGAGCCTCCGCCTTGGAGCGACGCTTGACCTGTACCGGCCCTTCCATGACATTTTCCAGCACCGTGCGGTGGCTCCACAGGTTGAACTGCTGGAACACCATTCCCAGATGCTGGCGGATCCGCTCGATCTGGCGCGGATCGCCCGGCCGGTCCTTGCGCACCACGATCTCCTCGCCATGCACGCTGACAGTGCCGGACGTGGGCACTTCCAGGAAATTGAGACAGCGCAGGAAGGTCGACTTGCCCGAGCCGGAAGCACCGAGGATGGAAATCACATCATGGTTGCGGGCTTCCAGCGAGATGCCCTTGAGCACTTCGGTAGGGCCAAAGCTCTTGTGAATGTCCTGTGCCTTGAGCACGATGTCGGGTGAAGAAGTTGGCTGCATCACAATGCTCCCTTCGGGGATCGCCCCAGCATATGCCTTGACAGTCGCCGTTCAATGGTGCGCCAGACAAAGACGAAACAGGCTGTAATCGTGAGATAGAGAACCGCGGCCCAGAAATAGGCCGAGAAATCGAAGGTGCGCGAGAAGATGAGGCGCGTCTGCCCCATCAGGTCGAACACCGTGACCACGGAGGCCAGCGCCGATGCCTTCATCAGCAGGATGACCTCGTTGCCAAGCGCGGGCCAGGCATTGCGGTAGGCATGCGGGAAGATCACCCGCCTGAGCACCTGCAAGCGCGACATGCCGATCGCCCGAGCCGCCTCGATCTCGCCGGGCGCAACCGACTGGATGCCGCCGCGCATGATCTCGGTCTGATAGGCACAGGAGTTGATGGCAAACACCAGCACCGCGCAATTGAACGGATCACGGAAGAAATGCCACAAGCCCAGCGACTGCAACTCGGGCCGGAACTGCCCCGAGCCATAGAAGACAAGGAACAGCTGCGCCAGAATCGGAGTGCCGCGGATGAACGAGATATAGAGCCGCACCGGAGCTTGCGCCAGCGCCGACCCGTGGGCACGGATCAGGGCAAGGAGCGGCGCAAAGATGGCAGCAACAACCGCCCCCATCCCGGTCAGCAGCAGTGTCGTACCGGCACCATCGATGATCTTGGGCCAATATTGGGTCAGAATTTCAATCAAGGCCATGGCTATACGCTCCTCACCCCGCGGTTGGCCCGCTTCTCCATCTGTTCCAGAACCAGCTCGGACAACAGGCAGAACACCCAATAGAGCAGGCAGGCAACCAGATAGAAGGTGAAGGGCTGTTTGGTCACGCCGACCGCCACCTTGCTGGCGCGCATCAGGTCATCGAGTGCAATGACCGACACCAGCGCAGTGTCCTTGAGCAGGTTGAGCCAGAGATTGCCAAGCCCCGGCAGGGCAAACCGCCACAGCAAAGGCAACTTGATACGCCAGAAGATCTGGCGGGGCGTCATGCCGATCGCCTGTCCGGCCATGATTTCCCCTTTTGGAATGGCCAGAAAGGCACCACGCAGCACCTCTGCGGCAAAAGCCGCAAACACCATCGACAGCGCCACCACACCGGCGGCAAAGGGCGACAGTTCCACCCGACCGAAATCGGGAAAAAGCGAGGTCACAACATGGTTCAGCAGAAGGCCAAAGCCGTTATAGACAATGAAAAGCGTCAGAATTTCGGGTAGCCCGCGCATCAGGGTGGTGTAACCCACCCCGATGGCACGCCCGATCCGGCTTTGCGATAGCGAACATCCCGCTACCGCAAATCCGAGGAGCAGCCCCACTGGCAGGGTCGTAACTGCAAGGCACAGCGTGACCCACAAGCCAGAGAGGATCTCGTCGCCCCAGCCAAGGGGCCCGTAGGAGAACAACTCGAGCATGAAAATGTCACCTTTGACCGGGGCAAACGGTTATTTCATCGTGTAGATATCGATCGTGAAATATTTGTCGTTGATTGCCTTGTAGGTGCCATCGGCGCGGATTTCGGCCAGAGCCTTGTTGAGACGTGCCTGAAGATCGGTGTCTTCCTTGCGCAGGGCGATACCGACGCCATCGCCGACGAATTCCGGATCGGTGATCGGTTCGCCAGCAATCTTGCAGCATTTGCCATCTTCGGTTTTTTCAACGAAGTCAAGAAGCGGCAGCATGTCGCCGACCATCACGTCGATACGGCCGGAGGCCATGTCGAGGTTGGCTTCGTCCTGTGTCGGATAGAGGCGGATATCGGCGTCCGGATACATGGCCAGCGCATAGTCAGCCTGGGTGGTACCGGACTGGGCGCCGATTGCCATGCCCTTGAGGGCGTCATTGGTGAATTCTGTGATGCCGGACTCCTTGGCCACAACATGGGTCATGGCAGCCTTGTAGTAGGGGTCCGTGAAATTGACCTGCTTCTTGCGCTCGTTGGTGATGAACATCGAGGCGATGATGAAGTCATACTTGTCAGCCAAAAGGCCCGGAATGATACCGTCCCAATCCTGTGCCACGACTTCGCATTCGGCACCGATGCGCTTGCAGAGTTCAAGCCCGATATCAATATCGAAGCCCTCGATCTTGCCCTCGGAGGTGACATAGTTGAACGGAGGATAAGCGCCCTCCGTGCCAAGCCGCAGTTTTTCAGCATAAGCGCTCGTGGCGAGACCGGCGAACAGCACGGCTGCGCCAATAATCTTTGCAAGTTTCTTCATTGTGTTCCCTTTGGTGTTGGTTGGTAATTGCTAATGGTCTTGGTTTGGAAGTGATTTTATCGTTGGATCTTGCTCTATTCGGATACGGACGTAAGCGGATTGCCGACATGGCCGGTAAAGGCACCATAGAGGCGGGCGACCTGATTGAGCCGCGCCTCGGCACCCTCGCCAAGCGACAGGAAAATATCGTTGATCAGCAGGTTGCTGAGAATGGCCATATGTGCCGTGGAATCCCAGAACTGGTTGAATTGCGTGGCGACCATGAACAGTTCGTCAGCAAACTCCTTGCCCCAGTCGCAGAAATGGTCGGTAACAAGAGTGACCGGGATTCCTGCCTTGCGCGCCTCGCGCGCCAGCACCAGCGCCTGGCGGGAATAGCGCCGCGCCTCGAAGATCACCAGACAGCAATCCCCCTGCTCGGTCAGAACTTCAGAGAAATTGCCCGCAGCAAGATCAATGAGATGCACCCCGGTCCGGACATATTGCATCTGGCTGGCAAAATAATGCCCCAGACCGCGCTCGGTCTGGAAACCGGTCACGAAGACCTTCGGAGATGTTGCAAGGCGGGCAACGACCCGCTCCCATTCTTCCGTCTGCGCCAGTTCATAGACCCCGACCAGCCCGGACATCTCTGCCTCCAGCCCCTGCCGCAACCGCTCGTCGCGCTGGCTGTCGGCACTGCGCAAGGCATCGAGCCGGTCCTTGATCAACCACGGTTGATCGCCCATGTCGTCTTTGAGGTGCTCCTTGAGATCCTTGAAATTGGCATAACCGATGGCCCGGCAGAACCGACCGACGCTGGCTTCACTCACCTGCACCTTCTCGGCCAGGGTCGCTGCCGTTTCAAACGGCAGGTCCTTGAAGCGCGCCAGCATGAAACTCGCAATGGCACAATGCGAGCGGGAGCCGGACTTCGTCGCTTCTGAAAGGCGATCATGCAGGGAAAGAGGAACGGTCATGCAAGTCTCTCAAGTATCAATATGACAGTTTTCTATCAAAATGAATTATGTGTCAATAAACTTGCAAATTTCATTCCGGCATTGCTCGCATGCGTATTGTGCAAGGCGCACAAAGGCAGGGCCTGGCGCTGTGATGCCGGGCCCTGCCCCAATGGAATTGCACAGAATGGATAGATGTCGGTCCCAACGCTTTATAAAAAAGCGCGGCCAATGCCAATTGCCAGCAGAATCAGGTGCGTCCAACTGCTCCGAACGCCCTCAAGCCCTATGTCCTAGAGCTTGGCGATCTCGAGATTGATCCCGCGCAGGCGGATCTTTTCGATGGCCTCATCACTGAGCCCCTCATCGGTAATGATGGTATCGAAGGTTTCAATCGGCACCGTGCGATAAAGGGCACGATCGAAAAAGCGGCTGCTGTCGAGCATAAGGACCGTGCGCTCCGCAGCCTCGATCATGGCCCGCTTCATCAGCATGACATCCAGCAGAGTCTCGGACGCGCATTCCATGTCGAGCGCCTGAGCCGACATGAAGAAGCAGTCACAGCGGATATCGACCAGGAAGTCGAGTCCCGGCTGGCCCAGCAGGCCATAGGACCCGAAGCGGCAGGAACCGCCAGGAACAATCAATTTGATATGCTCCTTGTAGGTCAGGGTCGTGGCCACATAGAGGTCGTTGGTGATGACCGTCAGGGGGATGGTATTGGCTGCAAGTTCCTCTGCCAGCATGTGGGCAATCACGGCACCGGAATCGATGATGATGCTCTGCTTGGGCTCGATCATCTGCAACGTATGCCGCACGATGGAGCTTTTCTCCTCGACCGCCGTGCGGCGGGCAAGGTCGGTCGAGGGTTCGAAATTGGTCCGGGACCGAATGCGCACGGCGCCCCCGTGGGTGCGGCGGACGATGCCTTCAGCGGCGAGCGAGTCGAGATCCCGTCTCACGGTCGAGACGGAAATGTTGAACATCCGTGCCAACTCCTGATTCGTGCCGGAGACATTGGTTTGAAACCACTGAATCAGTTGTTGTCGTCGCTCAGCAGGCAACAGCTCTTCTGCAGGGGATACAGGTGTTTCGACCAAGGTGAACTCCAGTTGTTTCAGGTCTGCCAGGGGAGCAGTGCGTGCCATCCGATCAGACACGGCACAACAACCCTGACTTGAACCTATACCGAAAACCAAGAACGGGGGAATGGATGATTATACAAAATCCAGACCAAATCCGACTATAATGCTGATGGCAGCCACAGAACAATTTGCGGGAACGCTGCCAGAAGCGCAGTACCAAGGCACAGCAAAAGGAAGAAGGGGGCGGCCGCCAGAATGGTGGCTCCCAGACTTCGCTCGGTCAGGGCCTGGAGAATATAGAGGTTGAGACCGATCGGCGGCGTGATGGTGCTCATCTCGATCATGATCACCAGATAGATGCCGAACCAGAGAGGCTCATAACCGGCCTGAATGATCAGCGGCACCGCAATCGGAACCGTCATCACGGTCATCGACGTCCCGTCAAGGAACATGCCGAGCACGATATAGAGCGCAGCAAGGATCAGCAGGACACCATAAGGCGGCAGGTTCAGACCGGCAATCATTTCCGTGATCATGGTCGGCAGGTGCATATAGGCGATGGCCGCCGACAGGAAGGCCGAAGAGGCGATCAGCATGCAGATCATGGAGGAAATACGCAGGGTGTTCATCAGGCTTTCGACGATCAGCTTGACACTGAACTGACCGGTGGCAATGGTAATCACGATGGCACAGAAAACACCGACGGCTGCCGCCTCGGATGGCGTCGCCAGACCCGAGTAGATAGACCCGAGCACGACGAACATCAGCGCCCCGATCGGTACCAGTTCCCCAAGCCCTCTGAAGATAGCACGGGCAGAGACTTCTCCCTCATATTTGGGCGCCATATGCGGAAAGGCCATCGACATGATGGCGATATATCCCGAGTAGAGCGCCGCCATCATGATCCCGGGCAGAATGCCGGCAATGAACAGCTTGGCAATGGAAACCTCCGCCAGCACGCCATAGATGATCATCGCAATCGATGGCGGGATCAGCAGCCCGAAGCTGCCAGCTCCAGCCAGCGAACCGGCGGCCAGCGACATGCTGTAATCACGCTTCTTCAGCTCCGGCACGGTGATCTTGCCGACCGTTGCGGTGGTGGCCGTCGAGGAACCGGAGATCGCGGCAAACAGAGTACAGCCAAACACGTTGGTGTGCAGGAGGCCGCCCGGAATCTTGGCTACCAGTGGCGCAAGACCGCGGAACAGACGCTCGGAAATGTCGGTCCGGAAAATGATGTCGCCCATCCAGATGAAAATGGGAATGGCGGCCAGCTCCCAGGACACGGCGGAAGACGAGATGACTTTCGTGGCAATCGCTCCGATGCGAACCCAGGGAAAATCGAGAATGAGCCACATGGCGCCAGCACCTGACAGCAGGAGACCGGCAAAGATCCAGGTTCCGGCGCCGAGAAACAGGGCCAGAAGCGCCAAAAGCAGAACTGAAGCAAGAGCAACAGACATTATTTTACCCTTTCACCACTCAGATTTTGAGCGACCGCTCGGATGTGTGCCCTACCGCAAACAGACGCAGCAGCCTCACGAGCACCTGCAAGGCAAGCAGGCCCAGACCGATGAGGAAAAAGCTTTCCGGAATCCAGAGCGGGATCTTGATATAGTGCTGGCCGACCGTGCCACGCGCCCAGTATTTGAAGACGGTGTTCCACTGGTATTGAACCAGAAACAGCAGGATGGCTTCAGTCGCAACCAGACAGAACACTTCGGCAATCCACTTGCCGAGAGACGGCATCACACTGGTCAGCGCGGTCACCCGGATCATGGCACCATGTTCCAGTGCCCAGGCCGCTGCCAGAAAGGTCGTTGCCGCCACCCCGTATCCGACCAGCGTGTCAGCCATGAAGGTCGAAAGCGAGAAAAAGCGCAGACAGATCTCAACAATGATCAGCAGCGTCATCAAGGCAATGAGAACGGCAGAGATCACAGCGCAGAGCAGATTGAGCGCGCTCGAAATCCGGCTGATGAAAGTCAGCCATGCCGGATCATCGGGATGAGAGGGAAATTTGAACGGAGACTCTTCGGAAGCAACCTCATCTTCCGATGAACCAAACCCAGTTTTCGTTGACATAGAGTCGTGACCTTAAAAAAGTCCGGCACCTGAAATCGATCAGGTACCGGACATCCTGTTAGCTAGATTTCTGTGCTTCGAAGGCCTTGAGAACCGTCTCGCCTTTTTCTCCAGCCTGGGCAAGCCACTCGTCACGCACTTTCTTGCCCGCATCCTGAAGCAGTTTGAAGACTTCATCCGGCACATCATCGTCATGGGTGATGGTCATGCCATGTTCACTCATGACCTTGTAGGATTTCTCGATGGACTCAACGACGATCTTCCATGCATAGGCGTCGCAGGCATCGCAGATGTCCATGATGGCGGCCTGCACGTCGGCTGGCAGGGCATCGAAAGCCGGCTTGTTGACGTGGCAGACGAACAGGCCCATGGCATAGTTGATCTCGGTGAAGTCGGAGACATAGTCCCAGATGGAAAGCTGCATGCCACCATCGGCAGAGGTCAGCACGGCGTCGATACCGCCGGTCGACAACTGCGGAATGAGGTCGCCCCATGCGATCTGCAGCGGAGACGCACCGGCGTTCACCAGTGTCTGGGTGCCGTTGACGTCATAGGTGCGGATACGCAGGCCCTTGATGGCATCGACGGAAGTGATCGGCATCTTGGCATGAATGCCCGACGGAGCGTTTGGCATCGCCCAAAGCAGCTTCATGTCGTGATCATCAAAGATCTTGGAATATTCAGGTTTCGCGGTCTTCCAGAGCAGCATGGCTTCCTCAGGGGAACGAGCCATGAAAGGAAGGGACGTCAGGTTGAACAGCGGGTCGATCCCGCCCAACTGGGTCATCAGAGTAATGGCGATCTGGACGGCACCGTCTTCAACAGCGTCGAAATGATCAGCAGACTTGTAACCAAGGGCCCCGCCACCCTGATAGGTGATCTGCAGGGCATCGCCAACTTTCTTCTTCAGTTCATCGATAAAGAATTTACAGGCCTGACCGGTCAGAGACTGACTGCCATATTCGTCAGCCAGATCCCATTTCACGCCAGCAGAAAAGGCGGGGGTGCCAACCAGTGTGGCAGCACCAAGAATGGTTGAATATTTAAGAAGGTCGCGTCTTGAAATCGTCATGTAATCCTCCAATCGGCATTCGCCCAGTGGTTCCGCTTCTGGCTCCATGGTAAGAGCAAAATGAAAGGTGTGTCCCCATTTCTCTCACATGCAGCCATAAAATTCCAAATATTGTCAAGATGTCGAATAGACACCGGTACCAAAAACCGACTAATTGCTAAAAATATCTCCAAATGCTCAAAAAACGCGCACCGTTTGCACGTTTTCGCGGTGGGTTACGATAGAAAATGATAGAATTTCGGTTTACTGCGCAAGCTTTCTGGATATATCCTTCCATCGATTACCAATTTCATCACGAGGCGTAATACCCATGAGCAACTATGAAAATGCCAGAATTGCTCTGATTAGCGGGGCAAACCGAGGAATAGGCGCAGAAATTGCGCGCAATCTACGGTCGCACGGCTATTGCGTATCCTTGGGCGCCCGCGATGTCAGCATGCTAGAAAAAGTTCACGGCAAGCCAGATTCGACGATGCATTTTGGTAGATTTGATGCATTTGACAAAGAAAGCGCCAAGGAATGGGTCGCTTCTGCAGTGAACCACTTCGGTCGCATCGATGCTCTGGTCAACAATGCCGGCAACGGCAATCAGGTCAGCCTCATGGATGATGACGAAGAGGCGCTGGATGAGCTTCTGACGGTCAATGTCAAGGCCCCGTTGCGCCTGACCAGACTGTGTATACCCCACCTCGCAAAGACGGGACACGGACGCATCATCAATATTGTTTCCCTGTCTGGCAAGCGGGTGCGCAACGAATTCGTTGGCTACAACCTGTCAAAATTCGCAGCCATGGGACTGACCCACACCACCCGACATGCCACCTGGGATCAGGGGATACGCACGACGGCAATCTGCCCCGGCTTCGTCCACACCGACATGAGCGCCTACACCTCCAAGGTCACCCCGGAAGAAATGACCCAGCCGGAAACCATCGCCCATCTTGTTCGCACGGCAATCGAGCTTCCCAACAACGCGGCAATGGCTGAAATGCTCGTCAATTGTCGACTGGAAGACATGCTTTAGCGAGGAAACGATCATGCCAGTCCCCCTTTTAGAACGCATCACCGCCGACACCCTCCAGCCAGAGAGCGCCGATGTCGTCATCATCGGCGCCGGTATTGCTGGCGTATCGGCAGCCCTCAACCTTGCAGAAGCAGGGCTCAAAGTGGTTGTCTGCGAAAAGGGGCTGGTTGGCGCAGAACAGTCCAGCCGCAACTGGGGCTGGGTGCGCCAGATGGGCCGAGATCAGGCCGAACTGCCCCTTACCATGCGGTCACTCAAGCTGTGGCGGCAATTGGATGCAAAATACGGCATTGACACGGGCTTTCGTGAGACCGGTATCACCTACGTCGCCCGCACCCGCGCCGAAGAAAGGGAACTGACCGACTGGAGCAAGATCGGCGGGGCTGCCAATCTCAACAGCCGCGTTCTTGGTCCAACCGAACTTGAGGCACTCCTGCCTGGCATCGCCCCGCGTTTCCGGATGGGGCTCTATACCGCCGATGACGGCCGGGCCGAACCGGGCAAGGCCGCACCGGCTATCGCCAGAGCCGCCCAGAAGCTCGGCGCAACTTTTCTTGAAAACTGTGCCGTGCGCGGCATCGAAACCACGGCGGGCCGGGTCTCGTCGGTTGTCACCGAGCACGGAACAATCAGAACCTCCGCTACCATTGTCGCCGCCGGCGCATGGAGCCGCCTGTTTCTTGGCAACATGGGTCTCAACTTCCCGCAGCTCAAGGTACTGGGCACCGCCGCCCGCGTCGAGGATGTTGCCAACGTGCCGACCATGCCTGTTGGCGGCGGCGACTTCGCCTTCCGCGAAACACTGGACGGCGCCTTCTATGTTGCCTTGAGAAACTACAATATCGCACCGCTGACGCCGGATCATTTCCGCCTGTTCCTTGATTATCTGCCCGTCCTCATGAAGAGCTGGCGGGAGCTGAACGTACGCCTGACCGGCCTGTTCTTCTCGGAACTCAAGGTGCCCCGTTCCTGGTCGCTCAATGAGGAAACGCCTTTCGAGAAGATGCGCATCCTCGACCCGGCGCCGCATATGCCCTTCAACATCCGCGCCCTCACGACCCTCAGAACCGCTTTCCCGAATTTTGCCCCGGCCCGCATCACGCACAACTGGGCAGGCATCATCGACACGACCCCCGACGCAGTCCCCGCCATTGGTCCCATCGAGCAGGTTCCCGGCCTGCACATTGCATCCGGCTTCTCCGGCCACGGCTTCGGCATAGGACCCGGCGCCGGGGAACTGATTGCCGAGATCGTAAGGGGCGTAAAACCAGCGGTGGATCCCAAACCGTTCCGTTTCGACCGGTTTGGCAAAACCCAATCACCAAAGCTGCAAGAGGCAGCATAGTTCCATATAAGAGAGAGAATACAATGGTTTGGAGAATTGGAGTGGATTCTGGTGGCACCTTCACCGACATCTGCTTGTTTGAAGAAGAAACCGGACGACTGGAAATCTGGAAGCTGTCATCCTCTCCCGATGATCCCTCCCGCGCCATTGCACAAGGCGTCGTGGAAGGTTTGGAGCAAGTGGATGCAACAGCTGGCGATCTCGGCTTTCTGGGCCATGGAACGACCGTTGCCACCAACGCACTGATCGAGCTGCGCGGCGTCAAGACCGGCCTGCTGATTTCCGACGGCTTCCGTGACCTGCTGGAACTGGGCCGTCAGAAGCGCCCGAGCCTCTATGACATGAATGTCGACAAGCCCGAGCAGCTCGTCACCCGCGACTTGCGCCGTCAGGTTCCCGAGCGTCTGAAATCAGACGGCACCGTCGACCTGCCGCTCGATGTCGAGGCCCTGAAAAAGGAAGTCCAGCTGCTGGGCGAACAGGACGTCAAATCCGTCGCCATCTGCTTCCTCTATGGCTTCCTCAACACCGAGCATGAAGCGCTGGCCAAGAAGGTCGTCTCGGAAATGCTGCCGGACGTCTTCGTCTCCACCAGCCATGAAGTCGCCCCGGAATTCCGCGAGTTCGAACGCCTCTCGACCACTGTTGTCAACGCCTATCTCGGCCCGGTCATGAAGCGCTATATCCAGAAGCTGCGCGAGCGACTGGATGAGGTTGGCCTCAAGGTCGCTCCGCAGTTGACCCAGTCCAACGGCGGCGTGATCGGTTTTGACGCAGCAGCCAACCTTCCGGTTCGCACCGTGCTCTCCGGTCCGTCAACCGGCGTTGTTGCGGCACAGGAAATCGGCAAGATGGCCGGCTTCCCCAACATCATCACCTTCGACGTGGGCGGCACCTCCTCCGACGTTGCCCTGCTGCAGAACGGCATCTGCAACCTGACCGGTGAAGCCGATGTCCATGGCTATCCGATCAAGGCACCGATGCTTGACATCCACACCGTGGGTGCCGGTGGCGGTTCCATCGCCCATGTCGACAGCGGCGGCCTGCTGAAGGTCGGCCCGCGTTCGGCTGGCGCCTATCCCGGCCCTGTCTGCTATGGCAATGGCAACGAAGAGCCGACGGTCACAGACGCCAACATCGTGCTTCAGACCCTCAACCCGGTCGAGATCCTTGGCGGCCGCATGAAGGTCCGCCGCGATCTGGCCCTTGCAGCCGTGCAGCGCCTTGCCGACCAGCTCGGCCTCGGCGTCATGGAAACCGCAGACGGCATCCTGCAGGTGGTCACCGCCAACATGGCCAAGGCCATTCGCGTGATTTCCGTGCAGCGTGGTCATGACCCGCGCGACTATACCCTGATGGCCTTTGGTGGTGCCGGACCGCTTCACGCCGCCCGTCTTGCCCACGAGCTTGACATCTCCCGCATGATCATTCCGCTGACTCCGGGTGCCCTTTGTGCTCTCGGCCTGCTGCTGACCGATCTGCGCGCCGACTTCGCCATCTCCCGCCTCACCGAGCTGACCGAAGAATCGCTTGCTGCGGTTGAAGCCGGCTTCGAGGAACTGTCTGTTCAGGCCCTTGACTGGTTTGCGACCGACAACATTCCGGAAGAACGCCGCAAGGAAATCCGCACCGTAGACATGCGCTACGCAGGCCAGAACTATGAACTTTCTGTCACAGTCCCCGCAGGACCGATCACTCTGGACACCTTCAAGAAGCTGGAAGAAGGCTTTGAAGCCGTCCACAAACAACGCTTTGGCTTCATCGCCAAAGGCGAAAAGATCCAGCTTGTCACCCTCAGGCTAGAAGCCATTGGCGAAGTCAAGAAGGCCAAGCTTCAGTCCTATCCGAAGGAAGGCACCTCACCGGATGCTGCCAAGATTGATGAACGGGGTGTCTGGATGAAATCGGAAGGCGATTTTGTCACCTGCCCGGTTTATGACCGCAAGCTTCTCAAACATGGCAACCAGATTTCCGGACCGGCCATCATCGAGCAGATGGATACGACCAGCGTCATCCTGCCCGACATGACCGCCACCGTGGACGCCTATCTCAACCTTATTGTGGAGATCGCCCAATGACAACGATCGATCCAATCACCGTGGAAGTCATCGGTTCCGCACTCTCTTCCATCGTGGAAGAGATGGGGGAAGCCCTCGTTCGCGCCTCCTATTCGACCAACATCAAGGAACGTCGCGACTGCTCGACTGCCCTGTTCGACAACAAGGGCAACACCCTGTGCCAGGCCGAGCATATCCCGATGCATCTGGGCAGCTTCATCGGCATCCTGCCGAACATCATGAAGCGCTTCGACCTTGCGGACATCAAGCCCGGCGACGTGTTCATGGGCAACGATGCCTACGAGGGTGGCGCCACCCATCTGCCCGACATCGTGATGGCCGAGCCGATCTTCGTTGACGGCGAGCTGATCGCCTGGGCAGTCAACACCGCGCACCATTCCGACTTCGCCGACCTTGGCCACGAGCACATCTATCAGGAAGGCATCCGCATTCCGCCGGTCCGCCTCTACAAGGCAGGCGAGCTGCAGCAGGACATCCAGAACCTGTTCCTGCTCAACTGTCAGGTGCCACATGAACGCATCTCCGACCTGCGCGCCCAGATGTCAGCCAACCGCCTCTGCGTCCAGCGCATGCAGGACCTTTGCGCCAAATACGGCACGGACAAGGTTCTGGCCGCTGGCGAAGAGCTGCAGGACTATGCCGAACGCAAGATGCGCGCCGGTATCGCTGCGATTCCGGACGGAACCTATTCCTTCTCGGACATCTTCGACAGCAACCAGTGGAAAGAGCGCATGGAATTCTCGGTCGACATCACCGTCACCGGGGACGAATTGACCCTCGCCTTTGATGGCCCACCGCAGGTCCGCAGTGGTCTCAACATGATCTACACCTCGCTTCTGGCCTCCTGCTACTATGCGGTCAAGGCGGTGGTCGATCCGACGATTCTGCCAAACGCCGGCCTTGCCCGCCCGCTGACGGTTACAGCACCGGAAGGCTCGATCCTCAACTGCAAGCATCCAGCTGCCGTTGAAGGCCGAATTGCCGCCTGCCAGCGTGTTGCCGACATCATTCAGGGTGCCCTCGCCAAGGCCATTCCGGGCAAGGTTGCCGCAGCGGGCAACGGCTGCTGCACCGGAGCCATCTTCAATGGCATCCGTGAAGACGGCTCCATCTGGGTCTATCTGGAAACCATCGGTGGTGGTGGCGGCGCCCGCCCGTCCAAGGACGGCCTGTCCGGCATCCAGGTTCACCTGACCAACACATCCAACCTGCCCGTAGAGGCACTCGAGCTGGAATATCCGCTCACTCTTCTGCGCTACGAGCTGGTTGACGGATCTGCCGGTGGTGGGCAGTACCGGGGCGGCATGGGCATTCGGCGCGTTTATCGCGTAGAACGACCCTGCCGCTTTTCGGTCGAAGCCTCCCGCGTCAGCTCCTGTGCATGGGGTCTGGAAGGTGGCGAAGCTGGCCAGATGACCCATCTCGACTTTGGCGACGGTCGCACCGAGTTCAAGGGCATGGCTGATCTCAAGCCGGGCCAGATCGTCGAGATCGTCACCCCGGGTGGTGGCGGCTATGGAGATCCGACCAAGCGCACCAGGGAAGCCATCGAGCGGGACATCGCCGAAGACCGCATCACCCCGGACTTTGCAAAACAGGTTTACAGCTTCTCCGAATAAGCAGCAGCCTCGGGATCTCTGGCCCCGGCTGGAGATCCCACCTTTTTTGCATTTAAACAAGATCCTTCTGCAGCGGGTGCCCGCAAGCCCGGTGCAGAAGAAGCCCGCACTGCGCGCTCTGCCGGACATCCGGCAGGCACCAGTCGGGCGACGGGCAGCAAGTCTTGCCGAATTGCGGTCACGACAGACATCAGATCAAAAATTGACAGGACCGGAAATGATCCGCTTCAAGAGACCTGCCACAATTGCCCATGCGCGACTGCAAAAGCAGACACCCGTCCGCTTCTGCGCCCCCGTTTGCATGGCTGCTTGTCAGATCTCGATGACCAGATTCATCCGCGCACTCGGCGTCAGCAGTTTCGAATATTGCAACGGCACCGACCGGTCTTCGCCATACACCGTCTTTTCAACCTCGAACATGATGTCTCCGCTGGTACAGCGGAAGATGCCACATTCCTTCGGCGTCGCCACCCGGCAATTGATAACCCGTTTGGCATGTTTCACCTCGCGACCATATCTGGTCTGCAACAGGCTGTAGAGCGACGTGTCATCATGAATTTCACTCATCAGGCCAGGAAACAGATCCAGCGAGAAATAGGAGCTTTCGATCGTCATCGGCGTCCCGTCGGTCGTGATCAGGCGGCTGATATGCAATATCGCCGCAGATGGCGCAATGCCAAGCCTCTCGCCGAGGTCCTCATCCGCCGCTTCCTCGCTCATCTCGAGTATCGTCTTTTCGACGCGATAGCGCCGCAACGCAAAGCTCTCCGAAAAGCCCCCCAGATTGAGCAGACTGGTTTCCATCTTGGGCAGCGTGACGAAGGTGCCCTTGCCATGCCGCTTCTCAAGAACGCCCTCCGCTTCCAGTTCCGTGATCGCCCTGCGCACGGTTATGCGACTGACGTCATATTGCTTGCACAGTTCCGTTTCCGTGGGAATGGCGTCACCAGGCCCCAGCGCTCGCGAGGAAATCATTTCCTTGATCGCGAACTTGAGTTGTTCGTAGAGCGGGGCCGCTGCATTCTTGGCAAGTGGATTGGAATTCTCGGACAATCGCTTAACTCTCACTTTCGGCTGCCTGAAGCCGTGGCTCTCATTCTGTCGGCCCCTGTTCAGGCACCGCAACTCCGGATCGCACAGCACGGGACATCAGGCAATGCACCTGCCCTGACTGATGCCGCGATCACATTACCCACCAGATTAACCGAATGGAAAGCCATCACGAAACCGTGCGGCTCTTTTTTCGGCTTTTTCCGGCGACAAACGCAAAACCCATGTTGACTCATCCGTCGACAACGGAATAAATAATAGGACGTCATATAACGTCATAAGGATCCCGCCATGAATGATCAAGTAAAAAAAACAGGCCTCGAAGAGGCAATCGCCGCCGTCGCCGCTCGCGAGAAGGTCACTGAATTCTATTTCGTCGCCTGCGGCGGTTCCAACGCCCTGCTGATGCAGGGTCAGTACATCATGGACCGCGAAGCAAAAGGCATTGCAGCCTACTCCTACAGCTCCGCAGAATTCCTCGCTCGCGCTCCGGTTCGTCTTGGCAAGAACTCTGTCGTTGTGACCTGCTCCCATTCCGGCAACACCCCGGAAACCATCGCAGCCACCCGTTATGCCCGTGAAGCTGGCGCCCTGACCATTGCCTTCACCCACAAACCGGAATCCGAACTGGACGAAGCAGCCGAACAGTCCATCTATTATGAATTCGATCCGCTGAGCGTTGGCGAAAAACACAATGCCATTCTGCTGGTTCAGCTGGTCCTGGGCTCCCTGAAAGAACTCGAAGGCAACACCAAGTTCGACCTCGCCAAAAAGGCAATCCCGACGCTCCATGACAAGGCAGAAAAGGTCAAGGCTGCCCATGCAGAAGGTGCAAAGGCCTGGGCTGAATCCTACAAGCGCGAACCGGTCATCTACACGATGAGCTCCGGCTCCTGCTACTCCATCGCCTATTCCTTCGCCATCTGTCTTCTGCAGGAAATGCAGTGGGTCAACTCCGCGGCCATTCATTCCGGCGAATACTTCCACGGTCCTTTCGAAATCACCGATTTCGACACCCCGTTCATCATCCTCAAAACCCTTGCAAATTCCCGCAAGATGGACGAACGCGCTCTGGCATTTGCCGAGAAATACTCCAAGCGTCTGCTGGTTCTGGACGCCCAGGAATTCGGTGTTGAGGAAGTTGCCGGTGAAGCTGCCGAATATCTGGTGCCGATCATGTTCACGGCCCTGCTGCGCACCTACGCTGTTGCCCTCAGCGACTCCCGCGGCCATCCGCTGAGCGTTCGTCGCTACATGTGGCGCATGGAATACTAATCGACGTCTGGCAGGTGGCGCTTGCGCCATCTGCCATTTTCACTTTCAGTCCCCCACCCAATCCATCTGCTCAAAGACGCATCAAGAGGCTTCGGCATGACCATTTCCTCCCACCCGGCAGCCCTGCTCGGCATAGGTGATAACGTTGTCGATTTCTATCTGGACAGAAACGAGTTCTTCCCCGGCGGAAATGCACTCAATGTTGCGGTTCTGGCCAAGCGGTTCGGCCTCGCAGATACAGGATACATCGGCATCGTCGGCAACGATGAAGAAGGCAACCACGTCCTCAACTGTCTGGCCGAAGAGCAGGTCTGGTCGGAACGCGTCCGGCAGGCCTATGGCGAAAACGGCAAGGCTATTGTCCATCTAGACGACAAGGGCGACCGCGTCTTCCTGCGCTCCAACAAGGGCGGCATCCAGAAAAGACTGGGCCTGCGTCTGGAAGAGACTGACCTTGAGGCCGTCGAGCGTTATGGCCACGTACACAGCTCGCTGTTCAGCAACCTCGAACATGAACTGCCCAAAATCCGAGAACGGGCAAAATCCGTTTCCTTCGACTTTTCATGGCGCCACGAGATGGACTATGTGAAGAGCATCGCCCCCTTCATCACGACCGCCTTCTTCTCCGGTTCGGCTCTTGATGATGCCGGCATCGACGCGCTCATCGAAACCGTTGCTGGCCTCGGCGTTTCGACAATTGGCGTGACGCGGGGCTCCGATGGTGCCTTCTGGATGGTCCATGGCAAACGTTATCGGCAGGGCATCAAGCCTACCACGGTGATCGATACCCTTGGCGCTGGCGATTCTTTCATCGCCGGTTACATTTCAAGTGTCTTGATGGGCAACTCTGTCGAAGAGGCCCTCGATCAGGCCGCGACCTTCGCCGCCAGCACATGCACCATATTCGGAGCCTTTGGCCACCCCTACAAGGTGGCAGGCTGAGCCGCCATTCGTTCCCTTGCCAGGCTTTCACGGGATCGACGGTCAGTTGACAGGCACAGCCTCCAGCCGCAGCTTGTCTTCGGCAAGCCCGAGCGCGGCATCGGCCCGTTTGAGCGCCAGAGCCGCCTGCTCTCTGGCTGCATCCTGAAAGACGTCATCGCCAATCGCACTCAGAGCAGCCAGCGACTTGCGCAGCCGCAAGTGGATCTCCACATGGCTCGCCCCGTCGCGGGCGATCTGGTTGAAACCATCATCAAACAGGTCTCTGGCCTCGATCGGTGGTGCATACAGGGCAGGATAGGTGACCTCTGCCTCCTGTCTGGTATCTTGATCTGCCCAGAGGCTCAAAAGCCGCGTGATGCGGCCGATGATGTCGATGGCCGTCCCGGAGTCATTGATGCCTGGCGACAGGGCTCGCGTGGCAATTTCGCTCAACACGCAGAAGCCGAAACGAGGATCCTGATCAAAACTGCGTTCCTGCCCGATGGTAATCGCCGCACGCACCTGCTCCGCCAGCCCTCCGGACTGATTTTCTGCACTCCCATTCTGCTCATCCGTCCCGGATTCGGACAGAACGAGCCGCGCCAAAGGTGCATTGAGGAACACGAAATTGCCGGGCACCGCTTCCAGATAAAGCCGCGCCTTTCTCCCCTCGACACAATCGGACAGCCGCTGCATGTCGATATGCTGTACATAGCCTGTTTCCATCGACCGGATGGTAAGGGCGTCATCGGGGATCCCATCCGCACGACGAAGCGGCTGACCACCCAGACAGGGCTGGGCAAGCCGGGCCAGAACCGCCTTCCGGGTCGCCGTCTCGACACGGCCCGCCGCCTTTTCCACCCGCCCCAGTTGGGTCAGATAGTCGATCCACCGCAAAAGCGAGAGCACGATCAACGCAATCACTGCAATGGTCACGCCAAACAGCACGGCCCGTCCTTGCGGACCGTATGCGCCGGTTTTCAGCACAACGATGCCAACGATGCTGAAGAGAAACGAGCCAATGAAGGTGGACAGCACATTCTGGGACATGTTGTCTTCGATCAGCAGCTTGGTGGCGCGCGGCGTGGCATTGCTGGTCGCCGAGCTGTAGGCGGATGTCATCACCGAAAGGGAAAAGGTCGTCACGGTGAGCATGCTCGACGCAATGATCGACAGAATGCTGTTGACGGCCTCGGCGCTGATATCAAAGTGCGGCTCCCAGAGTGCCAGCGTCTCGGCCAGCGTAGCCAGCGCGGCGGCGCAAACTCCGAGCAGCCCGATCAGGGCCGCCCGCACCCACAGGCGTCGTGTCAACTGAAGCAGGATCCATTGCCACTTCGGCATGCAGTGTCCCTTTCATCGGCATGGCAACACATGTGGCTCATCAGACCACCATCGCAGGTCAACGCGCAGCATGGCGAATAGGTTCCGAGCACAACAACAAGCAGAACACGACAAAGGCCACTCCCCGAAGGAAGCGACCTTTGCTGAGTGGTTCGCCGGGTCTGCCTGTTTTCGCAACGCTACGCGTCGAAATAATGCCGTTTCTGCGCATCGAACCCGAGCTTGAGGGCCTGACGCGGCCTGATGTCATGCTGCCCGAACAGCCGGACGGTTACCTGGTGCTCGCCGACGAAGGCGATGACATTGGTATCACCTCCAAGATGTTCCACATGCTGAACGGTCGCGGCAAGCGGCCCGTCATCGGCCAGATAGAGATCTTCCGGCCGGATGCCGATGGTGCGGGTGTCTCCAGCCTCAAGCAGCGAAGCGGGCAGGAAGTTCATCGCAGGCGAACCAAGGAACCCGGCCACGAATTTGTTGGCGGGCTTGTTGTAAAGCTCCATCGGACTACCGACCTGTTCCACCCGCCCGTCACGCAGGACGACTATCTTGTCCGCCAGCGTCATCGCCTCGGTCTGGTCGTGGGTCACATAGATCATGGTGGCATCCAGCTGCTTGTGCAGATTGGCGATCTCCAGCCGGGTGCTGACACGCAAGGCCGCATCGAGATTGGACAGTGGCTCGTCAAGCAGGAACAGCTTGGGCTGACGCACGACAGCCCGACCGATGGCCACCCGCTGCCGCTGCCCGCCCGAAAGCTCGGACGGATAGCGCTTGAGATAGTCATCGAGTTGCAGCATCCGGCTGGCTTCCTGCACGCGTTCGGCGATCTCCGCCTTGGAAACCCCTTCCTGCTTCAGTGCCAGCGACATGTTGTTGGCAACATTGAGGTGGGGATAGAGTGCATAGGACTGGAACACCATCGCGATGCCGCGCTTGGAAGGCGGCACGCTGTTGACCAGATTGTCATCGATATAAACCTCACCGGCGGAGGCGTCCTCAAGTCCCGCGATGACCCGCAGCAGAGTGGACTTGCCACAGCCAGAAGGCCCGACGAAGACGACAAACTCCCCCTGCTCCACTTCGATACTGATATCCCTGAGCACCTCGGTGGTCCCGAAGGTCTTGAAAACATTTTTCAGCGTCAGTGCACTCATTCGGCAGTTTCCTCAAGAATGACAGTCTTGCCGGTCCGGATGCTTTCATCAGCGGCAAGGCAGATCGCCAGCGACTGAACGGCATCCTCCATATGGCGGGAAAGATCGATGTCGTCACGGATGGCAGTAAGAATGAAGTCCTGCTCGGCAGCGCACAATTCGTTGTGACCGGGCTCTCCGGTCAGATCGATATGCCGGTCACCATCCGGCCGGTGCACGAGGATGCCACCGACCTTGGTGTGCCCGTCGACATCAGCGCTGGCTCCCTTGTTGCCATCGACAATCGACACGGCTCCGTTCGGCGAGACGATATCTTTGACGAAAAAGGCCGTTTCAGACATCATCGGCCCCCATCCGGCTTCGTACCACCCCACCGAGCCATCGGCAAAGGTCACCTGCAACTGGCCATAGTTATACATCTCCGGCCCGATTTCATCGGAGAGACGCAGGCCGATGCCATTGACCCGCAGCGGTTTGGCGTCGGTGATCTGGCACATCACATCCACATAATGCACACCGCAATCGACAATCGGGCTCGTGGTCTGCATCAGCGCCTTGTGGGTCTCCCATTCGTGGCCGCTGGACTGCTGATTGAGGTTGAGCCGGAAGACATAGGGACCGCCCAGAGCACGGGCTTCGGCAACAAAGCGGATCCACGAGGGATGATGGCGCAGGATATAGCCGACCACCAGCTTGCGGCCAGTGCGTCTGGCCGTCTCGACAACCCGTTTGGCTCCCTCCACGGTCATCGACAGTGGCTTTTCGACAAACACATGCGCCCCGGCCTCCATCGCGGCGCAAGCAAAATCCACATGCGTATCGGTGTAGGTTGCAATGGCCACAAGATCGGGTTTGCTGGTAGCCAGAGCCTCATGGAAATCGGCAAACACCGGATAGTCCTGCAGAGGCCCTTCCGGCACCTCTCCGGTGCGATTGACCAGAGCGACGATTTCAGAGTCTGGATGATGATGGTGAGCCAGTGCGTGGGCATAGCCCATGTTGCCCAGCCCTGCGACAAGTGTCCGGATCATTTGACTGCCCCCGACGTGATACCGCGGATCAATTGCCGCGAGAAAATGACATAGAGAATGAGAACCGGCAGGATCGCCATGGACAATGCGGACAGCACTGCGTTCCAGTCCGTGACAAACTGACCGATGAAGACCTGACTGCCGAGCGTCAGTGTTTTGGTTTCCTCAGCCGGAGCAAGGATCAGCGGGAACCACAGATCGTTCCAGATCGGGATCATGTTGAACACCGCAACCGTCGCCATGGCGGGCCGTACCAGTGGCACGACAATGCGGGCGAAAATCGTGTATTCGCTGAGCCCGTCAACCCGGCCGGCATCCTTGAGATCGTCGGAGACCTGCCGCATGAATTCGCTGAGAATGAACACCGCCAGCGGCAGCCCTTGCGCCGTATAGACAAGGATCAGTGACCACAGCGTATTAACCAGCCCCGTCGCGACCATCATTTCCAGAATGGCCACCGTGCCGATACGGATCGGGATCATGATGCCGAGCGCCAGATAGAGCCCCATGATCAGGTTTCCCTTGAAGCGATATTCGCTGAGCGCGAAAGCCGCCATGGAACCGAACAGCAGGATGAAGAACAGCGATGCCACGGTGACGATCATCGAGTTCTGGAAATAGAGGAAAAAGTCGCCCTGCTTCATCACCGTCTCATAGCCGATCATCGAGAAACTGTCGCTGCTGGGTAGCGACAACGGTTCGCGAAAGATCGCCTTGCGGGTCTTGAAGCTGTTGATCAGGATGACGAACACCGGAAACAGCGCGATCAGCGTGTAGAGAATGAGCGCGCCATGCATGGCGGCAGCGCTGACTGGATTGGTCCGTGCCTTGTTCATGAAACCGCCTCCTAGAGCTGATAGCGCCGCATGCGCGTCTGGATGCCGAACAGATAGATGCAGACACCGACAAGGATGATGGCAAACATCGTCCCTGCCACCGCAGACCCCATATAGGGGTCACCCAACTGCAACTGAAAGCCGAAGAAGGTGCGATAGAGGAAAGTGCCAAGAATGTCCGTCGAGAAATTCGGACCCGCCAGCGCTCCTTGCGCCGCATAGATCAGGTCGAACGCATTGAAGTTGCCCACGAAGGTCAGGATCGAGATGATACCGATGGACGGCAGGATGAGAGGCAGCTTGATCTTCCAGAAGGCATTGATGCCTGTGATACCGTCAATCTCGCCCGCCTCCAGAATTTCTTCCGGGATCGACAGCAGTGCCGCATAAATCAGCATCATCGGAATGCCGACGAACTGCCAGACCGACACCAGCGACAGCGTCACCAGCGCGTAGGCTTCCTTGCCGAGCCATGGCGCAAACAACGATTTGAGGCCCACTGCATCCAGCATCGAGGGTGCGATGCCCCAGATCGGCGACAGGATCAGCTTCCAGGCAAAACCAACAATCACGAAGCTGAGGATGGTGGGAATGAAGATGGCAGACCGGTAGAGCGCGGCAAAGCGCAGGCGCGGATGACTGAGCATCGCAGCCAGCGCAATCCCGATCGGGTTCTGCACCAGCATATGGATGAAGAAGAATTTGAAATTGTTGCCAAGCGCGTTCCAGAACTGTTCCGACCAGCGCGGGTCGCCGAACAGCCGGTTGAAATTGCCCAGACCGATAAAGGTACGGACCTGATCAACATCGGTATAGAGCGCAAGACGCAAGGTATTGAACAGCGGGAAAATCATGACCGCCGTATAGACAATGACCGCAGGCGCCAGAAAAATGACGATATGCCATCGGAAGCGGGAAGCTTGCATCGCGTTCTCCAGTAGCGGAACCCGGTTTCCAAAACGCCGCAAAGGCTGCACAGGCCATAGGCGCGAGGGCTCTGAAGGGGTCGACGGGTGCTTCCTCGAAGAAGGCTCAAGGCGCGGGGGCCAACCCATCAACGGCATCGGTCAGGCGGAATGTTCCGCCCGACCGACCTGGTCTGTTCAGATTGGCTTACATGCCGGGTTTATACCAGCTGTCGAGGCCTTCCTGCAGTTTCTTGCCAAGCTCTTCCGGTGTGGACGTGCCCTTGATGGCAGCAACGGACGCACCCCAGGTTTCGTTTTCAAGGTTTGGCGTGCCGCGAGACAGGATCTGGTAGGTGGACCGGATCGTGGTTTCGCAATCGCCGCGCCAGCTTACGAATTCCTGAGCCAGCGGATCCTTGATATCAACCGGCGTTTTGCTGAGCGGGAAGAAACCCGGCAGGGCGTTGCCAAAGATCTCGGCAAAGGCTGGCGAAGCAACCCATGCGAGGAAGGTCTTTGCCGCTTCCGGATTTGGCGTCTTGGTGTTCATGCCGATACCGATATCAACATGGTCGGAAATGTAGCAGGTATCACCCTTGGCTTTTACAGGAGGCTTGAAGGCACCCATCTTGAAGTCGGCCTGTTCATTGAAGCCGGAGATTTCCCACGAGCCAGCCGGATAGATGGCGGCGCGACCGAGCGTGAACAGGTTCTGGCTGTCCGGATAGGTCTGAGCTTCATAGCCATCACCCAGATACGGAGCCCACTTGTGCAGAACCGCATAAGGCTCGGTCCACTGCGGATCGGTCAGCTTCTGCTCGCCCTTGATCAGAGCCAGACGACCTTCTTCACCCTTCCAGTAGGTCGGGCCGATGTTCTGGTAGCCCATGGTGGCAGCTTCCCACTGGTCATTGGTGCCCATGGCCATTGGAATATAGGTGCCGTCTGCCTTGATCTTGTCGAGAACGGAGAAGAATTCGTCTTCGGTTTCTGGAACAGCAAGGCCCAGTTCGTCAAACGCGTCCTTGTTGTAGATGAAGCCATGAATGACCGAAGCCATCGGCACACAGAAGGTGTGCGCAGCATCGTCGGTCTGCCATGCAGCCTTGGCAACGTCAGAGAAGTTGCTCATGGCTTCCATGCTGGTCAGATCGGCCAGATAACCTGCCTTGTACAGGGCAAGAGAGGCATCGAACGGACGACAGCTGATGATGTCGCCGGCAGAACCGGCACCCAGCTTGGAGTTGATGGCCGAGTTGTATTCGGTCGGAGCCATCGGGGCAAATTTCAGCTTGATACCAGGATTGCTGGCTTCAAAGGCTGGAATGATCTTTTCCTGCCAGAGTTTCAGGTCATCGTTACGCCAGCTTTCGATTGTCAGGGTAACGTCTTCCGCATAAGCGGCGCTGCTGAGCAATGTTGCAGCCAAAAGAGCAAATGGAGTGAACTTCATGATTACGTTGAACCTCGCTGTTAAGGGTTGCTCGATCCTCGGTTTTTCCGAATTGTTATTCTTGAAACTGGTACGTGCTTGCGAGCCGCGTCAGGGCGCCGCGCAAATTTCCTTTTTCCGTGTCCAGCAGACGACGCGCCTCCTCAAGCCCAACCCTGCCACCTGCAATGAGGCTGGCAAGCTTGACATTGTCACCGGTCAGCAACAATGCTTCATCTGCTGCATTCTCGGGCACATCGGCTATTATCTGCACGATCTGGCTCGCCCGCTTCTTCAGCTTGTGATTATCCGCCTTGAGATTCACCATCATCCCGTCATGGACATGGCCAAGATGGATGGCCATCAGGGTGGACATCGTGTTCATGACAATCTTCTGCGCCGTCGCCGCCCCCATGCGCGTCGAACCGGAAACAACTTCCGGTGCGGTGTGCAAGAGGATCGAACAGTCACCCAGCGCAAGCAGTGGCGTATCGGGATTGTTGGCAATGGCAATGATCCGCGCGCCCTTCTCCTTGGCGATACGGGCCGCCTCCAGAGTGTAGGGCGTGCTGCCACTGGCTGATACGGCCACCAGCGTATCCCTTGCGGAAACATCGGCAAGGGTTTCCTCGAGGGAGGCCGTTTCGTCCTCGGTATCCCCGGGCATCTGAAAATTGCTTGGAATGCCACCGGCCATCAGAACCCGCACGGCCCCGGGCTCGATACCAAAGGTGCCACCAAGCTCCAGCGCATCAGCAAGCATCATCAGGGCAGATGAACCGGCTGCCGCATAGATCAGGGAGCCCTTGGCATGCATCGAGGCGGCCATATACTCCGCTCCCATGCACAATTCCGGCAGGACGTCAGCCACCACACGTGCCGCATCGGCCTGACTTTCCACGAGCAGAGCCGCAATTTCCAGCGGCTCGCGCGCATCAAGGCCAATAGCATTGGCGTGCAGCTTTTCAGTGATACTGACCACGACCGTCCCCCTATTTCGACATCTCAATATAATACCTATCAAGTACCAAATGTCTATCGCTTATTGTGGTGCAATTTCATGCATTGTGGGCAAAAATTTTAAGCAGCCAGAAATTTGGTATTGTTTTGGTCTTTCTTTCTTGCCATCATTGGCGTATGAAAAAAGGAGACAATGGAAAGGCGAGCACCCATCCTGTTGCAACGGATATTGCCCCTTTTCAGACCGCTTTTCAAAAGGCAAATCGGACAAGGCTCAAAGAGTGATGCGGGGATGCCCCAGATGAATGTGGAAGACTTCCTTCGATCCGGCGACTGGCTGAGCAAGAAAACGGGACCGCTTTATGCCGTCCTCAGCCGTCGCATTGAAAAAGGGATCGAACAGGGGCTTCTGCTGCCGGGTCATTCGCTGCCCGCCGAGCGGGAAATCGCCGAGCTGGCCGAACTGTCCCGCGTCACAGTCCGCAAGGCCATTCAGGAACTCGTCAAGAAAGGCGTCGTCGAACAGCGACAGGGCTCGGGCTCCTTTGTCCGCGAGCAGGCCAACAAGGTGGAGCAGTCGCTCTCCCACCTCACCTCCTTCACCGAGGACATGCTGGCCCGCGGCCTCAAGACCTCATCCAACTGGCTGGAGCGGGAGATCCGTCGCCCCTCGCCGGAAGAGATCCTGACCCTCGGCCTGTCCGCCAGCGGCCATGTTTCCTGTCTGCATCGCCTGCGCGAGGCCAACGGCCAGCCGATGGCGCTGGAAAGGGCGGTTCTGCCAGTGGACATCCTGCCGGACCCGGAGGAAGTGAAAAGCTCGCTCTATGAAATCCTCGAGCGCAGCGGCAACCGGCCGGTTCGCGCCGTGCAGAAGATTTCAGCCGTCAACCTGCAGGCGCCACAGGCGGAGTTGCTGGGCGTAGCACCCGGCATCGCCGGTCTCAGCATTCAGCGCATTTCCTACGTCCAGAGCGGGCGGGCCATCGAATTCACCAGATCCCTTTATCGCGGCGACACCTATGACTTCGTCGCGGAAATGAGTTTTCCAAGATAGGGCGCCAACATCGTTAGGCGTCAGCATCGACGCCTTCAGCAATGCGCCGGACCAACGGATCCAGATGCGCCCCAGAAGCAAAAGCAAAGCCAGAAAGAAAGCTGTTTGCCATGACCCTGATGCGGCAAGAAACCGAAGAGATCCCGGCAGCGGTGGCACGCCTGCTTGCCTCAGCCCCCGAAACGATCGCGCCCGTGGCCGAAGCCTTACGGGCCTTTGATCCCCATGTGGTCGTGACCATCGCGCGCGGCTCGTCCGACCATGCCGCCCATTTCCTCAAATATGCCATCGAGCTGGTTCTGGGCCTGCCGGTCGCCTCGCAAGGTCCCTCCATCGCCTCCATCTTTGGTGCCCCCATGAAGATGGGACACGCCGCCGCACTCGCGGTCTCCCAGTCTGGTGCCAGCGCCGACATCGTGGCCATGGCCAAAACCGCCCGTGCAGGCGGGGCCCTTACAGCGGCCCTTGTCAACACCGTACCGTCTCCGCTTGCCGACAGCTGCGCCTATACACTTGATATCGCGGCCGGCGAGGAACAGGCCGTTGCCGCCACCAAATCCTACGTCAATTCCATCGTTGCCGGGCTTTCACTCATCGCCTACTGGGCCGATGACAAGCCCTTGAAAACCGCCCTCGCCAACCTGCCCGAACAGCTGAAAAAGGCAGAGGCGCTCGACTGGTCCTTCATGCTGGAGACCGTGTCCGACGCCCAGTCGCTCTACACCCTCGGACGCGGTCCGACCATGGCGATTGCCGCCGAGGCAGCGCTCAAATGCAAGGAAACCAGCGTGTTGCACGCCGAAGCCTACTCCTCGGCAGAGATGCTGCATGGCCCGGTCTCGCTGGTCGACCGGGACTTCCCGGTCATTGCCTTTGCAGCCCGCGACGCTGCGGAAGATTCGATTGTGGAGATCATCAACGGGATCGCACCCAAGAATCCCCATTGCTATATTTCATCAGACAAATCCGCTGATGCGATCCAGCTGCCCTTCATCGCCACAGGACATCCCCTGACCGATGCCCTCGCCCTGATCGTGCCATTCTATCGGTTTGTGGAGCAGCTTTCGCTGCACCGTGGACTGGACCCGGACAAGCCAGCGGCTCTCAAGAAAGTGACGGTAACGCGATGAACAAAACAGCCTTCCCAGCCGATCGGATTTTCGACGGCACCCGGTTTCACGAACACGCAGCCCTGCTGGTTGAGGGCGACACAGTCGTTGCGATCGTGCCGCAAGCCGAGATTCCCGCCGACTATGCGCAGCAGAACAAGGGAACGGCGATGATCGTGCCGGGGTTCGTCGATCTGCAGGTGAACGGTGGCGGCGGGGCATTGCTCAATGAAACGCCGACAAAAGACGGCATCGAGACCATCTGCCGAGCGCATGCCCGCTTTGGCACCACCGCCCTGATGACAACCCTCATCACCGATGGCCCCGACGTGCGTGACCGGGCCCTTTCTGCAGGCAAGCAAGCCGCGGCAGCAAAGGTGCCGGGGTTCCTCGGCCTGCATCTGGAAGGGCCGCATCTGTCGGTGCCGCGCAAAGGGGTTCATGTCGCCGATTTCATCCGCCCGATGGAGGACAGCGATCTCTCGGTGCTGCTCGCAGCAGAGGGCTGCTTCGGCAAGAGCCTCATCACCATCGCACCGGAGAATGTCACCGTTGAGCAGGTGCGGGCACTGGTCGCCGGAGGCTGGCACGTCAGCCTTGGCCACACGGATTGCGACGCGGAGACAGCCTTTCGCTATTTCGAGGCGGGAGCCAGCATGGCAACCCACCTGTTCAACGCCATGAGCCAGATGCGCAACCGCGAGCCGGGGCTGGTTGGCGCGGTTCTGACAACCGACACCGCCTATTGCGGCATGATTGCCGACGGTCATCACATCGCCAATGCCAACATGCGCGTTGCCCTTCGTGCCAAGCAGGGGCCGGGGCGTATCTTCTTTGTCACCGATGCCATGTCGCCAACCGGCACCGATGTCACCGAGTTCATCCTCGGCGGCCGCCAGACCTTCCGGCGCGAAGGCCGTCTGGCTCTCGCAGATGGCACGTTGGCCGGGGCAGATATCGACATGATTTCCATGGTCCGCAAGGCGCTCGACACCCTGCCGCTGTCGCTGGAAGAGGTGCTCAAGATGGCCTCCCGCTATCCCTCCGAAGCCATCGGCGCCAGCAACAAAGGCCAACTCAGGCCCGGCTTTGACGCAGATTTCGTAGCTCTGGACAAGGGCCTGTCTCTACACGCCACCTTCATCGCCGGCCAGTGTGCACACAGCAATGACAACAAGGGGGCTCCGCGATGATCGTCTGCTTCGACATCGGCGGCACCACAATCAAGGGCGCTCTGGCCGAAGACCCGCAACATATAACGCCGGTGCCGCGCATTCCCACGCCAGCCAATGACTTTGATGCCTTTGTCGCGGCCCTCAAGAGCGTCATTGACCAATCCCGTGAAGCGGTCCGCTGCGTTTCCATTTCGATCGCAGGCTTTCAGCACCCCAAAACAGGCCTTGGCGTGGTGGCAAACATTCCCTGCCTCCACGGTCGCCCCATGCAAAAGGATCTGGTTGCAGCATTGGGATTGCCGGTCATCATTGCCAATGACGCCGACTGTTTTGCCATTGCCGAAGCCGAATGTGGTGCCGGTAAAGGCCACCACGTTGTCTTCGGCATCATTCTGGGCACTGGCGTCGGCGGCGGGCTCGTCATCGACGGGCAGTTAATCAACTCAAGAGGCGGCTATGCGGGCGAATGGGGCCATGGCCCGGTCGCAGCCACTCAAGCAGGCAATCCGCCCGTCTCCCTGCCCCGGTTCCATTGCGGCTGCGGCCTTGATGGCTGTCTCGACGCCACCTGTGGCGCGCGCGGCCTTGAGAAAATCCACAAGCACATCCATGACAAAGATCTTTCGGCAGAAGACATTCTCAAGCACTGGCTTGAGCAGGACCCTGTAGCCAGCCGCACCATTGATGTCTTCCTCGACATTCTCTCTGCACCGCTTGCCATGATCGTCAACACCACGGCAGCAACCATCATCCCGGTCGGCGGCGGGCTTTCAAACGTGCCTGCGCTGATCGCTGCGATCGATAAGTCGGTACGCGGCCGGATGCTGGTCGACCCGGAAACTCCGCTCGTCGTGCCGGCCCAGAACCGTCTTGAACCAGGACTGGTTGGTGCCACCATCCTCGGATTGCGTCAGATTACCTGACAAGGCCCGCAGCCCAGCGTGAAGGAAAGACCGTGCCATGGCCCAGTCCGGCCCCGCCCCTACCCCCCGAAACACCCCTCGCCTCGAGGTGTGCGTGGACACGCCAAAAGGTCTGCAAACGGCGATTGAGGCGGGGGCAGACAGGATAGAGCTTTGCTCGGCTCTGGCAACGGGTGGGTTGACTCCCTCGCAAGGGTTCATGGTGCTGGCCGCCCGCACAAGCCCCATCCCCGTCCACGCTCTCATCAGGCCGCGCAGTGGCGACTTTGTCTTCTCTGAAGAGGAAATCGCTCTCATGCAGAAGGACATCGAGGCAGCCAGAGAGGCCGGGCTTGGGGGCGTTGTCATTGGCGCATCAAGAGCGGATGGTCGCCTTGATCTCTCCTCCCTCAAGGCCCTGATGCAAGCAGCAAGCCCTCTGGACATCACCCTGCACCGGGCCTTCGACATGGTGCCCGATTTCACCGAGGCGCTTGAGCAGACATCCGCGCTCGGCATCCGGCGTATCCTGACCTCCGGCGGCGCCCCCTCCGCCCTCGCTGGCATCGGGGTATTACAGCACCTCATAGAACAGGCAGGCAACAGGCTCTCCATCATGCCCGGCGGCGGCATCACCGCCGACACCGTTGCACCCTTCCTCGACCTGGGGATCAGGGAGATCCATGCCTCCTGCTCAAGCCCGCAAGTCCACGCAGGCAAGGTCGCCGATCTCGGCTTTGCCCTGCCTTCAGACCGTCAGACCGATGCGAAAAAGGTGAAGGCTCTGAAGGCTGCGCTTGCTCGGTGAAGACAAAAAAAGACGCGGGACAGAAGCCTGCTCCGCGCCTTTGATCATTCAGCTTTCGCTGGTGCAGTTTATCCAGCCATGAAGGATGTGATCAGACCATCCCAGGCAGGCAGGTCTTCCACCAACTGGTCCCAGAAGGCCTGATCCCGACGGCTGTCGAAATCTTTCAATTCGACGCCCTGCTGCTCAACCCAGGTATAGTAGCCCAGGTTGAAGATGCGTTCGCGATCAATGCGGGTGAGCTCCAGCACGTGATCCACCGATGCACCGACGACCTGCGCCCCGAAGGCCTGCGCCGCAAGGGTCTTGTCGAAGCGGTTGCCAAAGTATTTCTGCAACGCTTTCGGCTGTTCGGTGCTGTACATCTCGGCGCCGTCAGTTGCCACGGTCATGACAACATCATTGGCCCCGAGCTTCTGGTATTTGGCCAGCTTGATCGCGCCAAGGATGTTGGCAATCGAAGACAGCCCGAGGGCAGACAGACGTTCGATCAGCTCGGGCTCGACGCCGCGGTAGTCCTTGAGGTAGTCCTGTCCATCCGGCCTGTTGAACACCAGATTGAGCATGTCCGAGCCTGCCTCTGACAGACCGATGACATAGTCGGAGTTCATCACGTTATGGATGAGCGGCACATGCTTGTCGCCAATGCCCTGAATGTTGTGGTCGCCATAGCCGTTGTAAAGCAGGGTCGGGCATTCCAGTGCCTCGACCACGGCAATGTCTGCACCATAATGCTGCTTGAGGTGATCACCGGCCGCCAGCGTCCCCGAAGAACCGGACGCAGAGACGAACCCGGCCATGTTGAGGTTACCCTCACCATTGAGCGCATCGAAGATCCGGCCAAGCGCCGCACCGGTCACAGCGCGGTGAACAGCATAGTTGCCGAACTCAGCGAACTGGTTGAGAATCACATTGTCCGGATCCTGGCTGAGCTTGTTGCAGGCGTCGTAGATTTCCTTGACGTTGCTCTCACAGCCCGGCGTGCGGATGATGTCATCATTGCTGAGCGTCCAGCTTTCCAGCCAGTTGAAGCGTTCCTGGCTCATGCCTTCTGGCAGCACCGCAACCCCGTGACATTCCAGAATGCGCGAGATGGCGACGCCACCGCGGCAGTAGTTGCCGGTGGATGGCCATACGGCACGCTGGGAATAGGGATCGAAATTGCCCGAAACCAGCCGCTGCACAAGGCAGGCATAGGCAGGCAGCACCTTGTGGGCCTTGATCATCGGGAAGCGGTTGCCAAGAGCGATGACGATCTTGGCGTCAACGCCAGTCAGCTCCTTGGGCAGAACGATATGCTCGGGTACCTCGACCAGTCCCTTGCGCTCGGCATCATTGTGCCAGTGCACACGGAACAGGTTGCGTGAATCCGCAGCATCCGGATCGACCGTGGCCAGATCTGCAGCCATATCCGCCAGATGCGTAACCGGATCGATCAGTTCGGCAAACAGCGGCAGGCGAATATCGTAGCGGCGAAAAGACTCGGCAACCTTCTTGAGGGCTTTCTCGTCGGCGACTTCAGGTTTGAACACAAATGTCATGATTTTTTCGGTTCGGTTATCGGGGTGTAGTTTTCGGGTTCACGGTAACGCTGGAAGTTGAAGACGTTCTTGCGGATTTCATCGCAACGATCCAGATCGCATTCAAAGAAGACGACCTCGTCTCCCAGTGTCTTGGCCTGCGCCACGATCTGGCCGGTCGGATCGATGATGCAGGAACCGCCGATCAGGTCGCAGCCCTCTTCCTTGCCCGCCTTGGCAACGCCGACAACCCAGGTGCCGTTCTGATAGGCGCCGGCCTGCATTGACAGCTCGTTGTGGAAGTCCTGCAGATGGTCATGTTCCGGTGCCTGCGGATAATGAACCGGCGTGTTGTAGCCGATCATGATCAGTTCGGCCCCGCGCAGACCGAGCACACGGAAGGTTTCCGGCCAGCGACGGTCGTTGCAGATGCACATGCCGAGCTTGCCACCGAGTGCATCGAAGGTCTGGAAACCGAGGTTTCCGGTCTCGAAATAGCGGCGCTCCAGGTGCTGGAACGGCCGCCAGTCTTCATATTCGCTGTGACCGGGCAGATGCACCTTGCGATATTTGCCAACGATCTCGCCGGTCTTGTCGACAATGATGGTGGTGTTGAAATGGCGCACCTTGCCCTCTTCAACGGTCAGCTCGGCGTAGCCCAGATAGAAACCCATCTGGTATTTCCGGGCTGCGTCAAACAGCGGCTGGGTTTCGGCGCTCGGCATTTCCGTTTCGAAGAAGGCGTCAACATCTGCCTGATCCTCAAAATACCACCGTGGAAAGAAGGTGGTCAGTGCGAGTTCAGGGAAGACGATGAGGTCGGCTCCCAGCGTGTGGGCCTCTTCCATCAGCTTGATGCAACGGGCAACAACTTCGCTGCGCGTTTCCTCGCGCGCAATCGGCCCCAACTGGGCAGCAGCAACTTTCAATGGACGTGACATAGCCAGATCCTCATCTTTCTTCAGCTTTGGTCAGAACCGCCTGCAGCAGCACATTGGCACCTGCCTGCAGTTCTTCGGGTGCGGTGTATTCTTCTATATTGTGGCTGATGCCACCCTTGGAGGGCACGAAGACCATCGCCGTTGGACAATCGGGGGCGAACATCTGGGCGTCGTGGCCGGCGCCAGAAGGCATGCGGCGCACGGCATAACCCTGTTCCCTGGCGGTCTTGGCGATAAGATCGACCATAGATTCGTTGAACATCACCGGCTCGAAACGGGCCAGCTTGCGAGCCGTGACGGAAACGCCTTCGGCCCGGCAGATGCATTCGATCTCGGCGGCCAGCATCTTCTCGGCCTGCTGCAGCTTCTGCTCGTCAATATGGCGCAGGTCCACTGTCAGGCGAGCCTTGCGCGCAATCACGTTGACCAGATTGGGGTCAAGCTCGGTAACGCCAACGGTAGCGACCTGGCCATCACCAACCCCTCCGGCCACCTTGCGGGCCGCGACCGAGATGCTTGCGGCGGCAAACCCGGCATCGTGACGCAGACGCATCGGGGTCGTACCTGCATGGTTTGAGACACCCTCGACCACATACTCGGTCCAGCTGATGCCCTGCACGCCGGTCACTGCGCCGATGAGATCTCCCTCTTCTTCCAGAACGGGGCCCTGTTCAACATGCATTTCAAAGAAGCAATAGGGCGTGATCTGCCCCGGCTCGGTTTCACCGGCATAGCCGATGCGGGCGAGCTCTTCGCCAACCACGAATCCGTCGGCATCCTTGACGGCCAACGCCTCGTCCAGCGGCAGCGAGCCACGATCAACCGCACTGCCCAGCATGTCGGGCGCAAAGCGCGAACCTTCCTCATTGGTAAAGGCACCGACCACGATCGGCCGCAACGGAACATAGCCGCTGTCCTTGAGCACGGAAATTACTTCCAGCCCCGCCAGCACACCCAGGTTGCCATCATAAAGACCACCCGTGGCAACGGTATCGATATGCGAACCGATCATCACTGGCGGCAGATCCTCGCGGCCTTGCAGAATGCCTTTCAGGTTGCCGATCTTGTCGACGGTGACCGTGAGCCCCAAGTCCTTCATCCAGCCCACGACCCGGTCGCGGCCGAGCTTGTCGGTGTCGCTGAGCGCCAGCCGACATACGCCACCACCCTCAAGAGCGCCATCCTGCCCCAAAGCCATAAGGCGCCCGAGCAAGCGGTCGATGTCGATCCGCAGATTGCTAAAAGCCGGGTGTGTCATTGTTCAAGTACCTCACTTGCTGATTTGCCAACAATTGTCTTGTAAGCCTCTGGATCCGTGTCCCCTTCGCTGTTGACCACGAAGACACGGCTGTCTGGTCCAAGGCCCAATTCCTTGCGCAGGGTTTCGTCCTGAGCTGCGGCCACGAGTCCCGCAAGCCCGGATATCCCGGTTTCCCCCGCAATCACCGGGCGGGCATCCTGTCCCTTCCCGGCGAGATAACGCATCATGACCGGCACGGCGTCATCGCTGAGGGTCATCATGAAATCGGCGCCGGTTCGGAGAACCGGCCACGCAATGAGCGAGACCTCGCCGCAGGAGAGGCCGGCCATGGCCGAGTCGATGTCGCCGGTCACGGCGACAGGCTCACCAGCCACAAGGCTCTCGTACCAGCAGGCACACTGCTCCGGCTCGACGATGGTCGTGATGGGCCGCTCCGCGCCGTAGGCCTGCCAGAAGCGGGCCGCGCTGGCAGACGCCATGCCCCCAACCCCGGCCTGCAGGAACAGATGGGTGATCGGCGGCTCGTCCCTAAGCTGGTCCAGCGCCTCGTCCACCAGCAGCATGTAGCCTTGCGTCACATCGCGTGGTGCCTCGACGGTTTCCCCGTCTGACGTATCGGGAATGACAAACCAGCCTTCGTCCTTGGCTGTCTTTGCTGCCAGACGGACGGCATCATCGAACGAGCCATCCACTTCCCGGATCTCCGCGCCGTAGGAGGCAATGGCATCCTTGCGCTGTCGGGTGACCGAAGAACAGACGAAGATCACGCAGCGACAGCCGAACATCCGCGCACCCCATGCCACCGAACGACCATGATTGCCATCGGTCGCGGCAGTCACTGTCAGGTTGACCACCCGCGCCTTCATCTGGGGAGATGCGAGATCAGGCTCCGCCTCCCCCGTCTCCGCCGACAGATAGCGGCTCAGCGCCCGGCTGACGGCAAAGGCACCGCCCAGCGGCTTGAAACTGCCAAGCCCGAAGCGGACGGATTCATCCTTGAAGTAGATCTTGCCAAGGTCCAGCTCGGCTGCGAGATCGGAAAGATCCCGGATCGGCGACGGCGCATAGCCCGGCCAGCTGCTGATCGTGCTGCGGGCGATATCCATGCCGTCCTTTTCAAAAGGAAGAGAAGGAAGCGTCCGGGAAGCCTCTGGATTCCGGGCCGCTCTTACAAGAGAAATCTTCATCATTGTCTTTTCTTGTTCTGGCTTGATCGGCTCTTTTGATCCCGGTCCGGCAGCAAGGCCTGTCGGCCAACAGGCAGGGATCAGAAAAACCGCTCAAATGGGAAAGAAAAAGCGGCGGACAGAAACGCCCGCCGCAAGTTTGTGGTGCCATTATTTGTATTTGTCGATATCAGCCATCAGCGCGTTCAGCATGTCCGTGCCTTCTGCACCGAATTTCTCTTCGATCAGCGTGCGAACTGCAGGCTGAGCGATGGCGGCAAACTTGGCAGCCTCTTCCGGGCTGACCGAGTTGATTTCCATCTTTTCTGCCAGCTTCGGCAGACCCTTGTCGGATGCCTCGATGATGCGGGAAATACCACGACCGGCGTTGGTGGCCACTTCAGAAGCCCAATCAACGATGGCTTTGTGTTCTGGTTTCAGGGAGTTGTAGAAATCGCCATTCATGAACCAGACATACGGGGTGATGACATGGTTGGTGATGGAGAGATATTTCTGCACTTCGTCAAACTTGGCAAAGGCGATGACCGGAATCGGGTTCATTTCGCCATCGGCAACGCCGGTCTGAAGGGCGGTGTAAACTTCAGCCCATGGCAGCGGGGTCGCCTTCGCGCCCAGCGAGTTGACCATTGCCTGATGGGTCGGCAGGGTCATGGTGCGCAGGCGCAGGCCTTCCATGTCAGCCACGGTCTTGATCGGGCGTTTGGAGTTGGTGAAAGCGAAGAAACCACCGCTATCCAGCATGGCAAGGGTGTGCAGGCCGGTCTTGGCGTCCATATCGGCTGCAAACTTCTTGCCGAAATCGCTATCCAGCGACATCACCTTGTCGGAGACATAGATGTTCGGGAAGGCAAACGGAATGTCGAACACGCCAACCAGCGGATAATGCTGAGCCACGCCACCGGCGGAGGAAATGCAGGATTCCACAATGCCGTCACGCACCTGCTGGATCACTTCGTTGTCCTTGCCAAGCTGGCCATTCGGGAAGAGCTTGACTTCGATTTCACCATTGGAGGCGGTTTCCACCAGTGACTTGAACACGGCGGTCATGGCGCCGGAATGGCTTTCGGTCGGATCGGCCGGGTTCAGGTGACCGATACGGATGGTAACATCAGCAGCAAAGGCTGTTCCTGCCATCACACCTGCGGCGATGGCTCCCAACATCACTGACTTGACTGAATTCATGAGTTTCATGTGATTGCTCCGTTTGTTTTTTGTCATTGCTCTGGATTAGAACCCCAGCAGCCTTGGCACGAACAGTGTCATGTCCTCCCAAAATGCGACCAGCAACAAAATCGCAATCTCAGCCAGGAGGAAGGGCCAAAGGGACTTGGTGATATTTTCTATTTTTTCTTTGGTGACCGATGCGAGCACGAACAGGCACGCACCGACTGGAGGCGTCATGAGTGAAATATTCAGCGCAAGGATGATCATGATCCCTGCATGAACCGGGTTCATCCCGATGCTCTGGGTCAGGGGCACAAGAACCGGAGCCAGGATGATGAGAGTTGCGTTGATGTCCATGAACAGGCCGATGAACAGCAACAGGAGAACGATCATGCCGATAATCACGTTGGGATTGTCGCTGACCGAAAGGAAGAAGGTGGCAATGGCCTGCGGGATCTGGTTGAAGGTGAGCCACCAGCCAAGGATCGAGGCAGACGCGATGATCAGGAAGATGATGCCGGTAATGCGCGTCGTCCGGACCATCATTTCATAGAGATCACGGAAGGTGAGCGCCCGATAGATCACGCCACCGACGAACAGGGCATAGGCCACAGCGATGGAGGCAGCCTCGGTCGGTGTGGCGATGCCCCCCAGGATCGAGCCAAGAATGAATACCGGCAGAACCAGTGCCAGAAGGCTCTCGCGGAAGGCGCTGAAAATCGCCATCAGGCTTGGGCGCTTCCTGGACTTCGGCAGGTTGAGCTTTTCACCAAGCGCCGCAATCACCGCCATGCAGATAAGACAGATGAGCAGCCCCGGCAGGATGCCCGCAGCGAACAGACCGGCAATCGACACCCCCATGATGGAGCCATAGATGACAGCCAGCGTCGAGGGCGGAATGGTTGGCCCGATGATCGATCCGGCAGCCGTGACCGCACAGGCGAAGGGCTTGGAATAGCCCTGCTTGACCATGGCCGGCACCAGCGTATTGCCGAAGGCGGCAGCGTCTGCGGTGGCCGCACCGGTGAGCCCGGCGAACATCACCGAGGCCACCATGTTGGAATGGGCCATGCCGCCGCGCATCCAGCCTACCAGCGAGTCGGCGAATTTCACCAGGTTGTTGGTGATGCCGGTGCGGTTCATGATTTCGCCAGCAAGAATGAAGAAGGGCATGGCGAGAAACGGAAACAGGTCAAGCCCGGCGAACATGCGATCCGGCGCCATCGACAGGAACTTGCCGCCGCCCATATCCATGATTCCCACCATCCCGGCGACCCCGAGAACGAAGCCTACCGGCATACCAATCGCCAACAGGCCGAAAAAGGTAACAGCAACCCAGATCATGCTCAGATCTCCACCCTGTCGGCGGCCGCCACACCGTCTTTTGCAAAAAAGTCATGGATAGCAACCAGCGCCAACTGGCAACAGGCGCAGGCAGCCGCAAGCGGCACGCCCATGAAGGGCCAACCCTTGGGGATTTCGGCAATCATCGTGAACCGGCCAAAGCCGCGCTCCACAAAGCCGATGCCGTAGAAGAAAATCATGAAGAAGAAAACAAACGCGATCACGTCGAACAAGACCGCCAGCCATTTGCGCATGACGGGAGGAAAGCGTTCAAAAATGACCAGAACCCCGATATGCTCGCGATGGGCCACTCCGCAGGACACGGCAAGCAGTGCCATCCAGATCATCAGATACCGCGCCAGTTCCTCGGTAAAGGTCCAGTCAAGAGGCAGCAAATACCGAACCAGCACACCCAGCCAGACATCCAGCACCAGCAGAATCATGAGCGCAACACACAGGCGCTCCACAAACCAGTTCAGGCGTCGACTGAAAAGCGACGCTCTATTCGCGAGAATTTCCATGCCAACACTCCAGAAAAGCCTGCCACGCAACCGAGACTGAAACAGATGTAACAAAAAGTCAATATTGATTGATACTCAAGTTTCAAATATTGTCGCTACAAACAAGACCTCTGAGGCTACCATGACTGACACCCGCGTCAAATCGATCGAAATCCGCATTCATGAGGAATACGACAACTTGCCCGAATCCGAGCGCAAGCTGGCCGATGCCATCCTCGATTCTCCGGGCGACCTGAGCTCCTACACGGCGACCGAACTGACGGCACTGGCTGGCGTATCCAAGGCCGCGGGCACCCGCCTGTTCCGCCGCCTCGGCTTTGCCAGCTTCGAAGAGGCAAAGCTGCTGGCCCGCGACCGGACCCATTGGGGCTCACCGCTCTATCTCGAACGCAAGAGCCGCAAGAATGTCATCTCGCTGTCCGACTACATGAAGGAGGAAATCAGCGTCCTGCAGAACAGCCTGATGCGCCTGAACCCGGAAGATATCGATGCCGTATGCGAAAAGATTCTCGCCGCCCGCCGCATCTACATTCTGGGCTATCGCAACAGCAACATGCTGGCCAACTATCTGCGCTGGCAGCTTTTGCAGTTTCGTGGCGATGTCCAGCTGATGCCCACCGGCGGCGAAACCGTAGGCGAATACATTGGCGATTTCCTGCCCGAGGACCTGCTGATCGTCTTCGCGCTCAGACGACGGCCGGTGCGCCTTGAAGCCATCATGAAGGCCAGCAGGGAAAAGAGGATCCCGATCCTGCTGTTCATCGACCCCACCGCACGCGGCCAACCGGGGCTGGCAGACTGGACCTTCATGACCCATGTGGAGACCAGCACACCGTTCGACAGCCTGTCTGCGGCCATTTCTGTTGCCCGCTACATCGCCATCGCCTCGCTCAATCGCGCAGGAGCTCGTGGTCGGGCCCATCTCGAGCGCATCGAACGGCAACACGAAGCGCTGGGGGAGTTCGAATAAGCATCCCCCAGATACCCCTCCCCCGGCCGGTTTCATCACGCACCGGAGCGGGCACCGGATAATTCGCCTCGACAGACACATCCGCGACGCGCCCGGATTACGCTCAGAAAGCACAGCCAGTGCGCCTCGAATGCGCGCCTGAGACAAACTATCCCGCCTAAATTTCCGGCTTTCAATAGCATGCGGAAAAATGCTAGGTAATGAAGAGAAATTTTTAAATTTTGAAAATCTTTTTTCACACCGGATAGTGATGCAAAAATGAGCGATCAAGAAAAACCCAAGACAATCGACGTCAGAATCTCCGAAATCTACGACCAGTTGACGGGCTCTGAACGGCGACTGGCCGACGTCGTCATGGAATCGCAAAGCAATCTGGCCAGCTTCACCGCCGGCGAACTGGCCGACCGGGCCCAAATTTCCAAAGCCACTGCGGCTCGCTTCTTCAAGCGGCTTGGCTACGCCAACTACAACGAAGCCCGCATTCTCAATCGCCAGACCGAGGATTGGGGATCCCCCCTCTACGAATTGACCGGCATCGGCACCAAGCGTCTGTCCCAGGGTGATTTCGGCCTGCATATTGCGCAGGACCTGCAGAACCTCACCCGAACCGCCGAAATGCTCGATGCAGGCGCCCTCGAAGAGGCCATAGGCCTGTTGACAAATGCCTCGCGGATCTGGTCGCTCGGCTTTCGCAACTCCATGGCACTGGCCACCTACGCCCGTGCATTGCTGATCAATCTCAAGCCGGACGTACGGCTAATTCCCAGTGCAGGCATGTCCTTTGGCGAGGAACTGGCCAGCATGAACAGCACCGACACCTTCCTCATTTTCGGCTTCCGCCGCCGCCCGGCCCAGCTGCGGGATGTCATGGAAGCGATCCACGAGGCAGGCGCACCGAGCATTCTCATCACCGACATGACCGCCGGACGAACATCCCAACTGGCGACCCTGACATTGCGCTGCCACTGCAAGGGTCACACGATGTTTGACAGCTATGCCACCCCCATGAGTCTGATCAATTACATCTGCTCCGGCGTCTCGCAATCCCTTGGAGATCAGGCCGTGGACCGCCTCAAGGAAATCGAGCAACTGCACAGCAAGCTGGACCAACTGGGAGCCCCCATGGTCGGAAAGGAAATGCATAAAACTTAGTCAATTGCTCAAAAATGAAACATTTTTTTCATATTGATCTTTTTTTGAAAAAGTATTTTAATCAAGGCGATCGCAATCAACGATGATCGACCTCACCAGAACAAGCAACACTCCCATTCCGAGTGACTTGAAAGGGAACATTTTATGGCTTTTCACATCAATCGCCGCGACCTTCTGAAGACCGTGGCTGCTGGCGCTGCATTGGGTGCGCTGTCTCCGATCAACCGCGCCTTGGCGGCAACCGAGATTTCCTGGATGACCTGGGAAAACCTGGCCAAGCCTGAATATCTCAAGGCATTCCTCGATGCCAACGCTGGCATCGACATCGCAAAAACCTTCATCGGCACCGACGACGAACAGTTCGCCAAACTTCGTGCCGGAGGCGCTGAATCCGTCGACCTGATCACTCCGGGCCTCGACAAGGTGGAATATTATGTCGAATCCGGTCTGCTGCAGCCGATCGACTTCGACAAGGTTACCAATGGCAAGCTGCTTTATGACGCCTTCAAGTCATCGCCGCTGGGCAAGAAGGACGGCAAGACCTATGGTATTCCGTTCTATTGGGGTATCAACCCGGTCGTCTACCGCGCCGATCTGATGGACGAAGAGCCGGATTGGTCCGTCTTCTTCGAGGGCGACAAATACAAGGGCAAGCTGGCCATGCGCGACTATGCGCTGGAAGGCATCATGATTGCCGCCATGTATCTGGGCATTCCGCGCGAGGAAATGTTCGTCATGGACGACAAACAGCTGGCTGAAGTCAAGAAAGCCCTGATGGCCCAGAAGAAGCTGCTGCGCACCTACTGGAACTCCATCTCCGACCTCACCAACCTGTTCGCTTCGGGCGAAGTCGTCTGCGCCTTCTCCTGGGTACCGCCTTACTATGACCTCAAGGCTCGCGGCCTCGACATGGGCATGGCAAAACCGAAACAGGGTGTCATCGGCTGGTGCGATACGCTGGCCGTTCCGGCTGGCGTCGAAGGCGAAAAGCTCGATGCCGTCTTCAAGCTGGTCAACTATCTGCTCGGTCCGGATTACGGCAAGGAGCTGGCTGTTGGCGGCCCTTACGCTCAGAGCACTTCGTCTGCCCGCGACCTGATCTCCGATGAGCAGAAGGACAAGATCTTCATCAGCGATCTGAGCATCATGGACAGCTTCGTCTGGAAGCAGAACCCGCCTCGCTACAATGAGTGGGTCGCGCTCTGGAACGAAGTCAAGGCTAGCTAAAATATTACTTTCCGCATCCTGCAAGGCATCTGAAATGAACAAGAAAACCCCTCCTCTTTTAACGGGGATCGCGGTTCACAAGGAATATGGGCCCGTGCATGCCGTTCGCGGCATCGACTTCACGATCCAGTCCAACACCTATGTGACACTTCTAGGGCCCTCGGGATGCGGAAAGACGTCCCTGCTGCGGATGATCGGAGGATTTGAAGACATCTCCTCCGGCGTCATCGAACTCGATGGTGGGTCGCTGGCCGGAATTCCTGCCAACCAGCGCCCCATCAACACCGTTTTTCAGAGCTACGCCCTATTTCCGCACCTGAGCGTGCGCGAGAATGTGGCATTCGGCCTGTCCTACAAGAAGCTCTCGAAGGACGAGATCGCCAGCAAGGCTGACGCCGCGCTCGCCATGGTACAGATGCAGGCCATGGCAGACCGACGCCCGCGCCAGCTCTCCGGCGGACAACAACAACGCGTGGCACTGGCTCGTGCCATCGCCAACGAACCCCGCATCCTGCTGCTCGACGAACCGCTCTCGGCCCTTGACCGGCGCATGCGCAAGGACATGCAGATCGAGCTGAAGGATCTGCAGCGCCGTCTCGGCACCACCTTCCTGCATGTCACCCACGACCAGGAAGAGGCCTTCGCCCTCTCGGACCATATCATCGTCATGAATGACGGGGCCATCGAGCAACAGGGCACACCGACAGAAATCTATCGCCATCCCGCCAGCGCCTATGTGGCCGACTTCATCGGCGGGGCCAACCTCATTGCCGGCAAGATCACCACCACCGGCCCCGATGGCAAGGCTACCATCGAAACGGCAGTTGGCACCTTCACCGCACCGGCAACAGCCCATCTGGCTGCCGGCGACAAGGCGGCACTGGTGCTGCGCCCCGAACTGATGTCGCTTTCCACCGGCGAAGGCATCCCTGCCAAGGTAACCCATACTGTGTTCCGCGGGGCCGAATGGCTGGTGGAAACGAGCCTTGCCGATGGCACGGCGCTGGACATGATGGTTCAGGACATCACCCCGCCGGAAGCCGGCAGCAATGTCAGCCTCGCCTTTGATCTTGACCGCGCATGGATCACCGCTGCAAAGGGGGCGGGAAAACCATGAAACGCATCACGATCGGCAATGCGCTTTCGGTTCCGGTGTTCGCCGCAGTCGCAGCCCTGTGCATTGCGCCGCTGGCAATCCTCTTTGCCTATTCCTTCTTTTCCGTCAGCTTCGTGGCCATCATCAAGGACCCAAGTTTCAGGAACTACATGCGCATTGCTGGCAGCGGCACCTATCGCTGGCTGATTTTCAAGGCTTTCCTCTCCGGCGCAGGCATTGCCGTCATCACCGCCATCATCGGCTATCCGGTGGCGTGGTTCATCGCCAAGCGCGTGACAATCTACAAATCCGCGCTACTGACCCTGCTGCTTGTCCCGCTCTACACGGGCGATCTGGTGCGCATTTTCGCCTGGCGCGTTCTGCTCGGCGCCGAGGGCGTTCTCAACAGCCTGCTGATCTGGCTTGGCGTGGTCGACAAACCGATCGACGCCCTGCTCTTCTCGCCGCTCGCCACTCATATCGTTCTGGCCTACAACTATCTCCCTTTCATGGTCATCGGTCTCTGGCTGGCCTTCGAGGCACTCGACGATCGCTTGCTGGAAGCGGCCCGAGATCTTGGTGCCGGGTCTCGCAGTGCCTTTCTGCGGGTGACCATGCCGCTCACCATGCCCGGCCTCATAGCCGGGTCGCTGATGGTGTTCGTCATGGTCGTGGGTGACTATCTCACCCCGCAGCTGGTTGGCGGTGCGTCCGGCATCACCGTCATCAGCGCCATCAACGACCTGTTCGGTACGGCCTTCGACTGGCCACTCGGCTCGGCCATTGCTTGGACCATGCTGGCCATTCTGGCACTGTTCTTCGCGCTTGCAGCGATCGTCATCAGTCGCTCGACATTGGGCAAGGCTCTGGTGGGAGGGGAAGCATGATCAGTCGCCAACAAACCATCCTCGCCTACAGCTGGATCTGGGTCGTCTATATCCTGATGTATCTGCCGATCGCCGTGATCGCGATTTTCTCCTTCAACTCCTCCGAGATCATCGCCTTTCCACTGCAAGGCTTCACCACCGAATGGTACACACAGGCCCTGACCGATGGCCGCCTGCTCGGCGGCCTGAAGCTCACCTTTCTTGTCGCCATTCCCACCGCCCTTTTCTCGACAATACTGGGCGCCATGGCAGCGCTGGCACTGACCCGCTACCCGATGCGCTATCGCTTTCTGCTGCTGGTCTTCGTGCTGATGCCCTTCCTCATTCCGAAGGTCATTCTGGCGGTTGCCCAGTTGATCCTGTTGGCGGACCTCGGCATCGGCCGCAGCCTCTGGACGATCATCGCCGGACAGACCATCGTCATCCTGCCCTTCACCACTCTGGTCAACGCCTCGGTGCTGATGCGCATCGACAAGCGGCTGGAAGAAGCAGCCTTCGACCTTGGAGCCAGCCATTTTTCGGCGTTCAAGCGGGTGACCCTGCCGCTGATGAAGAATGGCCTCATGGCCTCATGGTTCATCGCCTTCGTTCTGTCGTCGGCCGAATATGTGCTGACATCCTTCCTCAGCGGACGCGAACAGCCGCTCTCCATTCTGGTCGCATCGGATTTTCGTTTCAACGTGTCCCCGGCGCTGGATTCCATCGCGCTGATGCTGGTCGTCGCCAACATCGCCCTGATCGGCTTTGGCGAATTCATCCGCCGGAGATCTCAGAAATAATTTGGAAAGGACAGTACCATGGCTGATTTTGACCTGCTGATCCGTGGCGGCACATGCGTCACGGCTGCAGACACCTTTTCCGCCGATATCGCCATCAAGGGTGGCGTGATCGTCGCAACGGGCAAGGATCTGGGCAGCGCCGAAAAGGAAATCGACGCCTCCAGCCTGCTGGTCATGCCCGGCGGCATCGACAGCCATGTCCATCTGGCCCAGCCGTCCGCACCAGGCACCCCGCAGATGGTGGACGGCTTTGAAACCGGCACCCGTTCGGCCATTGCCGGTGGCACCACCACGGTTATTCCCTTTGCCCAGCAGCCTCGCGGCGCAGGCCTCAGGGAAACCGTCGAGGACTATCATTCCCGCGCCCGTGGACAGGCCTATTGCGATTATGGCTTCCACCTGATCATCACCGACCCGACCCCGCAGGTCCTGGGTCAGGAACTGCCCGCCCTTGTGGCCGATGGCTACACCTCCTTCAAGGTTTTCATGACCTATGATGACATGGTGCTCAATGACCGCCAACTGCTCGAGGTCTTCGATTGTGCCAAAGACTGCAAGGCCCTCGTCATGGTCCACGCCGAAGGCTATGACGCCATCCGCTACATGACCGAGAAACTGGAACGCGAAGGCAAGACCGCGCCCTACTATCACGGCGTTTCGCGCCCGCAGATCGTCGAGCGGGAAGCCGCCCACCGCGCCATCAGCCACGCCCAGCTGCTGGATGTCCCCATCATGATCGTCCATGTCTCCGGCCGCGAGGCCATGGAGCAGATCCGCTGGGCCCAGCAGAAGGGCATCAAGATCTATGGCGAGACCTGCACCCAGTATATCGCCCTCACCGCTGACGACATGAAAGGCCTCAACATGGACGACAGCGGCAGCAAATACGTCTGTTCACCGCCGCCACGCGACCACGACAGTTGGGACGCCATTTGGGAAGGCATCCGCGGCGGCGTCTTCCAGACCTTCTCCTCCGATCACTGCCCGTTCTTCTATGAAGGTCCGCAAGGCAAGATGTCCGGCAAGGCAAGAACCTCCTTCCGCTGGGTACCAAATGGATTGCCGGGGGTCGAGAACCGCATGCAGATCCTCTATTCTGAAGGCGTTGGCAAGGGCCGCATCACGCTCAACGAGTTCGTTGCCCTCACCTCGACCAATCATGCCAAGATGTATGGCCTCTACCCCCAGAAGGGCTCCATCGCGCCGGGCTTTGACGCCGACATCGTGCTGTGGGATCCGAACCGGGAGGAAACCATCACGCAAGCCGGCATGCATCACGCCGCAGACTACACCCCCTATGAGGGACACAAGGTCAAGGGCTGGCCGGTGATGACACTGGTACGTGGCAAGATCGCTTGCGAGGAAGGCAAGATCACCGGCTCGGTCGGTGACGGACACTTCCTCAAGCGCGGCTATTCCGCCTTCGTCAGCTAGACAGTCGAAAAGGTGGCAGGGCATCCCTGCCACCTTTTCTTTTGGCATGGCCGCCCTTCTGCGCCCAGCGCCCCGATAGCGTTAGGGATGCCTCACCGCCCTCCCCCTGCCAAGCCTTGAGAGCGGCAGCCCTCGCCATGCCTCGCTCGCGATACAGCTCTTGCCCCTGCACCAATATCCGGTGGTACAGCCAGACGGATTTTCGCCCCCAGAAGAGCCGCGACAGCCCCTCTCGAGCCGCCATCTGCCCGCTTCCTGCCGGGATTTCAACATCCAGCAAACAGGTCTCGCAAGCTCTGAGACCACACGCCAGAGCGCAGGAATCCGCCGATCACACGCCCTCCACACCGCTGTTTGCCGGCCAGCAAACCGGCGCCATTTCCTTTAGCTGTTCAGAATTTCAAGAAGTGTATCGCCATGCGAGTAGCCTAGGGCTTTCCCCTATTGCAGTTTTAACCACGATACGATACGACTATCTCGCAAAGTGGGATAGGCCGATTGTGACAGGTCGGTCGAAGTGGAGGAACCCAAGGTGATTTCTGTCGCGCTCAAGGCCATTTTCCGTGCCGGAACATGGTGTTGATGGACGACCAGGTCACCTGTCACCGAACGTTTCCTGCGTCAGTTGGTCTGATGCATGGTGCGGATTGTTGATGAGACATTCAGTCATGTCTCTTTGGCTTTTGCTCACGTCCCCAGACTAATGCCCGCGTCGCTTCGAGCTTCAGATGCAGATCTGAAGGGCGCGTAATCGTTAAGAATGCTCTCGAGCAGAGAGCCATAATGATGGAGTTAAAAATGGGAAAAAAAGTCTTCGTAGATCTGAGCCATCCGTTTTTCGGTGATATGCCTCTGTGGCCATATTTCTCCAAACCGGAAATCGCCCCGATGCACAGCATGGCAAAGGCTGGCGTTCTGACCCAGTCGATCAAATGCACCATGCACACCGGCACCCACTGCGACGCACCGCGCCACGTCATGGAACGCATGTTTGACGGCAGCCGCGCCCTCTACACCCACGAACTGCCGGTCGACGCCTATTGCGGCGATGCAGTCTGCCTCGACATCCGCGTTGATCGCTGGAAGCTGATCATGCCAGAAGACATTGAAGCTGCTGTAGAACGCGCTGGCATGAAGCCGGAAGAACTGGAAGGCATGGTTGTCTGCCTCAACACCGGCATGCACCGCAAGTTCGACGACTCCAAGGATTACTATCACTACTCCCTGGGCACCGGCATCGACGCTGGCAAATGGTTCGTCAAACACAAGGTCAAAGTGGTTGCTCTCGACCAACAGGCCCTCGACCATCCGCTGCACACCTCCATGGGCAACAACGGCACCTGCATGAACCTGCCTGGCTATTCCGGACGCACCATCGTTGAGGAATTCATCGACGAGTTCGGCGAAGAAGCCTATGCAGAATTTGACCGCGCCACCTACATCAAGGTGCATGGCCAGGCAAAATATGACGAGAAATTCGGCGAGCTGGAAGCAACAGGAAACTGCGGCACCTGGGAACCTTGCCACAAATATCTGCTCGGCAACGGCATCGTTGGCGTTGAAAACCTCGGCGGCGACCTCGACAAGGTCAAGAACAAGAAGTTCCGCTTCTTTGCTCTGCCGATCCGCTGGCACATGGGCGACGGCTCCATGGTTCGCTGCGTGGCCGAGATCGACGAGGACGAACTGGTTCCGGCAGAACCACGCCTCTACAAATACGGCGCAATGTAAGACCCCGTTGCAATGACACCCATTCTGGCGGCCTCTGCAAGAGGACGCCAGTTTCCTGATCGGAACGGTCCGCGGCATTCGTGCCAACGCAGTTCCGGTGAAAACCGGTCAATCGCCTTCGCCTCCGGCATCAGTCCCCGGAAGCCATGACCATTTTCCGCGGTCATGGGCCATCGCCCGGTTTCAGCCACGGCCTGCAGTCCAGAACGCAGAAAGTGGCACCTCACTGACCACAGTGAGTACTTTTCGGTCCAAGACAGTAATGACTTCAGTGCAGCAACCTGCCTCCCTGCGGTTGCTGCATTTTTTATGCTGGAGGCAGAGGCCGTCAGACTCAGCCCCGGGGCCCGTCAAGACCGAGCACCCAGCTTGGCCCATCCCCCGCCACAAACGTCACCTTCGGCGTCAACCGACCGTCCGCCCCCACGGCATAGACCTCTCCGCTCTGGCCGAAATTGCCAACTGCCACGATAAAGCCCCCACCCGGATCGAGGTGAAGCGAGCGGACATGCTCCGGTGATGCCACCCTGCTGGTGGCCGCCATCATCTCCCCGGAAGCATCAAGACGCAGGCTGACCAGTTGATCACTCGCCCGTTCGGAAGCAAACAACCACGCACCATCGTCGCTGAGAGCCAGATCGCCTGACCAGCGCCGCCCCTCACCGGCGAGCAGCGGCACCGCCCCAAGCAGACGCGGCTGGGCCGCTTCCTCTCCATCATCCGCGAGCGACAGGGTGGCAATTGTGCCGGCATTCTCGGTGATTACATAAAGCAACCGGCCATCGGACGAAAAGGCCATGTGGCGAGGTCCGCTGCCCTTGGGAAAAGCGACCTTTGCCGTTTCCTCCAGAGCGCCCGTTTCCGGATCCAGACGATAGCGCCGCAACAGATCATCGCGACAGGCCGTGCCGTAAACGGTGCCACCCCGTTCGACGACACAGTGAGCCAGTTCACCGAGCGGCATGCGTGAGACAACACGGTCCAGCACGCCTTCCTTGCCAATCCGGACCACAATCGCATTGGTGCCTCCTGCTGCCAGCAGAAAGCGACCATTGCCGGAAAGGGAGAGATAGGGACAACTCTCCTCGATAGCCAGATGACCGACCTGCTCGACACCCGTCCGATCCCTGGTGAGCCGCAGGCTGATGAGTGCCGGAGACTCGCCGCGAAATGCCACATAGATCATGTCACCGACAACAGCCGCAGGCATCGCCATTGATGAGCCGCCCACCCCCTGCAAGGGATAACGAAAGATCTCGTCAACCGTCCAGCATTCGGTATCCTGCTGAAACAGACGCAGGTCCAGCCCGTTGGTGTTGCAGCAGATGAGTGTCTTCTTCATGATCTCTCCGGTTCACGATCTCTCTGGCAGGATGTCTTCCAGCAAACGGGCAAGACTGCCGGTAAAGTCGCGTCCACAGGCATGCCCACCCTGCAAGACATCGACAGGATTGGCCGGATCAACCACCTCGTGGGCAATCCCATCAGCATAGGCCTCGGCGTTGTCCTCGGGACGATAGCCCAGCGCATGGGCACGGCTGTTGTCATAGCAGGCCCGACTGTTGTCTGAAATACCAAACACCGTCTCGCAATGATAGTCGGCCTCAAGCCCCAACCGCACCAGAGCCGCCATGTCGCGATGGGAAATCCACATCCGAAGGTGGCGCTCGCTGGTCGGGCGGGGCAGAAAAGAGCCGATGCGGATGACAAAGGCCTTCACACCATTCTTGTCCGCATGAAGTCGCGCCAGCCCCTCGCCGAACATCTTGGTCAGGCCATAGCGGGAATCGGGACGATAGCCATCGCCGGTCTTGACTGTCATTCCGACCGGATACATGCCCTGCGCATGGTTGGAACTGCCGTAGATGATCCGCTTCACTCTGTTTGCCACGGCGGCCTGCCAGAGATTGATCGAACCGACAAGGTTGGGGCCGATCAATTCGTCCCAGTCCTTCTCTCGCGCTACGGCAGCCATATGAATGATGGCATCCACATCCTTGCAGAGCGCCATGGCGAAGGCCTGATCGGCCAGATCACCTGTCATCACTTCGAACGCACCCTTGGCGGGCTGCTCGATCGGACGGCGATCGCTGAGCCGCCAGATTTCCCCTTCCCGCGGCACGAGATCCGCAAGAACAGTGCCGACCATCCCGGCCGCACCCGTCAAAAGAATCCGCCTCATGCGTCCTCACCTCCCGCTTCGAAACACACAGGTCGTCCCGCTTCGCCCCGCCGGCAGCACGTGGCCATCATCTGGCAACCGGCATGGCAAGACCGAGGGTCTCGGCCCATTCACAAAGCCCACCCAGCACAGCATCCGACAAGGGAACCCCTTGCCCCAGCCGCTCGGCCCGCAAGCGCAGCGCCCGTTCGCCCGGCACGCGCGGTGCTGGCCCCGCCACCTCGACGGGGAGACAATTGCGAATGGCGTCACCCAGATATCCGGTCTCCGCAACAAAGCTCTCCAAGCCGCCAAAGCCTGACGGATCGAGCACCTGCAAAAAGACATTGTTCACCCAACCCTGCGGCTTGACCACATGGCGCCCGTTGCCAGACAGGCCGTGGGTCAGCGCCTCCACGGTCATGCCAAGCCCTGTGCCCTTGTGGCCGGAGGCAAGCCCCCCAAGCGGCATGATCGCTCCGGGTGGTTCGGCAAAGCGCACGGCCGGATCCCGACTTGGCCGCCCCTCGGCATCGATCAGCCAGTCGTGGGCAAACGGCTGCTTCTGCTTGTAGAGCCGGTTGACCATGCCGTTGGTTGTCACCGACGTGCTCATGTCGAGCAGCACGGCACCTTCCGGCGTCGGATAACCGATGGCAAAGGGATTGGTGGACAGCACCGGCTGACGCCCGCCAAACGGCGCAACGCATCGCTCAGTCGGATCGGAGACCATCAGCAATGCCACAAGCCCGCGATCCACCGCCGGTTTCAGATAGGACACCAGCCCTGCCGTGTGGTGGCTGTCGCGAATGGAAAGCGTATAGCTGCCAAATTCCTCAGCCTTGTCCATCGCCAGGTCAAGACCGCTACGCACCAGCCACGGCCCGGGCAGCTTGCCGCCATCCCAGAGGGCCGTGACGGGCCGTTCGTTGAGCACCCGCGGCTCGCCTTCTAGCGCCATGTTGCCCGCTTTCGCCGACGCCAGATAGGCCGGCAGCAGAGCAAGGCCGTGGGTATCATGCCCCAGAAGGTCTCCCTCGACGAGGATATCCGCCACCGCCGGGCTGTGGCGCGGCGAAAGTCCGACACCCTCCAGCGCCGCGCGCGCAAATGCCACGAGATCCCCCGCATCAAATCTCTCTCTACTGCCCACAATAGTCGTCTGATCCTGCATTTCGTTCCCCTTGCTCTCCTCCAAGCGAACCACCTGCCACGCTAGGCACCCGATCATAGCGACCGCAGGATACAATGACAAATTGCATCGCGCTGCCACTCAAGCGAGAAAGCCACCGCTTTTGTCCGCCGGGATCGCCGACCGCAGAAGAAGTTTTGGACAAACACCGTCAATAAGAGGATGATCACCGGGAAATGAAGCTTTTCGCCTTTTCTTGTGGCCAACATGAGAGTTTAATGGTGTTCTAAAGTACGAGCCCGGAAGCACGCTGCAACCAGTCTCAGCGCGGAGCAACGCCCCGAACGCCACCGATGCAGATGCGCGGAACGACAGCGCCCAGCCAGCCAGATGATCGACACATGCTGCTCTGTCATTTCGTGACGAGCGTCGAGGAAGCGCGGACGAGAACCATCGACTCCCTTGCGCCCTGAGCATTTGGCAAAACGTCGGCAAAGGCCATTGAGGATCGACAGACGCTTCTGTGAATGACACGAACGAAACCGGAAGAGATAGAAGATGAACAGTCAGGACAGCAACACAATGACCGAACCGGGCACCAACCCTGCACCGCTTCCTGAAAGAATCGATGCCGCAACAGCCTTGCTCGCAAGACAGCTCGCGCCAATCCTTCTCTGTGACAAGAACGAACCGTTCGAACCGGCCGTGGTCGGCATCTCCCACCTGAAACGGGGTGAGCCATCGCCCAGCTTCCATCACAAGAATCCGTTCACCCGCGCCCCCAACCGGACCAACAGCGTGCTGGAATATGCCATCTGGTGGAACGGGGATATCCAGCATCTCTATGAACTGGACCACGTCTGGATCTATCTGAACGAGAACAACAGCCCGATCCACATTACCGCCAGCGCCCACGGCGAGATGATCGATATCAGCCAGTCCAACTGGCAGGATCGCCAGATCAGGCTGTTTTGCGAGCCCGGCAAGCACGCCCTGGCCCCAACATCGGCAGAGATCATCGAAAAGCGCGCCTGGCTGGATGAAGCCTGTTCCGGCAGCGAGCAGATCTACGGCTTCCAGATCCCTGATGCCTTCAAGGACCATCTGTCGTTCCTCTCACCCTATGACCATTTTCTGGCCTGCGATTATCTGCGCGGGATGCGCTTCCAGCCCAGCTACCGCTTCGAGAAGAGCTTCGACCTTTCCAAGGTGCCTTTTGTCAGCTGGAATGAGCTGGAAACCCTCATTCCTCGTCTTCTGCGCGACCAGACCGAGGAGCTGCGCAAGAACAAGCGCGGCATCAAGGCGGTCTTTCTGGATACCGGCGACACTCTCATCGACGAAGGCACTCGCATATACAGCGAAGACAGGGAAAATCTCATCCTGTCGGCCAAGCCCATAGAAACCAGCCGGCAACTGCTCGACGGCCTCAAGGAGCGCGGCTACCTGCTCGCACTGATTGGCGACGGTTTGGAGCAGAGCTTTCACAACGTGCTGAAGAAGAACGGCTTCTGGGACTATTTCGACGTTGTCTCCATTTCGGAGAACTGTGGCATCACCAAACCGAGTCCTCGCATCTTCATCGAGGCCATGATGCAACTGGGGTTGCGCAAGGACGATACCGAAAGAATGATCATGCTGGGCGACAATCTCTCCCGCGACATTCGCGGTGCCAATGCCCTTGGCATGACCACGGTCTGGATCGACTGGGCACCACGACACGACAAGGAACCGAAGGACGATCTGGAAAGACCGGACTACCGGATCACCCGCCCCATCGAGCTTCTGGACATCATAGACAAGCTTGAGTCTGAAGAAACTCTGGACTGACGTTGCATTCATCCACTAGAATGCAACCTGTATACGAACAAAGAGTCGCCTCCTGATCCCCTCAGGAGGCAGTAAAACGGTCCGTTTCACCAGCACGACTATCCGTAAATACTCGTATTATTCAAGATATTCTGCCCAAAACCCCTTCAAAACCATAGAATGATACACCTTGTATCGTATTATGGGTTGATATTTTTCGCATCTTATTATTCACTTATAAAAACGAAACAAGCCTAACGGAAACGTCATGTCCACCAATGAGAAAGAAACACATTCACGTGGCGGCATTCAGGTCATAGCAAGGGCCGCAGACATCCTGCGCGCACTCAAGACGAGCCAGTCCGGCATGAGCCTCGGGCAGATTGCCCAGCGGGTTGATCTGCCCCGGTCCACTGTTCAGCGCATCGTCAACGCGCTTCAGCAAGAGAATTTCATCATCACGGATTCTCAGGGCGGCGGCCTGCGTCTTGGCCCGGAACTGAACGCTCTGGCGGAAGCAACGCGCTACAATATCGTCGAGTATTGCCGCCTCTTGCTGACCGAGTTGACCCAGTCCACGGGTGAGACATCTGACCTGTCGGTGTTCCGCAGAGACGCCATGATCTTCCTTGATCAGGTTCCTGGCACCCACCGTCTGCGCACAGTATCGGCCGTCGGCGAGGCCTTCCCGCTTTCCAGCACGGCAAACGGGCGCGCCTGTCTGAGCCTGATGGAGGAATACAAGGCGCAGCAACTGGTTCTGAGCGAATGGGACCGTTGGGGCGTGAAAGGTGACATGGACGCAGTGATGGCTGATCTGCGCAAGATCCGGTCCGAGGGACTGGCCTTTGACGAAGACCATCACACCCCTGGCATCTCGGCCATCGGCTTTGCTTTCCGCGACTGGTTCGGCGATCTCCATGCCATTTCCGTTCCGGTGCCATCAAGCCGCTATCCGGACAAGAAGGCCGAGATCGAGGAAGCCCTCCGCAAGACTGCAGCCCATGTCAAGAAACGCATGACGCGGCGCAGCAATTAGGCGGCCCGACGCCCCAGCACACGACCTCTGAAAGACCCCGAAAAGCCCTCTCATCGTAGAGGGCTTTTTTTCATGCAAAGGTCTATGCAGACGAAGGCCTAATACCAGAAGGCCCAATACCGATAAAATTTCAGCCACACTAATATCGCCGCTCAAGACCCAAACTGGCATGCAGAAAGGCGATTTGGCCGTGGAATTGCCCGGATTCACATTGACCGCATTGCGGTTCTTATGTACCGTTATTTGGTGCAAAAATCCAAGGCTGCGACATTCCAAACCGCCGCAGTTGAAATAAGTCGGAGGAGCTTCCAACATGACCAATGTCGTAATTGCGTCCGCAGCGCGCACCGCTGTGGGCAGTTTTCTAGGTTCTTTTGCCAATATTCCCGCCCACGATCTGGGCGCAGCTGTACTGAAGGCTGTTGTGGAACGCGCGGGCATTGATCCGGCCGAAGTATCGGAAACCATTCTGGGCCAGGTGCTCAGCGCTGGCCAGGGCCAGAACCCTGCCCGTCAGGCCCACATCAACGCAGGATTCCCGATCGAAAGCGCCGCATGGGGCATCAACCAGGTTTGCGGCTCGGGCTTGCGCGCCGTCGCTCTTGCAGCGCAACATGTCATGTTAGGCGATGCAAAAATTGTAGTCGCTGGTGGACAGGAAAGCATGTCGCTGGCACCCCATGTTGCCTATATTCGTCAGGGTCAGAAAATGGGCGATCTGAAAATGATCGACACCATGATCCGCGATGGTCTGTGGGAGGCATTCAATGGCTATCACATGGGACAGACCGCCGAGAACGTTGCTGAGCAGTGGGAAATCACCCGCGAGATGCAGGATGCGCTGGCTCTGCGTTCCCAGAACAAGGCGGAAGAGGCTCTGAATGCTGGCCGCTTTGCAGACGAGATCGTGCCTTTCACCGTCAAGACCCGCAAGGGTGACATCATCGTCGACAAGGACGAATTCATCCGTCCGGGCACCACAATTGAAAACCTGCAGAAGCTGCGCCCGGCCTTCATCAAGGACGGCACGGTAACCGCAGGCAACGCTTCGGGCATCAACGACGGCGCAGCTGTTACCCTGTGCATGACCGCAGAAGACGCAGAGAAGCGCGGCATCGAACCGCTCGCCCGCATTGTTTCCTACGCCACGGCCGGCCTTGACCCGAAAATCATGGGCATGGGCCCGGTCTATGCATCCCGCATCGCCCTCGACAAGGCTGGCTGGAAAGCGGAAGATCTGGATCTGGTGGAAGCCAACGAAGCCTTCGCCGCCCAGGCCTGCGCTGTGAACAAGGAAATGGGCTGGGATCCGGAGATTGTCAACGTCAACGGTGGTGCCATTGCTATCGGTCATCCGATCGGCGCCTCCGGCTGCCGCATCCTCAACACCCTGCTGTTCGAAATGAAGCGCCGCAATGCCAAGAAGGGTCTTGCCACCCTCTGCATCGGCGGCGGCATGGGCGTTGCCCTCTGCGTCGAGCGTCCGTAAGGGACACGTCCCGGACAGGGCAACGAGACAGTCTCGCCATAAGGCACGACACAGCATGAATGAGGCGGGTTTGACAGGCATGTCAAACCCGCCTTTTTTGCTGGAAGAAACATCCCACTAGCCTCTCAGGCATCCCCTCGGCACCTCCCTCGCGATAAGGGGCCATCTTGCATGGGAGCCTCGCGAGCATTCAATCAACGGGAAGGACAGACCCAACACCACAAAAAAGCCCCCCGCCACTTCTGACGGGAGGTTTGCGTGTCACTTCATTGTGCCTCGGAAGACCAGCCGGCCATTGCGACCAGCCTCCGTTCGTTCCAACGCTCACCACGCTGATGACATCTCATGAGGCGCACATGGGCCGTTAGAAGCCGACCTTGTCGCCGCCCTTGAGGTCGAGCAGTTCGCGGGCCTCGTCCGGGGTTGCGATTTCGCAGCCAAGGTCTTCGATGATCCGGCGGATCTTGGCGACCTGCTGGGCGTTGCTTTCTGCCAGCTTGCCACGCGAGATGAACAGGCTGTCTTCCAGACCCACGCGCACGTTGCCACCCATCTGGGTTGCCGTCGTACCGAGCGACATCTGGGCGCCACCAGCGCCGAGCACTGACCAGCGATAGTCGTCGCCGAACAGACGGTCTGCGGTACGTTTCATGAAGATCAGGTTGTCGACTTCAGGGCCGATACCGCCCAAAATGCCGAAGATGAACTGGATGAAGATCGGTGCCTTGAACAGGCCGATGTCCATGCAGAATTTCAGGTTGTACAGATGCCCGACGTCATAGCATTCATGCTCGAACTTGATGTTGTGCGGAGCCAGCTGCTTGGCGGCATTCTCGATATCGGCAAAGGTGTTGCGGAAGATGTAGCCGTCGGAATTCTCGATATAGGCCTTTTCCCAGTCGAACTTGAACTCGTCATAGCGCTTTGCCAGCGGATGGAACGAGAAGTTCATGGAGCCCATGTTCATGGAGCACATTTCGGGGGAATGGGTCAGAGCCGGAGCAATGCGCTCCTCGATGGTGTTGAGAACCGAGCCTCCGGTCGAGATGTTGATCACGGCGTCGGTTGCCTGCTTGATACGGGGCAGATAGGTGGCAAAATCTTTCGGATCGATCGAGATATAGCCATTTTCAGCCTTGCGAGCATGGCAGTGAAGGATCGCAGCACCAGCTTCGGATGCGGCAATCGCTTGGGCAGCCAGATCATCTGGCGTATACGGCAAAGCATCGGACATGGTTGGCGTGTGAATGCCGCCGGTGATCGCACAGGTAATCACAGTTTTCTTTTGACGTGCCATTATCGGGCTCCCTGTTCATTCGGCCCCGCAACTGTCAAGACAATGCGGAAGCCGTTCGGATTATTCATTTCGGTATAGGATTGGCGCGGCGGGGCAGTTCCTCTTTGACTGCGCCAATTCTGGTTCAGGATCTCCCCGGAGGTTTGAGGCCACCGGGGAGAAGGAGACTTTACAGCCGCTTAAGAGGTAAGGAGGGGGGCTGCAAAGCCGGGGAAGGGTGATTTCATATGAAATCCCGTCCATGGATGAGGTTTGTGGCTCAGCCCTTCTTGCGACCGGCGCGGACAACCATACCCACGACAATCACGGTGGCATAAGCGACCATCAGGCCCATCACCATCAGCATCCAGTTTGTTTCGAGTCCCATGACTATTCTCCTTCAGCTTCAGATGATGCGGTCTTTTTGCCTGCCAGAGCCGAGAGCCCGGCACCGACCAGCATGACCACGATGACGATTGCCAGTGTTTGGATGAACAAGTTCCAGAAAAGCATGTTGTTTCCTCCCTCACTCTGCAGGGACTGCGTCAGCAACGGGCGCAGTTTCCTTGAGGTCCTTGAACAGACCCGGTTTGCCAGGCAGGATTGCGGTCAGGACAACGCCCAGACCAACGCCGACAACCAGGCAAGGATAGACGTTCGGCTGGCCTTCCATGCCGACCATGGACGGCAGGGACGAGAAGCTCCAGGCCGAGTTGACAATCCAGGTCACGGCCAGGGTGATCATCGCAGCGACGTTGGAGCGCTTCCAGAACAAGCCGATGATGATGAGCCAGAATACCGGGGTCATCCAGGCAAACAGCCAGTTCATGGCCGACACGATCGGCGGCAGATAGGCAGCAACCATGAAGGCCGCAACACCCAGCACAACGATCATCACGCGGGTAACAAGACGCTCTTCCTTTTCACCGGCATCCGGGTTGAAGAAGTTCTTGTAGATGTCGATGGTGAAGATGGTGGCAGGAGCCATCACGGCCATCGCAAAGCTGGACAGAACGGCAGCCAGCAGGGACGCCATCAACCAGGCAACGAGCCAGGCCGGAAGGCTGTTGAGCAGCATCGTCGGCGCAGCCAGTTTCGGGCCGAGTTCATTAAACGCCGGGTTTGCCTTGGCAGCCAGACCGATGGACGCGATGAACACGCAGAACAGACCGTTGAGCGGAACAGCGAGCCAGAGGGTACGACGGATGGTCTTTTCGCTCTTGGCAGCCATTGCCGGCTGGATCAGCTGCTGGCTGATGGACTGGCAGAAGGTGGTTGACAGGATTGTACCCAATGCAAAGGTGAACAGCAGTTCAGGCGACGCAAAGATCGAAAGCATCTGGGCCTGATCCTGATTGATGTAGAAGTTGGCCACTTCTCCCCAGCCGCCTTCCGGCAGAGCGCCGGACATGAAGACCATGGTCAGGATCAGACCGACATACATGATCGCACAGTTGATGAGGTTGACCCAGCCGATTTCCTTCATGCCGGCAAGGATCACATAGAGGATCCCCAGAATGCCGCCGATGACAGCCCCCTGCTGAATGCTCAGGCCCGTTACCGTGGCGAACACGATGCCGATGCCCTGGGATTCAAGGGTCAGAATGCCGAAAATCAGGCCAGCCATGACGCAACCAACCATCAGACGAGGACCTTCACCGAAAATCAGAGCGATGAACTCGGGCATGGAGGTAACGTTGGCGCGGCGTGCCCAGAGGGCGGTGGTGGTAATGGCAACGACAAGCAGCACAGCATGCGCGATACCGAACCAGATGGAGCCGGCTCCGAGGAACCAGGTCATTTCGAACACGCCGAAGATATGTGGCGTGCCAAGCACGGTCAGCGCAAGCGTGACGGCAACAACGGCCACCGGCAGGTCGCGGTTCGAGAGCAGAAAGCCGCCCTCACTCTTCTGATGCTCTTGTCTGCGAGCAAAATACAGCCCAAGACCCACGATCAACAGCACTTCGTAGGCCAAAACGGCAATAAGAATTCCCCAGTTCACGTTACATCCTCCTGTTCCCTGAAGTCTTGCCTATATTCTGGCGGGGCGAGACACGGTCCCGGCCAGCCTGGACATTTGGCTTGAAGCGAGATGACACCCCCCTCGCCTCAAATTTTGTTGCGGCAGGAGACAGCAGTCCCACCGAGAGCCTTGTCTTGGCTCTAGTCCTCCAGAATTCCTTCAAGTCTACGCAGGTGCGTAGCGACGCGCGCACGAACCTTGTCCGCTTCCTCCGGCGTCCACTTGCGGAATCCCTCTCCCGATTTCATGCCCAGTTTGCCTTCGGCCACGAGTTTTTCGAGATAAGGAGATGGTCCCTTTCGATCCTCCAGATCGGCAAGAACCGTATTATGGATATCAAGCGTCAGGTCTGTCCCGACCAGATCGGCATTCTCCAATGGCCCAAGCACCGACAGGCGGCGCCCGAAACAGGACTTGATGACCGTATCCACGCCCTCTGCATCACAGATGCCCTTCTCGACAAGGCTGATCGCCTCACGCCAGAGGGCATGCTGCAGCCGGTTGCCAATGAAACCCGGCACGTCCTTTTCGACGAGAACCGGCGTCTTTTTGGCCTTTTGCAGGATATCCATCATGTCCTGAGCTATTTCATGCTCGGTCCATTCGGTTTTGACCACTTCGACCAAAGGGATCATGTGCGGCGGGTTCCACCAGTGGGTTCCGAGTGCACGACCCTTAAGCTTCAGATTCTTCATGATGTCGGTGATCGGGATCACCGACGTGTTGGACGCAAGAATGCAATGCTCGGGTGCATTGGCTTCCACCTCGGCAAAGATCGACTGCTTGAGCGGCAGCTTCTCGGGCGCGGCCTCGAACACGACATCGGCATTGCCAACGGCACCTGCCATCGTGTCCGCGACCGAAATCCGGGCTGCGGCTTCGTCAATCTCACCATCGGCAACGCCCATGGCCTGCATGCTCTGCCGGATCCGGTCGATGACTGAAGCACGCGCTTCAGCCACCGGATCCGTAATCGTCACATCGTAGCCGGCTCGCGCCATCGTCAGGGCAATACCATGCCCCATCAGACCAGCACCGATAACGGCAACATTTCGGATTGCGTTGCTCATCGATCAGCCCGCCGTATAGCCACCGTCAGCATACAGGATGTGACCGGTGTAGAAATCGCAGGCCTTGGACGACAGGAACAGCAGAGGACCGGCAAGGTCTTCCGGTTCACCCAATCGACCGATCGGCACGCGGGACAGGAAGCCCGCGCGGACTGCGTTGGCATTCTCGTTGTCCTCGAACATCCATGCCGTCAGAGGCGAGCGGAACACGGTCGGTGCGATCGCATTGACGGTGATCCCGTCCTTGCCAAGTTCGCAGCCCAGTGCCTTGGTGATGCCGTCAACGGCAGACTTGGAAGCGCAATAGGCGGTGTAGCCTGCCGGATGACCCAACAGACCGCGAGCGGACGAGACCAGAACGATCTTGCCACCGTCACCCTGCTTCTTCATCTGCCCGGCAGCCGAACGAGCCAGCAACCAGCTCTGGTTGACGTTGGCGTCCATCACGGCTTCAAACGTAGAGGGCTCCATGTCGTTGATCAGGGCAACCTTGTTCATGCCCGAAGCGACAACCAGAATATCGAGACGTCCATAGGCTTCGACAGCCTTGGCCACCAGATCATCACAAACTTCAGCGGTGGTCGGGCGCGTGTTGACCGGGGTCACTTCGGCGCCCATATCCGTGCATTCTTTGGTGATGTCGTCGAGAGCGGACTGGTTGCCGGCAACCAGCACCAGTTTGCAGCCAGCACCGGCCAGAATGCGAGATGCAACCATACCGAAGGCACCTGACGCACCGGTGATCAGGGCAACCTTGCCCTTCACGTCAAACATCGAAAGTGGATTTGCCATTGCGTTCATTGTCTTAAGCCTTCGGTGGGTAAGGAATGACAACCATCATCTTGGCGGTCATGTTGGTACGGTTTTCAAGCACACGAACTTCGCCGGGCTGAATGACGCATGAATCCAGAGGTTTCAGGACAGTTTCCTCTCCATCAATGATCAAGGTCATTTCGCCCTCAATCACGACATAAACTTTCTCGAACGGTGTGGAATCCGGCCCAGCGCCGCCGCCGGGGAAGAACTGGCTGAAACCAATCCATTGATTCTTGGGCCCATTTTCCTCAAAGCCCTGAAGCCGCAGACCATAGCAACCGAAGTGGTTGGGGGCTTCATAGGCCGAAGCATCTGCAAAACGTTTTAGATGCATTACCTTCCTCCGTTAGTTTCATTTCGAGAAGGCGCTGCTCAGAAGCAGCAGCCAGATCTCTTTTCGGACCTTCCGCCCGCATCAAGGCGAAACCTCCACTCATTCCGATCGTGGCAACCAAACGGATGCAGCCATCACCACGACCAAATCCAAAAGGGGGAACCAGCAAGGAAAGGCACCATCTACAAGCCACAACCAGAGCCCGCCCAGAGCTTGATCCAGCCCTGACCTACCCGTTGCCGGTGCATACCAATCCGTTCGATTTCCCTCCGCAGGCCATCCTGTCGAGACATGCGCAAACGCTTTCATCCCGGCGAACAGGGGCCAACGCCTTTCCTCTCCTGAAAGGACCCGCACTGAAAACCAAGAAAAAGTGAGGAAATGCGCCTCTTAACACACCTAACCAGGCCAACGAACACCCGCTCAAGGCGCCCGAAATCAAGCCAAAATCCTCCCATCACCGGGCAATCCGATGTTGGTCATTCTCAAATTTTCAGGATGGTCCCTCCCTCCTGTTCCATATTACGGTACAAACGTCTCACAAAAAACACAAGCAACCGTCTCGCATTGCGATACAATAATACTGAATTATAAGAGGGAATTTCACCATATTTGCACAAGATACGCCCATACACCAAGGAATACCGGGAATATACTGCATAATACTTAGGGTATTACACGCACATCCTATGTATCACATTACGGTATACTTAAAAAATTGCACCGCAAGACTGTCCACTTCGTGGGCCAGAAACAAAAAATCCCGACCCCTCGAAGGGCCGGGATTGGTCAGATCGTGTCGTTACGGACAGAAAAGCTGGCCGGAGCACAGCACTCCTTTCCGATACAATCAGAGCGCCATGTGCGGAACATTTTCCGGCACGATCAGTTTTGCAGCCGTAGCTTCAATAACCTGCTCGACCGTCGTATCTGGCCCCAGCTCGCGCAGAACCAGCCCTTCGTCGGTCGGCTCGATCACCGCCATTTCGGTCACGATCAGCGAAACCCGACGGGCTGCCGTCAGCGGCAGGGTGCATTCGGGAACGATCTTGTGGCTGCCCTTGGCCGTGTGCACCATGGCAACAATCACCTGATTGGCCCCGGCGACCAGATCCATTGCACCGCCCATGCCCGGCACCATCTTGCCAGGAACCATCCAGTTCGCCAGATAGCCACGCTCGTCAACCTGCAACCCGCCCAGTACGGTCATATCCAGATGACCGCCGCGAATGAGTCCGAAGGAAACGGAGGAATCGATCGATGCAGCGCCCAGCACCGCGCTGACGAAGCCACCACCGGCATCGGTCAGATCCTTGTTCTCGAAACCGGGCAGTGGTCGGGCAGCCAGACCGACCACACCATTCTCTGCCTGGAACATGACATCCACATCGGGCGACACATAGTTGGCAACCATGCTCGGCAGACCAATGCCCAGATTGACCAGCATGCCGTCTTTCACTTCCAAAGCCACGCGACGGGCAATAATTTCCTTGGCGTCCATCTCAGGCCTCCCGTTCCAGAACATAATCCACCAAAACGCCCGGCGTTTTCACCGCATCAGGATGAATGGCACCAATCGGCACGATTTCTTCCGCTTCGGCAATCACCTTGTCGGCAGCCATCGCCATGACCGGGTTGAAGTTGTGCGCGGTCAGGGAATAGTCCAGATTGCCCTTGTAGTCGGCATGCTTGGCCTTGATCAGCGCGAAATCGCCACGAATGGGTTCTTCAAGCAGATATTTCTTGCCCTTAACCTCGACGATCGGCTTGCCTTCTTCGACCGGAGTTCCCAGACCCGTCTGGGTCAGGACGCCGCCAAGGCCAACGCCCCCGGCGCGAATGCGCTCAATGAGCGTTCCCTGTGGCACTAGCTCAACCTCGATCTCCCCCGCAATCATCTTCTGCTGGGTTTCCGGATTGAGACCGATATGGCTTGCAATCACCTTCTTGACCAGTCCGGCGGAAATCAGCTTGCCGATACCGGCACCGACCATGGCCGTGTCATTGGCGACGACAGTAAAGCCGCCCACTCCCCGTTCGACCAAGGCGTCAATCATACGCTCCGGCGTTCCGACCGCCATGAACCCACCGATAAGCAAAACCGCTCCTTCGGGGATCAGCGCAGCAGCATCTTCAAGTTTCGTTGCTGTCTTCATCGGCTACTCCTATTTCCTCCGCTGTAGCTCTTCAGGCCCTGAAAGTCGTATTTCCATCGATCCACTAACGGGCCATGCTTCTGACTGCAAGAAGACGACCCGTTGGAATGGCCAGTCTGCAATCAAAGTCCACATTACGGTACAAACGAACCGCCATTCGGTCAACAGGTAAATCTGCTAGTCCCTGCAACAAATCGCCTCAAATCGAAGGCAATTCACCGATTTTCTTCCCGCATTGCATGACCGCATCAGTAAATTTACTGAAATGCCATCGAGGTTTGCACATTTTCTATTGCACAGAGACAATATATACATAATTTTACTTATGAGCCCTCACAAGGCAGAGCACAGAAACAACAATGCCGCCTCCCACCAACACAAGGCGAAAGACGGCAATCCAGTACTTTTGTTAGAAAAAACACCAATCCGCAGGCAACGCGGCGCTCAGATCGCGTCAGGGCAATCCATTCACAGCAAGAGACTTGTTCTTGTAGCCCTTGTCACTGGTCACATCCTCACCGAACCAGTCCGGAGCAACAAACCGCGACGCCGCTTCGACTGTGGCAAATTCGACCTCGACCAATTTCAATCCATCCAACCCACCATGGAATACATCGAGCTCGAAACGAAGCCCATCTGCCAGCACTCCCACGTAGCGCGTCTTCTTGACCCGGCGCCCCTTGGTCGCTGGCCAGAAGCTGTCGAACTGGTCGGCAGAAATCGGCACCTCGATTTCCTTGCGCAACAGGGTGCCATCGGACTTCAGCGTCATGAAATGAGCAGCATCCGCACCGCAGCCTTTCCGGCGCACCCGCATTTCAACGGAATCCGTGGCAGACGTCAGATAGCCCTGCGCGACATCCCTGGCCTTGAGGGGGGTCAGGTCTGGCAGGGCACGCAACAGGAACTTGCGTTCGATTTCAACGCTTCCCTCCGTCTGCTCGACAACGCTCATTTCAGGGCCACCTTCTTGCGCATCTCGCGATAGAGATCCTGATAGGCCTTTGAGGCTGCACAGCCCGGTGCGCTGGCCAGCACCGGCGCCCGATGCACACCCATGCGCTCGACATCGGACGTGAAGGGCACATAGGCGGAAAGGAACTGTTTCTTGTATTGGCTCGTCATCTCGTTCATCAACTCGCCATGCAGCGACTTGACATTCTGGACCATTGAGAAAAAGGCTGCCAGCTTCTTGAGCGGAATGTCGTTTTCCTTAAAAAAGTCAACCAGTTGATCGAATGTTCGCTGTGACAAAGTGGTGGGAATGACCGGCACCAGCACCATGTCGGACGCCTTGAAGACGCTCTCAGACAGGGTCGAAATATTCGGCGGGCAGTCGAGCAGAATGACATCATAGTCTTTCTTGACCGTCTTCAGCGACTTCTTCAGGCGCGACCGGCTGTTCTTCATGCGGGACAGGAAGACATCGAAATTGCGAAAGCTCATATTGGCCGGCAGGATGTCCAGATCATCATAATTGCTGCCACGGATTGATTTGACGAACCGGTCCTCATCCTTGAAAAACAGCTCGTCCGTCAGCTTCCTGGATGGCTTGACCCGAAAATAGAAGCTCGAGGCCCCCTGCGGGTCAAGATCACAGAGCAGCACTCGCTTGCCCGCCTCGGCCAGAGCATAGGCCAGATTGACGGAAGTTGCGGTCTTGCCAACGCCTCCCTTGTTGGAATAGCAGGCGATGATCTTCATTCACTTTCCTCCCGCAACTTGAACAGGGTCTTGAATGTCTGTTGCGTTTCCTCGCTGTCAAAGCGGGCAAAATTCTCGGCCACGAGCATGCGTTCGGCTGCCTGCCGCTGGTGCAGGATGGCAATCAGCGCCCCAACGCTCTGGGCAATCTTCATTTGGGTGGGCTTGTCGCGAAACTTGCGCCCGGAGAGAAAATCGGACAGCGCATCGATCTGCACCGAGCAGTCGTTGAACCGGCCCAGATTGTCCTGCAGTCGCTTCATCGGCTTGATCACCGACCGGATGGCCTCATCGGGGAACAACGGCGCGAAGAATTCCATCAGATAACGCAGCTTCTTGCAGTGAATGCGTAGCGCATGCACATCGTCGTCCTTGCTGCTCTCATCGATCGCAGCCGCTGTCTTGCAGATCTTGCGGTAACGCTTCCAGATGAGATGGCGGGCATAGTCATGCGCCCCCTGCTCGGCACTCGGTCCTTTCTGCAAGTGCTCGGGTGCAGCCAGCAGATCGGACAGCTCCTGCATTTCCTTCTGATAGCGATCGCTGATCAGATGATCTGCAAGCCGCACGGCGGCCTCCTCCCGATCGCGCAGGAACAAGGCGAACATCTGTTCAAGCCCATCATGCAGCGGCGCCGGGATCAGATCGAAAAATTTCTGCTTTTCAAGAAGATAGACATCAAGATCCCGAAGCTTTCCCGTCTTGGCCATCAGCCGGGAAAACCGCCGCTTGAGATCCGCAGTCACCTCGTCGGAATAGACCCCCTTGAACAGGCTGAGTACGGATCGGATCTTGCGCAGGGCAATCCGGTAGTCATGCAGGAATTCGGTATCGAGATCGTTGACGATACCCTTCTCGTTTACTCGTGCGGCGGGCAGATAGGCGGCGATGATGTCCGTCGCCACGGCAAAGGCACTTTCCTCCTCACCAATCACGATGGCGGGCTTGATCACCCCTGCCGGGAAAGACAGGCACAGCCCGGAGAGGAAGCCAACAAGATCACGACTGCCACCAAGGGCATAAAGCGACTCGCGCATCATCTCCAGCGCCCTGTCATAGCCACGCACCGGGCGCAAAAAGGCAATCAGTCCAATCTCGCCACCAACCATCTGCACTTCAAGAAACCGGACCTTGAGATGGATCTTGCCATCGTCATCCACGAGAGCCATCTGGAGCGAGCGGAAGCGAAAGCGGCAGAGCGGCATCAACGCCCTGAGATCAGACAGATCCTTGAGCGCCTTGCGCACATCCCCCTTGGGCAGCTCCCTGACGGGGCCTCCCTCGACAGGACCTTTCTGCTCCTTTTGCGTACCATTGCGGTCCAGTAGCAGCAATCGCCCCTCAGTGCCGATCAGCATCCGGCCAGACCTGATCAAGGGCTGGTGGAACATGTCCAGCAGCGCGGCGTCAACCAGCTCCGTATGGTCGGACAGAACGGGCTTCAACCGGCCGCAATCAAGCCCGGCGAGGCACTCAAGCGAACGGTTTGCAATAACAACAAGGGGATCATCAATCTCAGCCATGGCACGCATAGTTCCACGGAACAACCATGGGCGCAAGCCATCAGCAAACCGACCAATTGCCTATCCTCAAAACTATTTAAGCAGGCCTTCTGAAACCGCCTTCAGCCTTGCCCAGAAGGCCACACGACTGAAAAGCAAAAGGCACCCGATGATCGTCACCGGATGCCCAGAGATTGATGAACCGAAGCTGACAGGCTCAGGTCACAGCCAGAATGGAAGTCTTTGCAAAATCGGCACGCACCTTCTGGCTGAAGGATTCCACGCCCCCCGCTTCGACCAGAGCCACCACGGAGCCCCCCCAGCCACCGCCAGTCTGGCGCGCGCCGAGCGCACCATAGGAAAGGCAGGCATCGACCAGTGCATCGGTTTCGGCCACCGTGATCTGATAGTCATCCTTCTGCGAGCGGTGGCTATCGACCATCAAGTCGCCAAAGCGCAGCATGTTGCCTTCACGCAAGGCAACCACCCCTTCCAGAACCCGCTGGTTGTCCGTCACCACGTGGCGAACCCTTCGGTCAAGCGGTGATGGCAAATCCTCAATGCGAGCCAGATCACCCACGCCGAGATCGCTGATCATGTCAATGGAAAGCGCCTTGCAGGCAGCCTGACACTCGGCCACGCGGGTGGCATAGCCGTCTTCTCCGCCCTCGGTCAGTTGATGGCTGACTCCAGAAGCGATGATGACAAAGGCATAATCCGGCGAGGTCTCCACCAGTTCATAGGCCAGCGTGCGGGTATTGAGGAACATGGCCACCCCCGGATCACCCACTGATGAGGCAAACTGATCCATGATACCGCAGGGCATACCCACAAAGTCATTCTCGACCGCCCGCGCCTTGATGGCAACGTCGACTGCATTCATCTCCCGGCCATAGAGCGCCAGTGCCGCCTTGATCGATACCACCTCCAGCGCTGCAGAGCTGGAAAGCCCAGCCCCCATCGGCAGTGTTGTCTCAAGTGCAACCCGAAGCCCGGTAGAGGCCACCTCCGCTTCTGCTACAGCCTTGAGGCACCCCAGCAGATAATCGGACCAGCGCCCTTCACGGCTGTCGGTGATCATCCGGACCTCGGTTTGGTCGAAGGTATCCGAATAGGCCTCGATGACGCCGGGCTTGTCACCCTTGCCAAGGGCAATGGAAACCCCGAGCCCCCTCAGGGCCATCGGCAGCACAAAGCCGCCGTTGTAATCGGTGTGTTCGCCCAGCAGGTTCACCCGCCCCGGCGAATAGGCGACAACGTCGGGCGTCGTGCCGAAATGCTTCTCAAACGCTGCCCTGACGGAAGCCGTCTCATGGTCTGTTGTCATGCGCCCCTCCCCCTGTTATTTCGCCTTGTAATGAACGTCCGACAACGACCGCAGTCGTTCCGCCGCGGTTTCCGCTGTCAGGTCCCGCTGCGCTTCCGAGAGCATTTCATAGCCGACCATGAATTTGCGCACCGTCGCCGAGCGCAGAAGCGGCGGGTAGAAATGCGCATGCAGCTGCCAGTGATCGAATGCCCCCGCCCGGGTTGGCGCACCATGCCAGCCCATCGTATAGGGGAATTCGGCTTCGAACAGATTGTCATATTTCGTGCACAACCGCTTGAGCGCATCGGCAAGACCATTCCGCTCAGGGATGGTCAGATCCGGCAAACGCAGCACATGACGCTTCGGCATCAGCAGGGTCTCGAACGGCCATGTCGCCCACCAGGGCACAACAGCAATCCACTCGTCATTCTCGACAACCACCCGCTCGCGCTTCTCTGCTTCAGAGGCAGCGTAGCGCACCAGCAGAACTTCGCCAGTCTCGGCAAGGAATCGCTTCTGATGGGCATCTTCTGTCGCCACCTCGTTGGGCAGGAAGTCAGACGCCCAGATCTGGCCATGCGGATGGGGCTGCGAACAGCCCATGACCGCACCCTTGTTCTCGAACACCGCAACCCAGTCATAGCGCTCGCCCAGATCGGTGATCTGCTCGACCCAGGTATCGACCACCTTGCGAATGTCCGAGACTTCAAGCTCTGGCAAGGTCAGGTCATGACGCTCGGAAAAACACATCACCCGCGCGGTGCCGCGCACATTGTCGGCCCGGAACAGGGGATCACCGGTGGTTCCCCCATGCGGGGTGTCTTCCAGAAGCGCCGGGAAGTCGTTCGGGAAAACGAACGGCCCCTTGTAGTCGGGATTGGTCGCACCGGAGTTGCGCGTGTTGCCCGCGCAGAGATAACAGCCCGGATCGTGCTGCGGTTTATCCTCGACCACCAGCTTTTCCTGCTGTCCCTGCCAGGGGCGCTTGTTGCGGTGTGGAGAGACAAGCACCCACTCGCCCTTGAGCGGATTGTAGCGGCGATGCGGTGCATCGCTGGAAACGGTTTCTTCAGCCATGAACAGGCTCCTCGTCATTTCCCTGCAAAGGGTCCATATTTGGGTTCGTGATGCCAGCGCCATGCGGTTTCGATGATGGTTTCGAGGGCATCGAACTTCGGCTTCCAGCCCAGTTCCGACTTGGCCAGACTGCTGTCTGCCACAAGGGAGGCCGAGTCGCCCGCCCGCCGCGGTGCCATCTCATAGGGAATGTCGCGATTGGTCAGTCGCTTGGCGGTCTTGATGACCTCAAGGTTGGTAAAGCCATTGCCATTGCCCAGATTGAAGCAATGGGCACCCGTGTGGCTGTCCATATAATCGAGCGCCAGCAGATGCGCCGAGGCCAGATCGAGCACATGGATATAGTCGCGAATGCAAGTGCCGTCGCGGGTTTCATAATCGCTGCCGAACACCGACAGCTTCTTGCGAATACCGAGCGCTGTCAGCAGCACCAGCGGCACCAGATGGGTCTCGGGGCTGTGCGCCTCGCCGATCAACCCGTTGGGATGCGCCCCTGCCGCATTGAAATAGCGCAAGGCAACCGAGCGCAGACCATAAGCCACTGCCATATCGGAGAGGATCTGTTCAACCATGCGCTTGGACCAGCCGTAGGGATTGATCGGCCCCAGTGGGTGGGCCTCATCAATCAGGTCATGCTGCGGATTGCCGAACACGGCAGCCGTGGAGGAAAAGACGATCCGGTCAACCCCTGCCTTGCGCATGGCGTCTAGCAGATTGAGCGTGCCCGTCACATTGTTGCGGTAATACAGATCGGGCAGTTCGACCGATTCACCGACAGAAATCAGCGCAGCGAAGTGAATGACCGCGTCCACCTTGTGCTTTTTGAAGGTGGCGTCCAGATCCCCTGGATTCAACAGATCGCCACGCTCCAGCGTCACACCCTTGACGGCCTCAACATGACCGGAAGACAAATTGTCAAAAACAACGACGTCATGGCCAGCTTCCAGCAAAAGCTGAACCATGTGAGAGCCGATATAGCCAGCTCCACCGCACACCAAAACTTTTCGCTTCATATCACAGCTCCCCGCAAGAGGCCCGCCTTTGCGACCGACCGTCAATCAAAATGGCTCAATGCTCGCCGTTAAACCATAGTCCTCACAGATATCATAGCCTAACGCAGAATTTGACATAAGTAAATATTTACTACAAAATTATCATCAGCATGCTAACAGCATCGTCAAAACAGGCCCTGCATTTGCTGCCACATCACAGCCCCCCCCTTTTCAATGGATGGTTCTTGTGATTGATAGCATTCACTGGAGCGACAGAACAGGAAGGCGAGACATGGCCACAATCAAGGACATAGCGGAACGCGTGGGTGTTTCTCCGACAACGGTTTCCCGCGTCCTCAACTATGACAGCAGCCTGTCTGTTTCTGAAAGCAAGCGCCGTCAGATCATCGAGACCGCCCAGGATCTCGACTATGCCCCGCCCCGCATGCGCGGCAAGAAAAAGCGACTCAGCGGCAACCGCCAGACAACCATCTCCCTGCTGCACACCCTCAACCCCACCGAAGAGCTCGCCGACCCCTATTTCATCACCATTCGCCACAGCATCGAGAAGCGCCTGTCCGAGGCCGGTCTGCGGATCGACAACCGCTTCAACCTGCCGGGAGACCTGCCAGAAGACTTCCCGCGTAAAGATAGCGCCATTCTGGTGGTCGGGCCCCATGGCCGCAAGACCATCGACACGCTGGCAAATCTGGGAAATCCGCTGGTCTGTATCGATTTCCCCCCCGATCGCAAGGACATCGACTGCGTCTATCCGGACCTCGAACAGGCCACCGCCGATATCCTCGACGCCCTCTGGGAAAAGGGATACAGGAAGTTCGGTTTCATTGGTGCCTCATCCGGCAAGGAAAACCCGCGCCGCCCCTATCCGGACCTGCGCAGCCGAACCTTCATGAGCTGGTTTCGCGAGCGTGGGCTGGATGCCCCGGCCAATGTGCGCTGCGAGCGCCTGACGCCGATCAGCGGTTTTGAACTGGCCCGACAGCTGCTCGACACCAGCGACCGCCCCGAGATCATCATCGCAGCCAATGACACCATGGCCATCGGCGCCATTCAGGCCGCCAACAGCTTTGATCTGAAGGTGCCGGACGATGTCCGCATCGTCGGCTTCAACGACATTCCGGCAGCCGGTCTCATCGAACCGGGCCTGACGACGGTTGCCATCCCGGCCGAGGAGATCGGTCGCACGGCCGTGGATCTGCTGCTTGAACGCATCGCCGGTCGCAGCTTTGCTAAGAAGGTTGTGCTGGGCACCAAGATCCGCTGGCGCGAGAGCTGCTGATCTGTCCAGACGGTCCACGCAGGCAGGCAGCCTAGACGCCAACAAAAAAGGGCAGAAGCCGGTTGCCCGCTCCTGCCCTTATATCATGGGTCAATCCGTCCGGCCGTTTCAGCCCTTCTGGGGAACCGCCGTGATCTCGGTGACACCACCATGTTCGCCGGACCATTTGAGTGGCTCGTCAAGGAACCGCTCCACTCCTTCAAGGGTCTTGGTGTCGAAGTAATTCTCAGCCTTGGCGACGGCCAGCACATCGCGCCAAGTGGCCAGATAATGCAGGTTGAGATTGATCTTCTTCATGTTTTCCAGAGCTTCGGGGAAAATATCGTAATAGAAGAGAACAATCGTATCATTCACCTCGGCCTCGGCCTTGCGCATGGCTTCAACGAAATTGATCTTGCTGCCACCATCCGTGGTCAGATCTTCCACCAGCAGCGCCCGCTTGCCTGCGATGGGAGCCCCTTCGATCTGGGCGTCGCGGCCGTAACCCTTCGGCTTCTTGCGCACATAGTTCATCGGCAGGGCCAGTTTGTCGGCGATCCAGGCTGCAAAGGGAATGCCGGCAGTTTCACCACCAACAACCACGTCAACCTTCTCGAAGCCGATGTCACGCATGACGGTTGCTGCACAGAATTCCATCAGCGCATTGCGAACGCGCGGATAGGAAATCAATTTGCGGCAGTCGATATAGGTCGGGCTGGCAATGCCTGATGCCAGCTTGAAGGGCTCATCGGTGCGAAAATGCACAGCCTTGACTTCCAGCAACATCTTGGCCGTCAGTTCGGCCATCAGCGCGCGATCAGGAAAAGAAGAAGTAATCATCAGGACATCCTTTGAGAGGTGCGAACCGACCCAGCGGCTCAAGCGTTAACGGCTTCATAGCGCCAGAACAGGGGGAAACCGGGATCGAAGACAACCACTTCGTCCCCGTCGACGGAGACCCGCGCCTCATAGGACAGAGGGTCTTCGCCTTTGAACAAACGGATACGGGCCTCGTTGGCCGCAAGACCATAGAAGGCCGGACCATTGAGGGACATGAAGGCCTCGAGCTTGTCAAGCGCCCCGTCCTGTTCGAAGACATGGGCAAGACAGTTCACCGTATTGCTCGCGTTGAAGACACCGGCGCAGCCACAGGCGCATTCCTTGGCAGACTTCATGTGCGGAGCCGAGTCGGTGCCCAGAAAGAAGCGCGCATCACCTGAGGTGGCCGCAGCCCGCAGGGCAAGACGGTGCTTTTCACGTTTGGCAACCGGCAGGCAGAAATAGTGCGGCTTGATGCCGCCGACCAGAATGGCGTTGCGATTGATGATCAGATGATGGGTCGTGATGGTGGCGGCGGTCCTGTCCCCGGCCCCCTTGACGAAGTTGACCCCGTCTTCCGTGGTCACATGTTCCATCACGATGCGCAAGGACGGGAAGCGCTCGCGGATCGGCGAAAGCACACGTTCGATGAAGACAGCCTCACGGTCGAAAATGTCGATGTCGGCATCGGTCACCTCGCCATGCACCAGCAAGGGTATATCGATTTCGCTCATTTTCTCCAGCACCGGATAGACCGCTTCGATCGAGCGGACGCCGCTGTCGGAGTTGGTCGTTGCCCCCGCCGGGTAGAGCTTCAGAGCCTTGATCAGACCGTATTTGGCCCCGAGTTCCACATCAGCAGGGTCCGTGCCCTCGGTCAGATATAGCGTCATCAGCGGCTCGAAATCATGCCCTTCGGGCAACGCCGCCATGATCCGCGCCCGATAGGCCTCGGCATCGGCTGTCTTGACCACCGGCGGCACCAGGTTGGGCATGATGATCGCACGCCCGAAATGGGCACTGGTGTGCGGCAGAACAGCCTTGAGCATCGCACCATCGCGCAGATGCAGATGCCAGTCATCAGGACGGCGAACAATGAAATCGGTTGAGCGGGAGTTCGAACTCATGGGGGGCCTCCATGGGATTGCAAATTCGCGCTATCTTTAGCAGCATTTCGCAAAAAATGCCTAGAGCATATTGTCGGAAAAAATCGAAAAATGAAAAAGCCCGGACAGAAAGCCGTCCGGGCTCGTCAATTTCAGACAAATCGGCAGGAAACACCGATCATCCCTTGGCCAGATCACCAGCAAAGGCACCAATGCGCTTGTAGTCTTCATAAATCGCATTGTAGAGCTTGTGCTTTTCGGGATCGGGAACAAAACTCTTCTCGATCGGGCTCAGCATGGCAGCCTTGGCCTTGTGAATGTCTTCATAGGCTCCGGCAGCCGTGGCAGCAAAAATGGCCGCTCCGCGGGCGCAGGCCTGATCGGACAGCACCACATCAACCTGACGGTTCATGACATCGGCACAAACTTGGGAAATGAAGTTCGATTTGCGGGCGATACCGCCGATGGCGACAATGCTCTTGACCTGAACACCCTGATCCTCGAACCGCTCGACGATGGCACGGGACCCATAGGCTGTTGCCTCGATGAGCGCCCGATAGATCGAGGGAGCCGTCGAGCCCAGATGCAGGCCAGCCAATATGGCCTTCACCGTCTGGTCGGCATCCGGCGTGCGACGGCCATTGAGCCAATCAAGCGCCCGCTCACCATAACCACCCGGCGGCAGCTCGGCAGCTTCCTTTTCCAGCTCAGGCAGCAGCGACCCGGCCTTGCCGCGGCCATTGCGCCCCCACTGCAGCAGACGCTCGAACCATGCGAACACGTCGCCAAACGAGGACTGGCCGGCTTCAAAGCCGATGAAATCAGGCAGAACGCTGCCCGGCACCTGACCGCAGATCCCCTGAACAAGAGTGTCCTGAACTTCTTCTGGTGGAGCCACGAGAATATCGCAGGTCGACGTGCCCATCACGCGCACCAGCGAATAGGGCTCGATGCCGGCGCCCACTGCACCCATGTGGCAGTCAAAGGCACCAACGGCAATCGGAATGCCCGCGTTGAGACCGAACCGGCCAGCCCAATCGGACGACAGCGTACCGGCGACCTGATCGCTGGTCTTGGTTTCGCTGTAAAGCGGCGTGGTCAGATTGCCAAGGCATGGATCGAGAGCCTGCAGCCATTCGCGGCTCGGCAGTCCACCGAACTCGGGATGCCACAACGCCTTGTGGCCAGCAGCGCAGCGCGAGCGCACGATCTTGGCAGCATCCGTCACGCCGGACAGCACGGCTGGCACCCAGTCACACAGCTCGACCCAGTTGGCAGCAGCGCGGAAAACGGTCGGGTTGCGCCGACCGACATTGAGGATCTTGGCCCAGTACCATTCGGACGAATAGATGCCGCCAACATATTTGGTATAGTCAGGGAACTTGCCGGAATGGCAGAGATCGTTGATCTCCTGCGCCTCGGCAACGGAGGTGTGATCCTTCCAGAGGATACACATCGCATCCGGGTCTGTGGAAAATCCATCCTTCAGTGCCAGCGCAGTACCGTCTGCCGTTACTGGCATTGGCGAAGAGCCGGTGGTATCGACACCAATACCGATCACATTCGGCTGTTTGTCCAGTGCAGCGACAGCTTCGCGCACGGCAGACACCATCGATTCCAGATAGTCTGAAGGATGCTGGCGAAACTGCTGGCGAGCGGGATCGCAGAATTTCCCCTCGGCCCAACGGGGGTAATTGGCAACGGCAGAGGAAAGCTCTTCCCCATCGGCGACCCGAACAACCACGGCCCGCACACTATCCGAACCAAAGTCGAGACCAAGAACACAGTTGTCACTGGTTGCACTCATTCGTTTGTCCTCCCTGTCATTATAGCGCCAACGCGTGCAAAACGCTGTCCCTATGGATAATTCTCCTCAAACTCATCCATAACACAGCTTTTCATTTCTGTAGATTTCGTCTACAATATGGACGATCCTGATATTTCACAATGCAGCATCAGGCTAGAGACATGGACGATCACTCTTATTTCGATCCTGCCCAAGATCCGCAGGTCCAGAGAATATTCAACAAGCTTTCCTATCGCAGTTCAATCAAGAACTACGACAAGGAAGTCGCTGCCCTGTTTCCGGGTTTCGAGTTCGGAATCAGACTGGTCGCCGGGATCACCCCGATCGAGAAGGGAGGTCCGCTCGACTTCCATATCGACCGGCCCAACGGCATGCATGGCTGGATCATCAACCTGACCGTCGACGGTCAGGGAAAGCTGTTCGATGGCAAGAATACAACGATTCTGAGCCCCGGAGACCTTGCTCTCTTCCCGCCGGATGCCCAGCATTTCTATGGCCGCAACCCCGATGCCGACAAATGGTGGCACCGCTGGATCTACTTTCAGCCGCGCGCCTTCTGGAAGCCCTGGCTGGAGTGGGATGAGGCGGTCAATGGCGTCTATATCATGCGCCACAAGGACGAAAGCCGCTTCAGCGAGCTGTTCCGTCTGTTCGTGGAAGTGGAGAAATGGGCAGGCCTTTCCGACAGCCTTTCAGCCGACCTTGCCTTCAACCGACTGGAACATATCCTGCTATTTTGCGCAAGATTGAACAGGGCCGAAAAGAAGTCCAACATCGAGATCGATGAGCGCGTTCTCGCCGCCTGTACGCTGATTTCCAACAATCTGGACAAACCGCTGACAGTCAACGAAATCGCCAATCACGTCTGCCTTTCGCCTTCGCGCCTGTCCCATCTGTTTCGCAAATATATCGGCACCGGCATTGTCCAGTGGCGTGATGGCCAGCGCATCCAGTATGCCATGCAGGTTCTGCGCGTTTCCAACGTGCCCATCAAGGCCCTCTCCCAGATGGTCGGCTACGATGATCCGTTGTATTTTTCACGCGTCTTCCGGCGCCATACCAACATGAGTCCGCGCACCTTCCGCGAGCGCAGCCTGTCAATGATCGTCCGCTCCGAGGGCGAAAAGATCGATGACGCACTGGACAAGGCAACAGCAGTCTTTGCCGCCGAAGTGCCTCTGCCGAAAACTTCGGGATTGTAACCACACCCCAATCAGGCGCGGCCTTGCCCAAAGGCCGCAGCCACCCCATCCTAACCTGAAACAGAGACAAAAAAGCCCGACCAGTTTCCTGGCCGGGCAAGGTTTCATGTGACCTTTGGCTCTACCCTAGACGCGAATGCCTTTGGCAAGATGCCAGTAGACCTCATTCATGCGCAGAGACTGCTTGAAGTCGGGCAGCGTGGTCGTTTCGTCAATCATGGCCAGTTCGATGCCAGCGATGGTGGCAAAGTCCTCAAGCATTTCAGCTGTTACATCATAGCTATAGGCTGTGTGATGGGCACCACCGGCCAGGATCCAGGCCGCACAGGCAGTCTTGAAGTCCGGTTTGCACTGCCAAACGGCACGGGCCACAGGCAGCTTGGGCAGGTCCGGATGATCAACAGCCGTTACGGCATTGGCGATCAGACGGAAGCGGTTGCCCATGTCAACGAGGCAGGCGTTGACTGCGTTGCCCTTGACAGAATTGAAGACCAGACGCACCGGATCGGCCTTTCCGCCAATACCCAGAGCATGAATCTCGACCCTAGGCTTGCTTTCGGCGATGGTCGGGCAGACCTCAAGCATATGAGCGCCCAGAACCAGTTCCTGGCCCGGCGTGGCAATGTCATAGGTGTAGTCTTCCATGAAGGAGCAGGCACCGCTCTTGCCATGCCCCATGACCTTGAGAGCACGCACGAGAGCCGGGGTTTTCCAGTCGCCTTCACCTGCGAAGCCGAAACCCTGCTCCATCATTCTCTGAGGAGCAAAGCCGGGCAGTTGCTGCAGGCCATGCAGGTCTTCAAAGGTATGGGTGAAACCTTTGTAGCCACCTTCCTTGAGGAATGCGGAAATCGCCAGTTCCTGCCGCGCAGCATCCAACAAGGAGGCTCGTTTGGTGCCACCGGCCTGAAGCTCAGGCACCAGTTCATACTGGTCGTCGTAGGAAGCTGCCAGCGCCTCCACTTCAGCATCGGAGAACTCGGCCATCTTGGCAACAAGATCGCCAACGGGCCAGTAATCGACCTTGAAGCCGAAGGCCATTTCGGCAGAAACCTTGTCGCCATCAGTCACTGCAACGTTGCGCATATTGTCGCCGAAACGGCAGATCCCTGCGCCCTGCCAGTCATCCCAGGCACGAGCGGCGCGCATCCAGCTGTCAATGCGCTCGTGCACGTCCGGATCGCTCCAGTGCCCGACAACGACCTTGCGGCCAAGGCGCATGCGGGTATGCATGAAGCCGGCTTCACGGTCGCCATGGGCGGACTGGTGCAGGTTCATGTAGTCCATATCAATGGAGTCCCAAGGCAGGGCCGCATTGAGCTGGGTGTGCAGATGCAGAACCGGCTTGGTCAGCGCATTGAGACCACGGATCCACATTTTGGCTGGCGAGAAGGTGTGCATCCACAGGATCAGACCACCGCACTCGGGGTCGGCAGAGGCGCGACGGCAGACATCGGCAATTTCCTCACCGGTGGTGGCAACGGTCGCAAACTCGATAGGCAGCACCAGGCGTCCGTCTTTTGTAAGCCCTTCGACAACCTTGCGCGCGTCGTCTGCAACTTCGGCCAGGGTTTCCGGGCCGTAGAGGTGCTGCGAGCCGCACACAAACCAGAATTTCAACGGTTTCAAACCAAACATTTCCATGCCCTTTCAATTTTCGACCGGCGTTTTCGCGCATATGGTCTGGATATGTTTGCGCCAAGGATGCAAAGCCAAATTTCCTCCCCTTTGCGCAAAAAAGCGGTTCCGAGATGCTTAGGCATTCCCCCCTCGGAACCGCAAGAGTTGACTATTTCTGGCCATACCAGGCGTTTTTGCCGTGTTTGCGCTCATAGTGATAATCGAGCACATACTGCTCCAGCGGCGGTATGGGATTGGAAATAGTGGCTGTGATGGTTGCCATGTGGGCGACTTCTTCCAGCACAACAGCATTGTGCACGGCGTCGTCGGCATTCTTGCCCCAGGCAAAAGGACCATGACCGGCAACCAGAACCATCGGAACCGCCACGGGATCAAGCCCCTTGAAGCGTTCAACAATAGCCTCGCCAGTCGTTGTTTCGTAATCGCGATTGACCTGCTCTTCGCTCAGCGGCTTTGTGCAAGGCACCGGACCGGCACAATAATCGGCCTGCGTCGTGCCAAGACATGGAATTTCCCGGCGCGCCTGAGCCCAGGCGACAGCATGACGGGAGTGGGTATGCACCACACCGCCGATCTGCGGGAAAGCCTTGTAGAGTGTGGTGTGGGTCTTGGTATCGGAAGACGGCTTCTTGCTGCCCCAGACAACATTGTTGTCCAGATCCACCACCACCATGTCATCGGCAGTCATGGCATCATAGGGCACTCCGGACGGCTTGATGACAACCAACCCTTTTTCGCGGTCGATCGCACTCACGTTGCCCCAGGTGTAGATGACAACACCGCGATCATTCAGCTCGATATTCGCACGGAAAACTTCTTCTCTCAATTCTTTCAGCATCTGAATATCCTCCTCAACCGCCCCGATCGCGCCTAGCCGCTCACAATCGCAAGGCTTCCAGTCCAATTCTGCGTAAATCCGTCCCGCTGGCCTTCTCGCTCTCGCGTCAGAAGCCATCCAAAATATGGACAGATATACCGAGAGCAGTTAGAGCCTATAAGGTTGTACTTATGGATTATTTTGCTATCCGCATCACCAATGTGATTGCTTGCTACAAGCACTTTTCGACTGCGAACGGACATGATCAAAACGCTTGTCAGATACGGTGCAGATCCAATCTGCCTTGCAGCTCATCTCGTGCTGCCCGATCTGCAACCCCGGGCACTGCTGCGTCCGGGAGGGAGTGGGCCTTGCAAGGCCCACTCGATACCTGGTCGCCGGAAACTTAACCGGCCTTCTTCTTGTTGTAGACGTCGAAGATAACGGCTGCGAGCAGAACGACACCCTTGATGACCTGCTGCCAGTCGATGCCGATGGACAGAATGGACATGCCATTGTTCATCACACCCATCAGGAAGGCACCGATGATCGCACCGGTCACGGTACCGACGCCACCCGTGGTCGACGCACCACCGATGAACACGGCGGCGATAACGTCAAGTTCGTAACCATAACCGGCTTTCGGAGTTGCCGTATTGAGGCGAGCCGCAAAGACCAGACCGGCGAAGGCGGCAAGAAGGCCCATGTTGGCAAAGGTCAGGAAGGTCAGCCGCTCGGTGTTGACACCAGAGAGCTTGGCAGCCTTGACGTTGCCACCCAGAGCGTAGATCCGACGGCCAACCGTGGTCGAGGAGGTCAGGAAGCCATAGGCAGCAACCAGCACAGCCATGACGATGAGAACGTTCGGGTAGCCTCTGTAACCTGCCATGATGTAAGACAGGTAGTTGATGGCGAACACGATGAGCAGGTTCTTCAGCACGAAGAAGGTGAACGGTTCTTCAAGGTTGCCGAACTTGTCGCGTTCCTTACGGTCCTTCCAGCTTGCATAGAGCAGAAAGACACTGAGAACGACACCCAGAACGATGGTCAGCATATGCGGGCGACCAACACCGAACAGGTCCGGAATGAAGCCCGAGCTGAGCTTCTGGAAGCCGGTCGGGAATGGCCCGATGGACTGACCGTTCAGCAAAGCCAGCGTGAGACCGCGGAAGCTCAACATGCCGGCCAGCGTGACGATGAAGGCCGGGATCTTGTAGTAGGCAACCCAGAACCCTTGCAGCGCACCGATGGCAACACCAACGATCAGGCAGATGATGATCGTTACGACGTAGTTCATCTCGTAATTGACGATCATCACCGCCGCGAGGGCGCCAACGAAGCCCATCACCGAACCGACCGACAGATCGATGTGACCAGCCACGATGACGAGCAGCATGCCAATCGCCATGATGACGATATAGCTGTTCTGGAGAATGAGGTTTGTCAGGTTGAGCGGCTTCATCAGAATACCGTCGGTAACAACCTGGAAGAAGACCATAACGACGATCAGCGCAATCAAAAGGCCATATTCACGTACGTTAGACTTCAGATAACTGGCGACGCTGGCGACTTGAGGGCCTTCGTCAGAATTTGCCGGAGACGGGTTTTCCACCTGTGACATTGTATCAGCCTTTGTCCTTGATGATCATCCGCATGATTTTCTCTTGCGAAGCTTCCTGTGTCGGCATTTCACCAACGATTCTGCCCTCGTTCATGACGTAGATTCGATCCGTCATACCCAGCAACTCGGGCAATTCCGAAGAAATGAAAATGATACCCTTGCCCTCTTGGGCAAGCTGATTGATGATCGTGTAGATTTCGTATTTGGCGTTCACATCGATGCCGCGCGTCGGTTCATCGAGGATGAGAACATCCGGGTTGGCAAACAGCCATTTGCTCAAGACGACCTTTTGCTGATTGCCACCAGACAGGTTGACCACCTGCTGCATCAAACCGGAGCATTTGGTATTGAGCTTCTGCTTGTATTCCAGACCGACGCGGGTTTCCGCATTGTCGTCAATCACGATACCCTTCGACACACCCTCCAGATTGGAAAGCGTGGTGTTGACCTTGATGCTGTTTTCAAGCACCAGACCGTATTCCTTGCGGTCTTCGGTCACATAGGCAAGACCGTTTGCAACTGCCTTGTTGATCGTGCTGACATCGATCGGCTGACCGCGCAACTGAACTTCGCCCGAGATCTTCTGGCCATAGGCCCGACCGAAGATACTCATTGCAAGCTCGGTTCGCCCGGCGCCCATCAAGCCGGAAATCCCGACGATCTCGCCTGCGCGCACATTGAAATTGACATTGCGGATCAGATGACGATCTGCATGGATCTGATGATAGACGTTCCAGCCTTTCACCTCGAGCAGCATGTCGCCAATGTTGGGGGTCCGCTGGGGGAAACGATTGGTCAACTCGCGACCGACCATATCCTTGATGATCTTGTTTTCCATTTCCTCGGTCTTGTCGCAGTCCAGCGTGCTGACGGTCTGACCGTCGCGCAGGACCGTGATCTTGTCCGCAACCTTCACAACTTCATTGAGCTTGTGAGAGATCAGGATCGAGGAGATGCCCTTGCTCTTGAATTCCAGCAACAGCTCCAGCAGAGCCTCACTGTCTTTCTCGTTCAGGGAAGACGTCGGTTCATCGAGGATCAACAGCTTCACTTCCTTGGAAAGTGCCTTGGCAATTTCCACGAGCTGCTGCTGACCAGTACCGAGGTTCGTCACCAGAGTACCGGTTGGCTTGTTGAGCCCGACGATCTTGAGCAGCATTTCAGCTTCGGAATGAGCCACACGCCAATTGATGACGCCCTTCTTGGCCCGTTCGTTCCCAAGGAAAATATTCTCGGCAATAGACAGAAGCGGAACCAGAGCCAGTTCCTGGTGAATGATGATGATGCCTTTTTCTTCGCTGTCGTGGATCCCGGCGAAGCTCTGGACCTCTCCCTTGTAGACGATGTCCCCTTCGTACGTACCGTGAGGATAAACGCCCGAGAGAACCTTCATCAGAGTGGACTTGCCAGCGCCGTTCTCACCGACCAAGGCATGAATTTCACCTTCGCCGACAGTCAGGTTCACATCACTCAAGGCCTTTACACCCGGAAAGGTCTTGGTGATTCCTCGCATTTCTAAGATGGTGTTCATGTCAGCCTCAAGCAAACAGTCATTATTGTTCTTGAAGAACGGGATGGAGGGGGTGGAATGCTCCACGTCCCTCCCCCGGGAGGACCCTTACTTGACCTGATCCATTGTGTAGTAACCGCTGCCGATCACGATTTTTTCCCAGTTGGAAGCATCGACAGGAACTGGTTTCAGCAGATAGGAAGGAACAACCTTGACACCGTTATCATAGGTTTTGGTGTCGTTGATTTCCGGAGTTCCGCCTTCGAGCAGAGCGTTCACCATGCCTACGGTCACACGAGCAAGCTCACGGGTATCCTTGAAGATGGTGGAATACTGTTCGCCAGCCAGAATGGATTTGATGGACTGCACTTCAGCGTCCTGACCGGTCACGATTGGCATTTTCATGTCGCCGGAGCCGTAGCCAACGCCCTTGAGCGAAGACAGGATACCGATGGACAGGCCGTCATACGGAGCCAATACGCCATGGACAGTCTTGTCGGTGTAGAAGGCAGAGAGCAGGTTGTCCATGCGGGCCTGTGCAACAGCACCGTCCCAACGCAGGGTACCAACTTTATCCATGCCGAACTGTTCAGAAGGAACAGCAACTTCACCAGCATCGATCATCGGCTGCAGAACAGACATGGCGCCATTGTAGAAGAAGTAGGCGTTGTTGTCGTCCGGAGAACCGCCGAACAGTTCAACGTTCCATGGTTTCGCGTCAGGGAAGCGTTCCTTGAGGCCCTGAACGAGGCTGGAAGCCTGCTGTACGCCAACCTGGAAGTTGTCAAAGGTAGCATAATAGTCGACGTTGCCGGAGTCACGGATCAGACGATCATAGGCAATAACCTTGATGTCAGAGTCAGCGGCCAGCTGCAGTGCGCCAGAAAGGGTCGTACCATCGATGGAAGCGATAACGAGAACGTTGACGCCCTTCAGGATCATGGTCTCGATCTGACGCAGCTGGTTAGCAATATCGTCTTCTGCATACTGCAAATCGGTCTGATAGCCAGCGGCTTCAAACTGTTCTTTCATGCTGTTGCCGTCAGTAATCCAGCGAGCTGATGACTGAGTAGGCATAGCAATACCAACAAAACCCTTATCGGCAGCAACCGAAGGGGAAGCGGCGAACGAAGCGCCAAGAGCCAAAGCCATGGCCCCCATCGTTACTGTGTTGAAGAGTTTACCAAGTCCAAGCATGTTGTCCTCCCTTGCTTGAATACACGTATGGTGCAATATCGCGCGCCGCATTGAACGGAACGCAAACTGAGCGGATCAAAGCGCACAATCGAAATGCAAGTAGATGGGAATAGCAGCCTAGGGTTGCCCTATAGAAATTTGGGCAATAAAAACCCGCACCCGGCGCAAGCGCACCAAGTCTCCTCCCAAACCAGACGCCCCTAACAGCAATCTGGACTCCTTCAATCCTCCGTGGACCATATTTCCTTGAAATGCCAATTTTGGAAAGGCGGCATTTAGTCAAAAATATGGATTATTCAGCTTTTCTCTCCCTTTCCTCCTGCGCAGCAACTTTTTACACAGTCGACCGACTACCTAGTCCTAAAGTCAAGCAGCCAATAGTATTATTGCGCAGCCGTCAGTTAATCCTCCTTCAAGGTCCGATTTCAAAGCAACCATCAAAGCCGGACAGTCAAGACTGATATACATCCAATGAATTAAGGGTATTTTTTCTAAAAGCCGGAAACTATCCGCGATCTTCTATTTCGGCAGAAAAGCTACAAGATCGAAATAGCGGAATTTTACAAGAATATACCGAACCAAAGACCCATGTCATTTGTCATGTCACTCCACAAATCGGGCGAGAGCCAGGCACATAAATGCTGTTTCCGAAATTATATGCGGCCCATTACATGCACAAATATGGCGCACATAGCAGACATGCACATTCCTTGACCCTTTCTAGGACCAGACCATTTCGGTAATTTTTTCGTACCACGAATTAAATTGGAGCTCAAGCCGAGCACCGGCGTTTGTTACAAAATGAAACAAAAAAGGCCACCCGGAATAATTGTATCCGGATGGCCAAAAATGAACTGTCTGATAATGAAAAGGTTTTTATGCCTGCCCAAGCTTGGCAGCGGCCTTGGCACGCTCGGCGATAACATCCCAATTCTTGGCATTGACGTCGGCAACAGGAGCAATCCAGGTGCCGCCAACCGCGAAGCAGTTTTTCTGGGAGAGGAATTCCTCGGCATTCTCAGGCTTCACACCGCCAGTTGGGCAGAAGCTGATATCGCTGACCGGACCGGCAACAGCCTTGAGCATGCCAACGCCGCCAACGATATTGGCCGGGAACATCTTCAGTTCCTTGAAACCGGCTTCCCGCAGGGTCATCATTTCGCTGATGGTGCCTGAACCGGGCAGGAACGGCCAGTCGGTTGCCTTGAGAGCGCTGAGCAGCGTAGCCGAGGTGCCCGGAGACACACCGAAATGCCCGCCAGCCTCGATCGAAGCCTTCAGCTGCTCTTCGCAGAGGATGGAGCCAACCCCGATCACGCAATCCTTGACCTCGGCAGCGATCGCCTTGATGGAGTCAAGGGCGGCAGCTGTGCGCAGGGTCACTTCAACGGCAGGCAGGCCGCTTTCGGCGAGGCAACGAGCCAGTGGCACTGCGTCCTCGACATTTTCGATGACGACGACGGGGATGACTTTGGCACCTTTACAGATGCTGGAAACCAGATCACGCATGATCGATCCTTCTTATTTAACGCGGGTCCAAACTGATTTATCGATGATGGCGCCCGGATGCATGATGACCTGCCCCGCGACACCGTGCGCCGTTCTTGCGGCTTCTTCCTGTGTGGCTCCCAAAGCGCGCGCACCCAGATAGCCGGCAGCAAAGGAATCCCCTGCCCCCGTCGTATCCTTCGGCTTCAGCTTCGCCGCAGGAGGAACATTCTTTACCTCTTCTCCGGTGACCAGAAGGCAGCTTGACGCCCCTTCCTTGACCACCACTTCACTGGCCCCGTAGCCTTTCCACTGCCTGGCAATGGCAAGACCGTCCGCATCACCCCATAGCGCGACATGATCATCGGCGGTCACCAGAGCGAAATCGCTCAATGCGGCGGCGCGCTCGAAGGCTGCGCGGCAAACATCGGAATCGGGCCACAGTTTCGGACGGTAGTTGGGATCGAATCCCACCTTTACCGTCCCCATGACCTTCTCTAGAGCATCAAACAGCGCCTGGCGTTGAGCATCATCAAGAATGGCCAGTGTAATGCCGGAAAAATAGATGACATCGAACTTTTTGAGAAGCTCTGCGATCTGATCGGCAGACCAACCGGCAAACATCTTCCTGGCTGCGGCATCGTTGCGCCAGTAGGTGAAGAAGCGCTCACCCGTCTCGTCATTCTCGATCATGTAGAGACCGGGATTCTTGTCTTTCACCACGGTGACGGAATCCGTCAGGATGTCTTCGGCTTCCAGAGCCTTGCGAATGCCCTGACTCATCGGGTCGACACCCAGACCGGTAATATAGGAAACCTCGATTTCCGGAGAGAATTGTCGGCTCAGATATGCAGCCGTATTGAAGGTATCCCCGGCAAATCCCTGTTTGAACAGACCGTCACCGGCGGGCGCCAATTCAATCATACATTCGCCGATGCAGGCGATACTGACAGTTTTCGTCATACATAAGCGCCGGAGGGAATCCGGGCCCCCTTGAGCGTCTCCGCGCCCCTTCGATGCCCGCGTACCGCCTGCGACTTGAAAGCCGGTCAGGCAATTCTCGGGCAGATCCGGACATGATCGCAGCCAAACGGCCGTGACCATGCTCTAGGTGGCGGGATCACACCTTGTTTCAATGGATACTGCCATCTCCTTGAAAGAAGAAAGCAGCTCAGACATCTGTACAAAGAGGCCGCGCACGTGACGCGACCTCCAGACCATGTCTGGTTCTTGCAGGACAAGAACTAGACTAAAGTTTATGATTTCGCGACTCTTTTCTTGGCGAAACCGATAACTTTTCCTTCAAAGAATCCTAGCGAGCCAGCCAGCCGCCATCAACAGCAATGGTATAGCCGTTGATATAGGCAGAAGCAGGGGAACAAAGGAAGACGACCGGCCCGGCAAGATCGGATGGCAGCCCCCAGCGACCGGCAGGAATGCGGTCCAGAATTTCCTTGCTGCGGGCAGCATCTTCACGCAGAGCCTGGGTGTTGTTGGTGGCCATGTAGCCCGGAGCAATGGCATTGACGTTGATGTCATGCTTGGCCCATTCATTGGCCAGCAGGCGGGTTACACCCATCACACCAGACTTGGAAGCGGTGTAGGACGGAACGCGGATACCGCCCTGGAAGGACAGCATGGATGCAACATTGACGATGTTACCGCCGTTGCCCTGAGCAATGAACTGCTTGGCAACAGCCTGAGACAGGAAGAAGACCGACTTGATGTTGATGTTCATCACGTCGTCCCAGTCCTTCTCAGAGAACTGGATTGCATCTTCGCGGCGGATGATGCCAGCGTTGTTGACCAGAATGTCGATGCGGCCATATTCGGCAACCGTCTTGGCAACGATGTCAGGAATATCATCCATTTTCATCAGGTTGGCGCGGATATCGAGGAACTTGCGACCGAGACCCTCGATCATTTCCTTGGTATCAGTTGGCTCGACGATGTTGACTCCGGCAATATCGCAGCCTGCTTTGGCAAGCCCGACGGCCATCCCCTGGCCAAGACCGGTGTCACAGCCGGTTACGATTGCAATTTTTCCAGTAAGATCAAATTGTTCTATCATCATAGAGACTCCTTATCTTGATCGTTATTCATCAATCCATTGCACCAGACGATCCATCACGAACGGTTCGCTGGTCAGGAATTCATAGGCGTCGGCCACGGCGGCAACGAGGGTGTCTGACGCAAGGGACTTGCCCCAGATGCTCTCTTCGGCGAGATAGGCCTTGACCATCGCGGCAACGCCATCGCTGTCCTTCAGTGCACCGATCCTTGCCATGGTCGCAATCACGTCCTCGGCATCACGCGGCGGCAGCTCGGCACTGCCCGCAAAGGCACCGGTGTAGAAGGCAAGCCAGGCGGCCAGCGACAGGCTCATGCAACGCGGTGCCTTGCCGGTGGCAGCCATCGCGCTCTCGAAACGCGGCAGGTTGCGGGTGTGGAACTTGGCCAGACCGTTGAGCGAGATGTCGTACCAGCGATGCACGATGAACGGATTGGCAAAGCGGCGCAGAACCTCGGCACTGAACTCGTTGAGCTCTTCGCGTGGCAGCGACAGATAGGGGATGATTTCCGTTTCCAGCATGGTGTTGAGGAAGCCGCGAGCCGCCTCGTTGTCCATCGCCTCTTTCACGGAAACCGTACCGGACAGCAGCGCCAGCGGGCAAAGGCCGGTGTGTGCACCGTTGAGGATCGCCACCTTGCGTTCCTTGTAGCCGTCAGCGTTGGGAACGATCACCGTACCGGCATCCTTTTCTGCCATCGGCAGGCACAGATCTGGCTTGCCTTCCCGCTGTTCGATGACAAGGAAGTGGAACAGCTCGCCGGTCACCATCAGTGGATCGAGATAGCCCAGTTCCTTCTCGATGTCGGCGGCCTCGTCGCGCGGATAGCCCGGCACGATGCGGTCAACCAGCGTGTTGTAGAAGGCGTTCTTCGTCTCCAGCCAGGTGATGAACTCGGCCCCAACATTCCAGTCCTCAGCATGCTTGTGAACGCATTTTTCCAGCTCGTCGGCATTGTGATCGATCAACTCGCACGGCAGGAAGTGGAAGCCGGGGGCTTCGCTCTTGCCGCAGGAATTGAAGCGCTCGAGCAGCAGACGGGTTACCTTGGCCGGATAGGAAGCCGGAGGGGTGTCGGTTGCCTTGCAGTCGGCATTGTAGACAATACCGGCTTCGGTGGTGTTGGAGATGAAGGCAACAAAATCGGTGTTGCGGGCCAGAGCCAGAACCTCGTCCCACTGCTTGACCGCATTGAGCTCGCGACGCACGGCAGAAATCAGGCGGGCATCGGAAACAGCCTCGCCATCCGGGCCAACGCCACGAGACAGCACCGTATAGACACCATCGCTGTCATTGAGCGAAATCGGCACGCCGCCATCGATCGGGCGCACGATGACCACGCCATAGTCGGACCCGCAGTCTTCATTCATACGGTCGATCTTCCAGTCCATGAAGGCCCTGAGGAAGTTGCCTTCACCAAACTGGATGATGCGTTCGGTCGGACGGGCCCGCCCGCCAAGATTGCTCTCATTCACGCGTTGCATTGCGTTGTTTCCTCTCTCAGTTGTTCGTTTGTCCCGGCAGAAAGCACGATGACGGATGGTCTACATCACCGCGCCGATCTGCCATGGCACAAATTCATACTCGCCTAACCCCAAAAGCTCGGACTTGGTCTTCTTGCCCGAGGCGACCTCGATGATGTAGTCGAGAATCTCGGCCCCCTTGTCCTCAAGGCTGATGCCCTTGGACAGAACATCGCCGCAGTTGATGTCCATGTCGTCCGGCATGGATTCAAACAGATGGTCGTTGGTAGCCACCTTGATGGTCGGCGATGGCTTGGAGCCGATGGCCGAGCCTCGCCCGGTGGTAAAGACAATCATGTGCGCCCCGCCGGCAATCTGCCCGGCGGCACAGGCCGGGTCGTAGCCCGGGGTGTCCATATAGACAAAGCCCGGCTTGTCGATCTTCTCGGCATAATCGAATACGGCGGTCAGTGGCGTCGAACCGGACTTGGCGGTCGCACCAAGCGACTTCTCCAGAATGGTCGTCAGACCACCGGCCTTGTTGCCCGGACTGGGGTTGTTGTCGAGGCTGCCTTCGTTGACCTCGACATAATGCTCCCACCATTTGATCTGGGACACCAGCTTGTCGCCGACTTCCTTGCTGGCCGCACGGCGCAGCAGCAGCTGTTCGGCACCATAGATCTCTGGCGTTTCAGACAGGATGGCGCTGGCCCCAAGACCGGCCAGCATGTCCGCCGTCTTGCCAAGCGCCGGGTTGGCGGTGATGCCGGAAAAGCCGTCAGAGCCGCCGCACTGCAGCGCGATCTTCAGCTTGCTGGCGGAACAGGGTTCGCGGTAGGCCTTGTTGACCTCGGGCAGCAGCTCCAGCACCTTGGCCTTGATGGCGTCGATGGTCTTGCGGGTGCCGCCGACTTCCTGAATGGCGAGGCTGTGGAAGTGTTCAAGATTCTGCTGCTTGTCGGCGTCGAAACGGTCTTTCATCCGGCCGATCTGCATCACCTCGCAGCCGAGGCCGACGAAAATCGTTGCCCCGACATTCGGGTGGGTCGCATAGCCCCAGAGGGTCCTCTCGAGCACCTCGATGCTCTTGGTGCCGCTCATGCCGCAGCCGGTGCTGTGGGCGAGCCCGACAACGCCATCGACATTCTCATACTGGTCAAGAACGCCGGACGCCAGAATCTCCTGGCTGGCATGCCGGATAACCGTTGCCGAACAGTTCACGGTTGCCAGCAGGGCAATATAGTTGCGCGTGCCGACTTCGCCATTCTTGCGGCGGAAGCCCATGAACTCGCGCCCTTCCATCGACGGGATGGCAGCGGTTGCCTTTTCCAGATCACAGCCGATCTGATAGTCCTGGCCGTGATCGGAGAAAGCCAGATTGTGCGAATGGACATGCTCACCGGCAATGATGTCCTGCGTCGCTCGCCCGATCACTTCGCCAAACTTGATGACTTCCTCGCCCTTCTTGTGGTCCTTGCGTGCGATCTTGTGCCCGGCGAAGACATTGCCCTTCAGCGGTGCACCAAGGCCAAGCGGGTCATCACCAGCCTTGGCGCCGGCCGGCAGAATGGCAATGGTATCGGCAGGATTGAGAATGATGGGTGTTGTAGAGGTCATGCTTTGGCCCTTTCATGGTGAATGCCAGCCATCAGCCCGCGAAGCTCGGCCAATCCGCGCATACGCCCGATCAGCGGATAGCCCGGATGTGTGTCGCGGCGATCATCGTCGAGCATTTCGTGACCATGATCAGGCCGGAATACGATATCGGAATCGGCTCTGCCTTCTTCCTGACGCCGTTTTTCTTCATCAAGGAGATTGGCGGCCAGCAGAGCCATATCGGTGTCGCCTCCCAGATGCGTGGCTTCCTCGAAGGAGCCGTCGGCAAATTTCCTGACATTGCGCAAATGAGCAAAATGGATCTTGTCGGCAAAGCGTCGTGCGATCGCCGGAATGTCATTGTCCGGATGGGCACCGAGCGATCCCGAGCAAAGGGTCAGCCCGTTGGCACGGCTCTCATGCGCCGAAAGCACCCAGGCGATGTCTTCTTCGGTGGAAACAATGCGTGGCAATCCGAGAATGTCGCGTGGCGGATCATCCGGATGCACGGCAAAACTGAGGCCAAGCTCTTCGGCAGTGGGAATGACCTCATCCAGAAAGCGCTTGTAGTTTGCCCGCAGGGTCTCCCGGTCGATACCTTCATAGCCCTTGAGGGCTTCCTTGAGCTGCTTGATGTTGTAGCGATCATAGGCCCCCGGCAACCCGGCCATGACCGAAGCCATCAACCGGTCCCGCTTGGCCTCGTCGGACAGCCGGAACCAGACCCGACCCCGCTCCAGCGCATCGTCGCAATAGTCAGCCTCAGCCCCTTCGCGCTCAAGCATGAAGACCTCAAGCGCCGCCATGCGCGCAGCATCGAACCTCAAGCATGTACCGCCGCCGTCAACGGGAGCCCGCAGGTCGGTACGCGTCCAGTCCAGAAGCGGCATGAAATTGTAACAGATGACCTTCACGCCCTCGGCCGCAAGGTTGGCCATGGATTGCCGGTAGTTGGAAAAAAGGGTCGACAGGTCACCCTCACCTTTCTTGATCCGCTCGTGAATGGGCAGGCTCTCCACGATCGGCCAATTGAAACCAGCCAGTTCGATGCTCTGACGCATCTTGGCAATGGTTTCCCGAGGCCAAACTTCACCATAGGGGATCTCATAAAGTGCCGTAACGATTTCCCGCGCCCCGGTCTGCGCAATCTCGGACAGAGAGATGCGATCAAACGAGCCATACCAGCGCCAGCCTTCTTTCATGTTCCACTCCTTAAGCGAGCAAAAGCGCAGCCATTCTAGCGGCTGCCGGGCCCAACGAGGCCGCAACAAGCTCTTCCTGACGCCAAGGTAGCGCCAAGAACAGGGAAGAAGCCGGTCTCGATTTCCTGTATCACTGCGCCGTCCTGGTCCTCGCGGCAGACGCATAACCTTCTGAAAAAAATTCTTTTACCAACCCGCTCGACCATCCTCAGGCAGATAGGTCCAAAGTTCAGCGGGTATTGAAGATCTCAAACAAGGAAAGCTGGCGCTTCAGTTCCACCCACAGCCACTTTCCTTGTCTGAGCAGGCGGGCCGAAATTCGGCCAGCCACGTTCCTGAACCCAGAGCGCTTTAGCGCAGGTCTTCCATCGCGACGAAGTCCATGTCGGTATAGTCGACATTGTCACCGGCCATCGCCCAGATGAAGGTGTAGCTGCCAACGCCCGCACCCGCATGGATGGACCACGGCGGGGAGACGACCACTTCCTCGTTCTTGACCACCAGATGGCGGGTCTCATTCGGCTCACCCATGAAGTGCATGACGCGGGTCTGCGGCGCCATGTCGAAATAGCAATAGGCTTCCATGCGGCGATCATGCACGTGAGCTGGCATGGTGTTCCAGACCGACCCGGCGTGCAGCTTGGTGTAGCCGAGCACCAACTGGCAGGATTCCATCACCAGCGGATGAATGAACTGATAGATGGTACGCTCGTTGGAGGTTTCGGCAGCGCCCATATGCACGCTGTTGGCATTCTCGATCTTGATCAGCCGGGCTGGCAGTTCCCTGTGGGCCGGAGCCGATGTGATGTAGAAGCGGCCCATGCCGGCGAAGGTGACAGCGCCCGAGCCCTTCGGCAGATAGAGCACATCGCCATGGTCAAGGGCATAGTCGATACCGGCGCAGGAAACAGAACCCGATGCACCGATGTTGACGATCCCCATTTCGCGCCGGTCCAGAATGCTGGGCGTACCGCATTCCTTGACTTCATCAAGAACGAGGTAGCCGCCATTTGGCACTGCACCGCCAACAATGAAGCGATCATAATGGGTGTAGGTCAGGCGGATTTCGCCTTCTGCGAAAAGACCTTCGGACAGAAAATTATCACGCAGAGCCTTGGTATCCATGCTCTTTGTGTGGTCTGCATTCACAGCGTGAACTGTTTTCACTGTAAGCATTGCAAATATTCCTTGTTTTCAAGCTGCGGCACCGGGACAGCGCCGACCCTTGGCGGTCTCATGGGGTGCCCTCCGGCACTGGGTGCCATCGCAAAACGGGCTTTGCGGGAGGGAAAACTTGGTCAGAGGAAGTCGTCACGGCGAGGCGTGAAACAGTCGATCAGCATTCCGGGTTCAAGACAGACACACCCGTGAATGGCATTGGAAGGGATGACGAAACTATCGCCGGGACCAACCTCGAAGCTGTCTTCCCCGATCGTGAAGCGGAAGCGACCTTCCTTGACAAACGTGGACTGGACATGAGGGTGATTGTGGAGGGCGCCTTCGGCCCCCTCCTCCTTGAACGTGAAAGCCACCACCATCAGCTCGGGACTGTCCGCAAGAACCTGTCTTGGGGTAGCCGTATCTTCACCAACAATGGGAAATGACTTTACATGCATTGAACTCTCCTAGTGGAACAGGCTTGGCAGCCAGAGAGAAAGAAATGGAACATAGGTCACCAGCATCAGCACTGCGAAAGCGGCGCCATAGAATGGCCAGATGGTCCGGATGACGTCCCACACGGGGATCTTGCCCACTGCACAGCCAACGAACAGAACCGTACCCACTGGCGGCGTGCAAAGGCCGATACCCAGGTTGAGGATCAGGATCACGCCGAAGTGGATCGGATCGACACCGAAGGCCGTCGCAACCGGCAGGAAGATCGGCGTGGTGATGACGATCAGCGGTGACATGTCCATGAACGTACCGAGCATCAGCAGCAACAGGTTGATCAGCAACAGGATGACCAACGGATTATCCGAGATATTCTTGAGCATCTCGACCAGTTGGGTTGGAATGCGCAGATACGCCAGAAGCCAGCCGAACGCTGCGGCACAGCCGATCACGAGCAGAACCATGGCTGTCGTGCGAACGGCCGATTTGCAGGTTTCGACGAATTCCTTGAAATTCATCGTCCGATAGGCAAACACGGTGACCAGAACGGCATAGACTGCGGCGATGCAGGAGCTCTCCGAAGCAGTGAAGATACCGGACCGGACGCCGCCAAAGATGATGCCGATCAGCAGGATGCCCGGGAAGGCATTGATGAACATGCGACCAAGAGCACGCCAGCCAGCGAATGGCTCGGTCGGGTAGCCCTTTTTCTTGGCAACGAAATAGGCCGTGATCATCAGCCCAAGTGCCAGCAGCAGCCCCGGCAGGATGCCCGCAGTGAAAAGGTCGGCGATGGACAGCTTGCCGCCCGCCGAGATCGAATAGATGATCAGGTTGTGGGACGGGGGAAGCATCAGGGCGATCAAAGCCGCAAGAACAGTCACGTTCACGCCGTAGGAAACGTCGTAACCGCGCTTTTTCATCTGCGGCACCATGATACCGCCGATTGCCGTGGCGTCTGCCGCAGCCGAACCGGAAATGCCGCCGAACATCACCGACGCCAGAATGTTGACCTGTCCCAGGCCACCCCGTATGTGACCAACCATACCGCCAGCCAGATCCACCAGCCTTCGCGCGATATCGCCGCGCACCATGATTTCACCGGCAAAGATGAAGAAGGGAATTGCCATCAGCGCCAGCACGGAGACACCGGCTGTCAGACGCTGGAAAACCACGACCGGGGGAATGCCGAGGTACAGAATGGTCGCAAAGGACGCGACGCCGAGACAGAATGCTACCGGTGTGCCGATGAGCAGCAGCACCGTGAAAGAACCAAACAGGATCCAGGTTTCCATCCAACTACTCCTCAATCGTTGTTTCGCCGAAGCGAGCAGTCGGAAGACCTGCAGCACGGCGCGCAAGGCGCTCAAGCGAAAAGAGAATGACCAGAACACCGCCCATGACAAGCGGCATGTAATCGATCGCACGGGGGAGGCCCAGCGTCGGGATCTTGATGTGCCAGCCGGAGTTCATCAACTCGCCACCATACCAGACCATGCCGAAGCCGAATGCGATCACGACGAGGTCGGATAGCGTGTAACAGATGGTTTTTACCGTTTCGGGAACAAAGATCAGCAACACATCGAAGCTGAGATGATTGCCTTCCCGGATACCCACGGCCGCGCCAAGAAAAATGAACCATGCCATCAGCACGATGGACACAGGTTCACTCCAGACGATGGAGCTATTCATAACGTAGCGCACGAACACCTGTGCGGCAGTGAAGGCAGTCATCATGACCAGTCCCAAACTCGCCAACCAGAGTGCCAGATTGCACAAGACGCCCATAACGCCAGCTACAGATTTTAGATGGTTTTGCACGTTATTCTCCGCATGAACAGCTCATGGCGCAGCGCGCCATGAGCCGCTAACAAGAATTAGTCGGTAGCGCGAATGCGTTTTACGAGGTCTTTGAGCTTGTCAGAGGTGACATGCTTTTCGTAAACGGCATCCATGGCAGCCATGAAGGGAGCCTTGTCGATGTCGGTGATAACGTTCACACCGGCTGCACGGACTTTTTCTTCGGAGACTTTTTCGCGGGCGGCCCAGAGCTCACGCATTTTCGGCGTGGAGTCTTTGGCAGCCTGTTTGACCAGGGCCTGATCTTCCGGGCTCAGCTTGTCCCAGGAAACCTTGGACATCACCAGAACTTCCGGCACGATCAGATGCTGATCGAGAGTGTAGTTGCCAGCAACTTCATAATGGCCAGACGATTCAAAGGACGGCCAGTTGTTTTCCGCACCGTCGATCACGCCGGTCTGGATGGAAGAGTAGACTTCGCCATAAGGCAGCGGCGTTGCGTTTGCGCCAAGAGCGGTCATCATGTCGACAAAGATGTCGGACTGCATGACGCGGATCTTCATGCCCTTCAGGTCATCCATGCTCTTGATCGGTTTGACCTTGTTGTAGAAGCTGCGAGCGCCACCATCATAATAGGTCAGGCCGATGAAGCCTTCCGGCTCGAAGCCCTTCAGGATATCGTCACCGATCGGGCCATCAACGACGCGATGCATGTGATCAACGCTCTTGAAGATGTAAGGCAGGGAAACCACTTTGGTTTCTTCAACGATGTTGTTGAACGGACCGGTGGAAACGCGGTTCAGGTCAATCACACCGAATTTGGTCTGCTCAATCGTGTCTTTTTCCTCCCCCAGCTGAGCAGAATGGAAAACTTCAACGCAGATGCGGCCATCAGTACGCTCTTTCAGCAGATCGCCCATGTATTTGACAGCCTCGACAGTCGGATATCCATCAGGATGGGTATCGGAAGACTTGAGGGTGATCTCGCAAGCCGAAGCCGTTGCGATCATTGCGACACTGGCAACCAAAGCAGTGGTCAAAGTCTTAAGCATTAGTTTGTTCCTCCATGAAGTAGCTCTTCTCAGAGCTGATAGGCCTGCTTCACAAGCCGATAGGTGAGGTCAGCAGCGACCTCAGTAGCCTCGTCCTCACCGAGCCGCCCAGTTGCAACCAGTGTGGCGAGGAATGCACAGTCCACCCGACGCGCCACATCGTGTCGTGCCGGAATTGAACAGAATGCTCTTGTGTCGTCATTGAAACCGACCGTGTTGTAGAAGCCGGCGGTTTCTGTCGTCATCTCCCTGAACCGGCGCATCCCTTCGGGGCTGTCATGGAACCACCATGCCGGCCCGAGACGAAGTGCCGGGTAGACGCCAGCCAACGGCGCCAATTCGCGTGCGTAGCTTGTCTCATCCAGCGTGAAGAGGATGATCTTGAGATCCCTCTCCATGCCAACCGCATCCAGCAGCGGCTTGAGGGCATGCACATAGTCGGTCCGGGTCGGGATATCGAAGCCCTTGTCCAGCCCGAATTTCTCGAAGACAGGATTGGAATGGTTGCGGTTACTGCCTGGGTGTATCTGCAACACCAAACCATCTTCCAGGCTCATGCGAGCCATTTCGGTCAGCATCTGACCACGGAAAGCATCAGCTTCTTCGGCCGAACACTCTCCCTTCAAAGCTTTCTGGAAAAGCGCTGCCGCATCCTCCTGCGACATGTTTTCCGTACGCGCGGTCAAATGACCATGATCCGAAGACGTTGCTCCGAATTCCTTGAAGTATGCACGACGAATGCGGTGGGCTTCAAGATACCCCTGCCATGTCGTCGCATCCACTCCGGCGATTTCGCCGAATTTCTCTATATTGTCCAGGAAACCCTTGTAGTGCGGGTCAACCACAGGATCGGGGCGATAGGCGGTGACAACGCGCCCTTTCCAGCCGCTTTCCTTGATCGCGCGATGCCATTTGAGGTCATCAAGCGGCGATTCCGTCGTGGCCAGCACTTCGATATTGAAGCGCTCATAAAGGGCGCGCGGCAGGAACTCCGGCTTTTCCAGACATTCAGCGATGTGATCGTAGGCCCGATCGGCATTGTCCTCATTCAGCCATTCGGTCCAGCCGAACACATCCTCGAATGCATGGCCAAGCCACATGCGCGATGGCGTCGCCCGCAGCAGATGGGTGTTCTTGGCGAGCGTGCGCCAGATCTTGCGCCCGTCAGTCTCGGTCCAGCCACCATCAATGCGCGGCACGCCAACGTCTTCCAGACGAACCCCCTGAGAGCACAGCATGCGGAAAACATAATGATCCGGCGTGATGAACAACTGGGCCGGATTGGGGAACCGCTCATTCTTGGCGAACCAGCTCGGATCCGTGTGACCGTGCGGGCTGACGATCGGCATGGACCTCACACCCTCATAGAGAGAGCGGGCAATCGCACGAGTTTTGTCTTCAATGGGAAAAAGTCTGTCTGGATCCAACATGATGTGCCTCCTCAGTGTTTCCTTCAGGGGAAATCTCTGTTCACTGGTAAACTAATATACCAGTTTTCCTTGCTTGTAAACTGATATGCCAGTAATATCCGGTGCACGGAGCGAAATATGCCTAGAACAACAATCGATACAGTCCTGTCCCCACTCAACCGTCTGTCGGTCGCAGACTCGGTGTTCAACGAACTGCACAGACAGATCCTGACACTCGAGCTCGAACCAGGGGCCAAGATTTCAGAAGCAGACGTAGCCAAGGCCCTCGGCGTCTCACGACAGCCGGTGAGGGACGCTTTCTATCGTCTATCCAAGCTGGGTTTTCTGTCGATGCGCCCTCAGGTCGCCACGACGGTCTCGCTCATCTCGAAGAAATCCGTCGAACAGGCGCGCTTCATACGCTGCGCTCTGGAGACCAAGACGGTGGTCACTGCCTGCGAAAAACTGCAGAGTGAAGATCTTGAAGCCTTACGCGATCTTATTGAACAACAAAGGAAAACGGTCGTCGCACGGGATGCGGAACTGTTCCATGCGCTTGACGACCAGTTTCACAAGGAGATCTGCGATCGCTGCGGTGTCGACTTCGCCTGGCAGTTGATCAAGGACAACAAGGCCCACATGGACCGGGTGCGGTTCCTGTCCCTGACCTTTGCAATCGATACGGCCTTTGCCGCTCACAAGCGTATTCTGACCGCGATTGAATCCAAAAATGCCGCGCAGGCATCCGCCGAGATCAACAAGCATCTGGGCGAGATCCTGCTCATCATCCCGCGCATCCGCGAGGAGCATCCGGACTATTTCGCCACAGATGAGCGATAGGCACGATCCGCCCACCAGCAGCATTGACTGGGATAACAGGCGGATCGTCCATTTTATTCCAGCACTGGCATATCAGTTGCCGTGCCAAAGAGTCGCAGAAATGGGGGGCAAGTCCGGTGACTTGCCCCCCCCTACCTGTGACAATCAGTCGTCCTTAATCAACAATCGGTCCACTGATCAGCGACTTGTTCATCATCAAATAGTCTAGCAACCCCTGCTCGTCAGACGGCATGACCAGCGTCTCGATCAGCGACCTCAGGTGAGTCTCCAGCGCAATCGCAGCGGTTTCCGCCTCTTCCACCGACACCATGCGGAACTGCAGGGTGTCTCCGGGCACCATGCGGCCAAGCCGCGCAAGGTCGGCGCTGGCAACTGTTGCAATCTTCGGATAGCCACCCGTTGTCTGATGATCAGCCAAAAGGATGATCGGCAAGCCGCTGCCAGGCACCTGAATGGATCCTGTCACAATGCCGTCGGAGTTGATGTCCGCGCCCTTCGCATGAGCTATCGGCTCCCCGAGCAGACGCACCCCCATGCGGTTGGATTCGGCAGAGATGTGATAGACCTGCGACTGGAAAGCCTCCTGCGCCGTCTCGTCAAAATAGTCATCCTGCGGCCCCGGCACGACCCGGATCGGACCGGATTGCCGATAGAGAAGCGGCTCGGAGCAGAGCGCAACCGGCTTGTCACTTGCCTCCCCCAGACACAGCGGAAGAAGATCCCCACGTTGCAGGGTGCGGCCCTCGAAGCCACCAAAGCGCCCAGACACATAGGTCGACTGGCTGCCGTAGATCATCGGCAGATCGAAGCCACCTTCGACCGCCAGATAGCAGACTGCACTATCGGACATGCGACCAATACGAAAGCTCTGCCCAGCCGTGAGCACCACCGACTGATAAGCCGGTACGAAGGAAACCGGGCCGCCGGAAATCTCGATCCCACCCTCTGTCCCCGTCAGGGCGATGCGCACCGTTCCAGCCGTCACCTTGAAGGTTGGCCCGAGGATGCGCATCTCAATCGCCCCAAGCCCTTCGGCATTATGCACGAGCGCATTGGCAAGACGCAGGTTGCCCGCATCAAGCGCCCCTGAGGATGGCACGCCCTGAGCCTGATGCCCAAAGCGTCCAAGGTCCTGAATGGTCGTCATCAGGCCCGGTTCAATCACTTCCAATGCTGGCATCATCAGACCGGCTCCCCTTCCACAACAGGCTCACCCTGCTCGACCCGCGCGGCAATCGCCTCATAATCCGCCAGAGTGACTTCCCGGAAACAAACCCGATCTCCCGGCGACAGCAGCACCGGATCAGCCTTGCCAAGATCGAACAGCGGCACCGGGCAACGACCGACAACATGCCAGCCGGATGGGTTGACCGCCGGATAGATGACGGTGAGGCCAGTGGCCACAAGCACGGATCCTTTCGGGATCCCCTGCACCGGAGAGCTGCGTCGCGGAATATTGAGCGCGGCGGGCAGATCGCCCATGTAGGGCATGCCGGGCGCAAAACCGAGCATATAGATGAAATGCTCCGTCCCCGTCATCACGGCCTTGACCTCGTCTCGCGACAGAGAGGCGAAATCGGCAACGAAGTCGAGATCCGGGGAACAGTCGCCCTCAAAACAGATCGGCAGATGCCACCGTGTTGCGTGCCCCTTGTCGTCCCCATCGAGATTGGCAAGCAGCGGCTTCAGCCGCTCGATGAGCGCCGCCTGACGGATCTCGATCGGGTCATAGTGGACCAGAAGCGACCGGTAGGTCGGCACCGTCTCGATGACACCGGCAATCGCGGCATCATCCACAGCCGCTCGGAGTGCCATGATCTGGCGACTGAGACCACGGTCGATATCGAAACCGAACTGGATTGTCAGTCCCCTGTCGCCGCTCGGCAGAAACGTGACGGCCATTATTTGGACCCCATGGTCTGCGCCATCGGCTTGATGGCCACACCGGCCTCTTCAAGGGCCTTCTTCACCTTGCTCGCCGTGGAAACCGCCTTGGGGCTGTCGCCATGAACGCAGATGGTGTCGATGGCAACCGGGATCCGCTTACCGTTGATGCTCTCGATTTCACCCGATGTGACAAAATCCACCATGCGGCGGGCAGCCTCATCGGCGTCCTCGATCATGGCGCCCGGCTTCTTGCGGGAGACCAGCATGCCATCATCTTCATAGGCCCGGTCGGCAAAAATCTCACGGGCGACGCAAAGGCCGAGCTTCTCGGCGGCCTTTTCCATCTCGCTGCCCGGCAGAGCCACATAGATCATCTCGGGATCGACGGCCTTGACCGCCCGCACCGTGGCCATTGCCAGATCAAAGTCTACCGCAGCCATGTTGTTCAGCGCCCCGTGAGCCTTGAAATGACCAACGCGCATGCCAAGTGCGGTTGCCATGCCCTGGATCGCACCAATCTGATAGATCATCTGCTTTTCGATATCCGCCGGTCGGTCACCAAGGATCGGACGACGCCCGAAGCCCCACAGATCATTGAAGCCAGGATGCGCGCCAATGCCAACACCATTTTCCTTGGCCAACCGCAGGGTCTCATGCATCACCAGCGCGTCGCCGCCGTGGAAGCCGCAAGCCACATTGGCAGAACTGACGATGGAAAGCATCGACGCGTCATCGCCAATTTCATAAGCCCCAAAGCTCTCACCCATGTCGGAATTCAGATCGACTACAGCCATGCCGTAACACCTCGTGTTGATTGGTTTTCCATCTTTATAGACCAAAGTCGTCCGGGAGCCAGCACCCCGCATCCGAATATGGCGCAAATTTGAGGGATATGCCCTGCATCAAGCATCCCATGTCCCATTGATCCACGGCTCGTTGCCCGGCCGCCCCGCCAATTTGCCCCATCAACAGGACGCCCACAGCAAGCACTGCGGCCTTTTGCCCACTCTGGGAGAGGAACGGCGACAGAGGCAACCCCAAAGGGACATCTCTGCACAATCGGCTCAAAGAAGGTGAATTTGAAATGAATCAAATTACCCCATCGGGGTGCGGAAATTTTACTCATTCAAAACTGCAAATTCGGACAATTTTCGCAGCAAACCATCACAAGAAGAAATTTTCATCCAGAAGATCGGAGCGCGAAATTTTATTGGACTACCAAATACAAATCATCACAGAAATCACAAACACCACAGCAACAACTTTAGTATAACAAATACTATTTCCCCACTCCGAAAACATCCTACGCCGAAAATATAGAATTAATCCAAAATTAGACATTGAATATTTAAACTGAACACCAACCAAAAGGTGACCAGATCGCCAATACGCCAGAATGACAATGAACAACAAAGAAGACCAATCTGGAGACAAGCTGAATGTTCAACCACCTGAAATCCTTGAGTGCAAAAATTGTAGCGGCAGTTTTTGCGCTGGTTGCATTGGCTTTTGTCGCAGATACGATTCTGACCCAGTCGATCAGCAGTCGCGTGTATGAACGGACGGAAACCCTGACCGATCAGATGCACGCAATCGTGGGCCAGAAAGACGCCCAGATCGAGCACCTTTTGAGCGGCCTGCTTGATTCCAAGGAGAAGTCTCAGGCCCTCGGCCACACGCTGGCCAAGAGCGAACTGGCAGCGGCAAGCCAGCAGAAGCAGGCCTATCTTGAAGGCACCCGTCAGGGCATTTCGCTTTCGGTCGCTTCCCTTGTCAGCAATGCGATGATGGCCGGCGAGGCTTCCAGCGCGCAGGATCAGATCGAATCCCTGCTGGCGGACAAGCAGATAGCCGCCATCAATCTCTGGCGCACCAATGGCAATCTTGCCTTCCGGGACAATGTGACCATCGAGGCAGTCAACAGCTTCGTTGATGCCGAGGTCTTTGCCTCCAGAAATCTCGAGCCACCGGTCTCATTGCCTCAGGAACGCCGGGCTACCTTCGAGAAGGCACTTTCCACCGCATCGAACAAGGAAAGCTTTGATTCCAGACTGGCAAACGAAGATGGCAAGGAGATCCCGGTTACCTACTCCTATTTCATCCTCAAGAACGGCGAGGACTGCCAGAGCTGCCACGATGCCAGCGAGCCGATACGCGGAGTGCTGGAAGTCGCCGTAGACAGCAGCGAGCTGATCGCCCTCCTGCAGAAATCCGATGCCCTCATCCGGGAAATGGACAAGCAGACCGAGAAGGAACGCGCTGACCTCGTCAAGTCCAGCCAAAGCGAAAAGGACAAGGTCGCCGAAGAAACCATTCGCTACACCGCCGAGCTCAATGCCTCGAAACTGGCCATTGCCGAAACACGGCAGGAAGCCTCTCTGATGAGCATGGGATCGAAGATCGTTTTCTTCCTTCTGACGATCCTGCTGCTGGTGATCGCTCTCCGCAGACTTCTGACCACCCCCCTGAGACGGCTGGCATCGGCGATGCTGCGGCTCGCCCAGAATGACCTCAGCGTCGAGGCAACCGACGCGCACCGCTCCGACGAGATCGGCGCCATGAGCAAGGCGATCGGCACCTTCAAGGAAAATGCAGTCGAACGGCACAAGCTGGAGAAGGAAGCACAGCGGCACTTGGCCGAGCAACGGAACCGCCAGCAAGCCATCGACACCCTGCTGCATGACTTCCGCACCCGCATTCAGGAGTCGCTGCACACGGTCTCCAACAGCGCCGAACGCATGCAGCAGTCCGCCGCCTCGCTTAATCATATCTCTGCGGCCACCTCCGATCGCGCCCATTCCGTCAATCAGGCCTCCAGCCACTCGGCCGAGAATGTCCAGATGATGGCCGCAGCCAGCACCGAGATGACGTCGTCGATTGCCGAAATCGGCCAGCAGGTCACCCGGACCAACGATCTGGTGGTCACCGCCTCCGATGAGGCAAGGGAAACCGATCGCAAGGTGGCTGGGCTCGCCTCAGCCGCAGAGAAGATCGGCGAGGTCGTCTCCCTCATCAAGGAGATTTCCGAACAGACCAACCTCCTGGCGCTCAATGCCACCATTGAGGCTGCGCGCGCTGGCGAGGCTGGCAGGGGCTTTGCCGTGGTTGCCGCCGAGGTCAAGGAACTGGCAGCCCAGACCGGCAAGGCCACCGAAGACATCGCCGCCAGAGTCCAGACCATTCAGGCCTCCACCGGAGATTCCGTGGCAGCCATCCGCTCCATCGCTGCCAAAATGAACGAAATCAGCGAATACACGACCGCCATCAGCGCCGCGGTGCATCAGCAGAACGCCTCGACCAACGAGATCTCGGTCAACATCCAGCAGGCTGCGGAAGGCACGCGGGAAATCGTGCAGAATATCTCCGAAGTCGCCTCCTCGACCGAAGAGACAAGAAATTCCGCCGACGCGGTTCAGACCGCTTCCGCCACCGTGGCAACAGTGGCAAACGACATGCGTGACATCATCGACGACTTCCTCGAAAAGGTCGCAGCCGCCTGATCTCTCCTCCCATCAGACAACCAAAAGAAAAACCGTGCAAGAGGCTCCTCTCGCACGGTTCTTCTTTGTCACTTCAACTGCTCCTCATTGCCCATGAGGAAACAGGACCCGGCCTCAGCCCTTTTTGAAAATATACTGGGTGTGCTGGGAATAGGTTTCGCCCGGCCGCAGGATGGCAGACGGAAAATTCGGATGGTGAATGGCATCTGGCCAGATCTGCGGTTCAAGGCAGAAGCCGCCAAACTGTCCCTTGATGACCCCATCAAGGTTTGGCGTGTTCGGCTTCATGTTGACCGCATCATAGCCCTGAACGCCCGGTTCGGTCGTGGCAACATCCATGCTGATGCCCGACTTCGGACTGGACAGGGTGGCCACACGGCGCAGCGCGCCACCGGAATCCTTGAGACAGAAATTGTTGTCCACGGCCTTGACGCTGGTGGCGTCGCCAACGCGCTTGGTAGTGCGGAAATCAAGGCTTGTGCCTTCCACCGGCAGAAGCTTGCCGGTCGGGATCAGCTCGTTGGTGATTTCCAGGTAGTGATCGGCATCCACTTGCAGCATATGGTCCAGAATGGTCGGATCGCCATCAAGGTTGAAATAGCTGTGATGGGCAAGATTGCACAGGGTGGTAGCGTCGGTTTCGGCGGTCATCATCATGTCCAGCACACCGCCTTCGAGCAGCGAATAGACAATCTTGATGGTCAGGTTGCCCGGAAAGCCCATTTCGCCATCAGGCAGCGTGATGGACATGTGTACGGCATTGTCTTCCACCTTGTCGAAGGCCCAGTTCTGAACGCCCATGCCCTTCTTGCCACCATGCAGGGTGTGCTTGCCAAGGAAGTTGGTGTCCAGCTGATAGGTCTTGCCGTCCAGTTCCAGATGACCGTCGCGGATGCGGTTGCCCACACGCCCTGCCGTTGCCCCGAAATGAGAGCCATAGGTTAGATAATCCTCGAACTTGTCAAAGCCCAGCACCAGCGCCTTGTCATGGCCTTCAAGACGCAGATCCTGAAGAACCGTACCATAGGAAAGAACCTTTGCAGTCAGACCGCCGCCCGAAATGGTCGCACGCTGGACCGGGGTGCCATCCGGCATTACACCAAATTGCTCAACAGACATAAGTGAGTTCCTTTAACAGAAGCAGACGCTGGAAAATCCTGAAACGCTTCAGGCAACGCGCCTTGGACAAATCGCAAGAAGCTTATCAGAGTTCACCACAGGGATATTGCGCCAGAACAAAAGGAAACGGTATTGCGTTCCCTTTTCCCACCGCTTTGAGGCAGAGCGGTGAGGCCCCGGCCTCAAGCCCGTGATTGCAGCAGGATCAGTGGCACTTCTCGCCCTTGATCTCCTCGACCCATTTCTGCACCGAGGCCAGATCGACCTTGCCGGTGGCCAGAACCGGCACCTCGCCAATGATCAGCTCGGCGGGAACCAGAATGTCTGCCTCGCCCCGCCCCTTGGCAAAGCGGGAAAATGTCGACAGATCGGCGTCCGGATTGTTGGTGACCAGAACGATCCGCTCGCCCTTTTTCGCATCAGGCAGCCGCGCCGCAGCCGACAGGAAGTCCGGCCACAGATCGAAGGCCACAACCTCGACCGCAGCAAGTGAGACCTTCTCGCCAGCGATATCGGCAAAGCGCTTGGCCCGCCCGATGATCTTGATGTAGCCCTCTTCATCGATCGTGACGATATCGCCCGTGTCATGCCAACCATCTGGCGGTGGGATGAGTTCGCCGGGATTGTCAGCGCTCAGATACCCAGCCATGACGTTGTCGCCCTTGATCAGCAGGCGCCCGCCTTCCTTGAGCCCCGGCACCGGACCGAGCTTGGTCTTAACTCCGGGCAAGGCCTTGCCGACGGTGCCCACCTTGTTGAAGATGGGCGTGTTGACGGCAATCACCGGGGCGGTTTCGGTCACGCCATAGCCTTCGAGCAGCCGCACACCGAAGCGCTGCATGAACAGCTCCCGGGTCGGAGCCTTGACAGCCTCGGCTCCGGAAATGCAATAGCGCACGCTGCGGAAATCGAACGGATGGGCCGTCCGGGCATAGCCGTTGAGGAAGGTGTCGGTACCAAAGAACAGCGTCGCGTTGGTGCCATAGACCAGTTCGGGGATAACCCGGTAATGCAGCGGCGACGGGTAGAGATAGACCGGGATCGCGTGGATCAGCGGCAGGATCGTGCCAACCGTCAGACCGAAGCAATGGAACATCGGCAGCACGTTGAAGGCCACGTCCCCCATGTTGAAGTCGATCGCGGCAGCGGCCTGCGCAATGTTGGCCAAGAGGTTCCGATGCGTCAGCACCACGCCTTTCGGCAATCCCTCCGACCCGGATGTAAAGAGAATGAAGGCGGGGTCATCAGCCCGGCGGTTTACCAGCGGACGGGACCGGTTGACCAGCCCCGACAGCTTCTCCCGCCATCCCGTCTTTTCCTTGAGATCATCCACCCAGACGATCTCCACATGCTCTGAGAGCTTCTCGACCATATCTTCGAGCTTGCCCTGCTCGATGAAGGAACGCGACGTCAGCACCTTGTTGAGCTGTGCCGTGCGGCAGGACGAAATCATGTTTGCCACGCCCGTCGAGAAGTTGAGCATCGCCGGCACCTTGCCGGCGGACATCAGACCAAGGATGACCGCAGCCGTGCCGTTGGCGTTAGGCAGCAGCACACCGACCCTCTCGTCAGCGGCAAAATCGCGGGCAAAATGTGTTCCAAGCACACGGGCGGCCGTCAGCAGGCGACCATACGTCATCTTTCCAGAGAACGGGTCCTCAAGTGTCACGCGCCGCATGCCCACACCATGGGCCACCTTGATGACATTCTCCAGCACCGTCATGTCAACGTTGGTGGTGCGCAGAACAAGCTCCGACATGACCCGCTGCAACGATGCACCCGCCGCCATGCGGCGCCTGCGGCCCTTGAAGCTCGGCGGCACATCAAGCTCCACCGGCTCAAGAATTGTCACCTTCACCTTGGGGAAGAACTGCCGGCGGACGTTGCCCGGCTCGATGGCCGTCGAATAGCTGCGCTCCAGCCCATCAATGCGAATGGGCACCACCTTTGAGCCGGTCATCTCGGCCGCCATGGCAGCCACGTCATAGACCTTCATCAACCCGCCGGTCGCCGACACGCGCCCCTCGGGAAAGATCACGAGGGAATTTCCACTCTGCAGGGCATCAACCACAGCTTCTGTCGCGATTGGCTGGGATGGCTCCAGCACCAGAAACTTGAAAAAGCGCATGAAAGGATGCATCCACCAGGTTTCCGCCGTCTTTGCATCAATGGCAAAAATCGGCTCCTCCTCGGTGATGGCCATTGCCAATGGCCCGTCCAGAAAGCTCACGTGGTTGAAGGCCAGAATCGGCGACTTGCCCGCCTTGTCGAGATTCTCCCGTCCTTCGACTTCCAACCGCGAGAAAGTGCGAAACAGGATGTTGACCAGATCCCAGAGAGGATTGGTCGGCATGTAGCGGACCATCAGCCAGGCAACGACGATATTGGCCACAGCCAGCGCCGTCAGCACATGCGACGCACTGAGCCCGGTTGCCTGAAAGGCGGCGATGGCGACACCCGATGCAAAGATGAACCCGGCATTGACAATGTTGGTTGCCGCAACGACACGGGCCCGGTGATCGCGCCGCGCCCAGCTCTGCAGAGCCGTAAAGCTTGGCACCACCAGCAACGCACCCGAGATTGCCAGCCCGCCCAGATCAATGGCAACCCGGATAGCAGCGGTATGGGTGAAGAAGTCAAAGACATTGTCCGCGACAATGGGCGCCTCGATCTGGGTCAGCACCCAGGAGAGCTGCATGCAGAAGAAGGCCATCAACGCCGCGCCGAAAGGCGCTGGCAGCAACACGACACGCCCGGAACAGAGCCAGGCGGCAATCGCCGAGCCGATGGCCACGCAGACCGCGAAATCGACCATGTAGATCGTCACAACGAGTGGGCTGCCGCCCATGATCTGGTCGACAAAACTCGGAACAAGCGCCGTCAGAACGGCCCCCATCAGCCAGAACCACGAAATGAACAGAGCCGTGCGCCACAGCCGCTTGTCAGCATGCAGATCCTTCATCTGCTGCACCGTGGAGGCAAAAATGTTGGCCGACACCCGCAGATCGGCATTGCGGAAACCGGTTCGGGGGATCTGGCGGCTGACCAGCCAGCAACCGACCGACAGCACAAGCATCACCGGCGCGAACACCCGGGCATCGATCCCGTCTTCGGCGACGAACCCGGCGGCAATCGTGCCGCCGAGAATGGCGATGAAGGTCGCTCCCTCGACCCAGGCATTGGCCGCAGGCAGATCGCGCCGCCCCATGAGATCGGGCAGGATGCCATATTTGATCGGTCCGAACAGCGCCGAGATGACGCCAAACAGGAACAGCGCCAGCATCGATATAGGCACCGACGCGAGAAAGATGCCGACCACGGCGACCAGCGCCGCGCCGATTTCAAACAGCTTCAGGCGTTCGGCCAGCCAGCCCTTGTCATATTTGTCGGCAAGCTCGCCCCCAAGCGCCGAGAGGATGAGAAACGGCAGCATGAAGATGGCCCCGGCCAGTGTGACCAGAGACGCAGCCTCATCCCCCTGCAGTTGGAGCAGGATGAGAAAAGCCAGCGAATAGCGCAGAAAATTATCGTTGAAGGCTGACAGGAATTGCGTCCAGAACAGAGGAGCAAACCGTTTGGAGATCATCAAATGGCGACGCATTTCACGCGAGCTTTCTTTTTATCATTCTGCCAGGCATCCTGCTGGACAAGCAGCCGGGCTTGAGGGTTGCCGCCTGTGCCGCAGCCAGCCAGGTCGACGGCGCGCAGAGAGGCAACAGATGCGAGGAAAAACGTTAGCCCAAACCGGATTGAACGCAAACACGCGCCGGGCCTTCTTCTGCTCTCCCCCTTCAAAATCCACACAACAATATGGACAAACCTTCAATTTGCAAACCCGGATAGGCAAAAGCGCCCGAATAGGGACAGTCAGGTCTCTAAAGCAGCCGCTGCGAACAACCGGACCGGGGCCATTCCCTCTTTTGGCCTTTTTGCCTTCGTTTTCCACTGTCCTTGCAGGAAAACACGGCGTTTTTTACCAACAACAGATGCGCGAGCCGCCTGATGCCGATATTTTCAGGCCACAGGAAACAAGTCGCTTGCAGAAACCGGCGAGTCTCTTGCACTATCCTGACATCAAGGCCAATTATTTTTTCAACTGAACAAAATATCCCGAAATTGGCTCCTCCCACGCAAACAATGCCGAGCCGATCTCCTAGTCAGGACGTCACCAAGGCCGAACGTCACTGGCTCCGGAAGACGCCCATTAGAAGCCCAGTAGAACCAGCAAAGTAAGAACAATGAGAAATCCCTCCAAAAAGACGTCACAGATAACGGAACAGAGAAGTCAGGGGCGCCATTTGGTTTTTTCTCACATCAGGAACAATTTCCAGATGGCCCGAATCGACATCGCCAACGCGACAGGCATGAGCCCGGCGACGGTGACGTCCATTACGGCAGAACTGATCGCCACCGGTTTGATAGAGGAAGTGCAGCGCGACGCCGACACCAGTCAATCCAAGCGCGGCCGACCAAGAGTGGACCTGAAACTGCGCGGTGAAGCCCATGTCGTGGCAGGCATGAAACTGACGGGCCGCAGCATCAGCGCCGTGGTTCTCAATCTCGAAGGCAAACAACTGGGCAAGGCACAGGTGCCAATGCCCCGCCCGCCCATCGACCGCGCCGCTCTTTGCAAGATCATTCCCGAAGTCATCGAAAAGGTGTCGGCCTCAGCTGGCATGAAGCCGGAAGAGTTGTCAGCAGTCGGCATCGGTCTGCCCGGCACCATTCAGGCTACCGAAGGCTTTGTTGACTGGTGTCCGCTGTTCAAGGATCAGGAATTCAACCTCAAGCATTTGATGGAAGAGATCCTGCCCATGCCGGTGTTCGTCGAAAACGACGCCAACTCCGTTGCCATCGCAGAATTGTGGTTCGGCTTCGGGCGCGATGTTCCCGACTTTCTGGTTGTAACCATCGAACAGGGTGTCGGCCTCGGCATCGTACTGAACGGCCAGATTTTCCGCGGCACGCAGGGGTTTGGTGCCGAATTCGGCCATACCAAGGTTCAGTCCGAAGGGGCTCTTTGCCGATGCGGCCAGCGCGGTTGCCTGGAGGCCTATGTGGCAGATTATGCGCTTTTGCGCGAAGCCAATCTCTTCAAGCACTGGGAAGACGGCACCACCGAGGAGGAAAAGCTGATACAGCTGTTTACCGCCTCGAAAGCCGGCGACCAGATGGCCCGCTCAATCTTCGATCGCGCCAGCCGCATGTTTGCGATGGGTCTTGCCAATCTGGTCAACCTGTTCGATCCGGCGATGGTCATCCTGTCGGGCGAGCAGATGCAGTTCGACTATCTCTATGCCCAACATGTCTTTGAAATGGTTCGCTCTTCGACCATCCAGAAAGGCCACCACGAGCCAGAGATCCGCATTCACAAATGGGGAGACATGATGTGGGCCAAAGGCGCAGCAGCCTATGCGCTGGAAGAGATCGTCCGTCTCGAAATCGACCAGATGGGCAACAGCGAAACTGTCGCCTGATCCTGCCCTTGCAAGCGTGTGAAGCCACCGGACAGCGCGTCGGCAGCATCCGCTTGCCCCAGCGCAAAGAAGACCTTTCATCTTTACCGGTGGATTCGAGCACGTCCGACTTGATTTAATTTACTTACTAAAATAATATCTCCCGTAACGAACAACCCTTCAGTCCCGATCATCGCGTTGCATGACCGGGCACGTGGGCGGGAGGAAAAAATGTATTTGGGAATTGACCTGGGCACCTCTGGCGTCAAGGTGCTGATCATGTCTGAAGACCAGCAGATCATCGCCTCGACCAACCAGCCCTTGACAGTGGCGCGACCGGCTTCGGGCTGGAGCGAACAGGATCCGCAGAGCTGGATTCTGGCAACAGCAGCAGCGTTTGACGAACTCGCCGCGTCCCGTCCCGATGCCATCCGGCAGGTGAAGGCCATCGGCCTTTCGGGCCAGATGCACGGCGCCACCATGCTTGACGAAACGGACAATCCCGTTGCCCCCTGCATTCTGTGGAACGACACCCGCAGCCACGCCGAAGCAGCAAGGCTCGATGCCACCCCCGGCTTTCGCGAGCTGACCGGCAATATCGTCTTCCCCGGCTTTACGGCACCAAAGCTTGCCTGGATGCGGAACAACAAACCCGAGCTGTTCGACAAGATCCGCAAGGTTCTGCTGCCCAAGGACTATCTCCGTCTCTGGCTCACCGGTGACCATGTGTCGGACTATTCCGACAGCGCCGGAACCTCCTGGCTGGATGTCGGCAAGCGGGTATGGTCCCCCGACCTGCTTGCCGCCACCGGGCTTGATCTGTCCCACATGCCAGCCTTGGCAGAGAGCACCGAAAGCACCGGAACCATCCGCAAGGAACTGGTCGAACGCTGGGGCTTTGCCGCAGACGTGATTGTTGCCGGAGGTGCAGGTGACAATGCCGCCTCGGCCATCGCCACGGGCATTGTCGGCGAAGGAGACGCCTTCATCTCGCTGGGCACCAGCGGCGTCATCTATGCCGCCATCGACAGCTACCGCCCGCTGCCCCAGAGCGCCGTGCACACCTTCTGCCACTCCACGGCCAACCATTGGTGCCACATGGCTGTCATTCTGGCAGCCACCGACGCCCTCAACTGGTACGCCAATCTGGTCGGCTCCAAGGCCGCCGATCTCACCCGGGCACTGGGCGACGAGATCACCGCTCCCGGCTCGACCATGTTCTTTCCCTATCTTGGTGGCGAGCGCACGCCTCATAACGACGCCGGCATTCGCGGCGCCTTTATCGGCCTCTCCCACCCCGATGACCGGGTTGTCCTCACCCGCGCCGTCCTTGAAGGCATTTCCTACGCTTTCAAGGACGGCATAAGGGCCCTTGAAGCGGCAGGCACCAACCTCAGCCGTATGATCGCCGTGGGCGGCGGCTCTTCTTCGGACTACTGGCTCTCGCTGCTTGCCACCATCCTGGACAAGCAGATCGACCGGCCGGAGGACGGTGATTTCGGTGGAGCCTTCGGCGCCGCACGCATGGGTCTTGTGGCAGCAACGAAGGGCAATCCTTCCGATCTGTGCAAGATGCCAGCCATTGAAAAAAGCTTTTATCCAAACAAGGCCCTGCAAGACAGCTTCGAACCTGTCTATGCCCGTTACGCAGCCGCCTACTCATCCCTGAAGGAACTCTGATCATGACGGACTTTTTCGGCTCCCTGTCCAAAATCAAGTATGAAGGCCCGGACAGCGACAACCCGCTTGCCTTCCACCACTACAATCCCGATGAAATCGTGATGGGCAAGAGCCTGAAGGATCATCTGCGCTTTGCCGTTGCCTACTGGCACAGCTTTGCATGGGAAGGCGGCGACCCGTTCGGTGGACGCACCTTTGATCGTCCATGGTTCGGCGATGAAATGGCCAAGGCCAAGTTGAAGGCCGACGTGGCGTTTGAACTGTTCGACCTCCTTGGCGCGCCGTTCTTCTGCTTCCATGACGCCGATGTCCGCCCGGAAGGCCGGAATTTCGCCGAGAGCCTTTCCAACCTCAACGAGATCGTCGACTATTTCGAAGAGAAGATGGAAAGCTCCGAGACCAAGCTGCTCTGGGGCACTGCCAACATGTTCTCCAACCGCCGCTTCATGTCGGGGGCGTCCACCAACCCGGATCCGGACGTCTATGCCTACAGCGCTGCGACCGTCAAGAGCTGCATGGACGCAACATTCCGTCTGGGTGGCCAGAACTATGTGCTCTGGGGTGGCCGCGAAGGCTATGAAACCCTGCTCAACACCGACCTGAAGAAAGAGCTGGACCATATGGGCCGCTTCCTCAACATGGTCGTCGACTACAAGCACAAGATCGGCTTCAAGGGCACCATTCTGGTCGAGCCAAAACCACAGGAACCATCCAAGCATCAGTATGACTTCGATGCGGCCACCTGCATCGGCTTCCTGCGCAAATACGGGCTGGAAGGCGAAGTCAAGCTGAACCTCGAACAGGGCCACGCCATTCTCGCCGGTCACAGCTTCGAGCATGAAATCGCGGTTGCGGCAGCCGACGGCATGCTCGGCTCCATCGACATGAACCGCAACGACTATCAGTCCGGGTGGGATACGGACCAGTTCCCCAACAATACGCCGGAAGTCGCCCTTGCCTACTATCACATCCTGAAGTCCGGCGGCTTCACAACAGGTGGCACCAACTTTGACGCCAAGGTTCGCCGTCAGTCGCTGGATCCGGAAGATCTGGTTGCAGCCCACATTGGCGGCATGGACATCTGTGCCCGCGGCCTCAAGGCAGCGGCTGCGATGCTCGAAGATGGCGGACTGGAAAAGGCCCTCACCGAGCGCTATGCCGACTGGGACACGGACGTCAACAGGGACATGCTCGCCAAGGGATCGCTGGAAAGCATCACCGAGCGCGTCCTCAACGAAGACATCAACCCGCTGCCACGCTCCGGCCGGCAGGAAATTCTGGAAAATCTGGTCAACCGCTTCGTTTGATCAGCTATCGTCCTCTCCTCCCCAAAACAACGAACGGGGCGGCTATGCCGCCCCGTTTTTTTTATTCCTTCCACCTGTCAGAAGGGAAAGAAGAAGGGGATCACGACAATGGACAGGGCAGCAAACATCACGTTAAGCGGCAGGCCAACCAACAGGAAGTCCCGGAAGCGATAGCCACCAGCGCTATAGATGAAGGTATTTGTCTGATAGCCGATCGGCGTCGCAAAGCTCGCCGAGGCGGCAAACATCACGGCGATGATGAAAGGCCGGGGATCGAGCCCCAGTTGTTGCGCCAGTCCGATCACGATCGGACCGATCAGCACCGCCACAGCGTTGTTGCTGATCATCTCGGTCAGTGTCGACGTCAGCACATAGACGATGGCCAGAATGACATAAGGTCCGGCGTCCCCCACCAGTCCAACGGCAGTCTCGACAATGACCCTTGCTGCACCGGTCTGTTCCAGCCCCATGCTCATACCCAGCATGCCGAAGATCAGGAACAGGATCCGCCAGTCGATGGCATCGAACGCCTCTTCAGGGTCGATGCAGCGCGTCATCATCACAAACACCGCCCCAATGATCGCAAGCCCGGCAATCGGCATCACGTCAAAGGCCGCAAGGATCATCACTGCAAGGATGGTGAGAACCGCAAGCGGCGCCTTGTCGCGGCGGATTGCCTTGGTCGTCGGCGCAGTCAGGTTGACCACTCCCGCCTCCTCGACGAGGCGCTGAATGCCATCCGGCGGCCCTTCGAGCAGCAGGGTATCGGCAAATTGCAGACGCAGGCTGTCGCCGCCCGCCGTAATGTTTTCGTTCTGCCGATGCACGGCCATCAGATAGACCCCATAGCGGCGACGCAAGCGTAGAGAGCTGATCGTCTTGCCAAGCAGCGATGAGGTCGGCCCGATGCTTGCCTCCAGCTGCACCGTCTGGCCGACCGCCACCGGCTCCAGATCCTGGCCGGAGAAATCCTGAAACGCCACCTGCCCGTCATCCCGCAACCCAAGAATTTCACCCGTGTCGGTTTTCACGACAACCCGGTCGCCGGCCATCAGCTCGACCTGGCGCAGATTGTCGCGCAAGGACAGCTCGCCGCGGATGACATCGACCACCGCCGTCTGGGTCTTGTTGAAGGGCAGCTCGGCAACATGCTTGCCGATATAGCGCGAGCGGGAGGGGATGAGCAGCCGCGCCATGAACCGCCGCTTGGCCGAATGCCCCAGAAGTCCCGACAGGGTTGTCCGGTCGGGAATGAGATAGCGACCAAGAAACAGCATATAGACCATACCGACAAAGGCAAAGACCAGCCCCGGCAGGGTCATCTCGAACATGGAGAGCGGCGGCTGTCCGGCCTCTTTGGCGATACCGCTCATCAGGATGTTGGTCGACGTGCCCACCAGCGTCAGGGTGCCGCCGAAAATGGCAGAATAGGACAGCGGCATCAAAAACCGCGACGGCGAGACCCCGACGCTGGTCGCAACGGAAATCATCACCGGCGTCAGCAGGATGACAACCGGCGTGTTGTTCATGAAAGCCGAAATGATGATGGTGCCAATCATCATCATCAACAACGCCCGCAGAAGCGACCCCCTGGCCTGTCGCTTGAGCAGATCCCCCAGCAAAGACAGCACCCCGGTCCGCTCCAGCGCTGCGGAGATGATGAACATCATGGCGATGGTAATCGGGGCACTGGAACTGAAGACGGACAGAAAGTCCCTGGTGTCAATGATGCCCAGCGCCAGCAGGACGCCGGACGCACCAAGGGCAGTCACTTCAGGAGGATAGAATTCCTTGAAGAAGCCAATGAAGACAAGCAGCAACAACAGCAGAACTATGACTTGATCAAAGGTCATCCGGTAGGGTCCTGTCAGTCCAGCCTCCTGCCCGAAACCGGACAGGAAGAGCTGTGGCACGAGAAGAGCTGGAAAAAAAATTGAGCACTTCCCGCCAATGCAATGCAAGCGGAAAGTGCCCCTCAATCGCCCGCGCCGTGAAACGACAAACAGGAAAGTGCGGACCGCCCCTCAACCCCTAGGCAGCTTCTGGGCCACTTCTGGGCAGAGCCAGCCCGGCGTCATCAAAGAAATGCAGCTTGCCGGGATTGAAGATCAGTCCCACTTCATCGCCGGGTTTGACGGTTGCATCGCCATCCAGCCGAACACCGATGGCACCCAAGCCGCCACAGTCGACCAGCAGATGCGTATCCGAGCCGAGATATTCAACGATATCAATGACCCCGTCACACTGACCTTCCCCCTTTTGCCCGATGGTGATCGCTTCCGGCCGCACGCCGACGTGGCTGGCAATGCCTGGCTGGGTCTGCGGACCACCCCGGCCGCCTTCCAGAACATAGGCGTCCCCTGCTGTGCGACAGGGCATGATATTCATCTTCGGCGAGCCGATGAACTGGGCAACAAACAGATTGCCCGGCCGCTCATAGAGTTCGCGCGGCGAGCCCACCTGCTCGATGATGCCATCCCTCAAAACAACGATCCGGTCGGCCAGTGTCATGGCTTCCACCTGGTCGTGCGTCACATAGATCATGGTCGCGGCCAGCTCCCTGTGCAGCTTGGCCAGCTCATAGCGCATTTCCACCCGCAGCGCTGCATCAAGGTTGGAAAGCGGCTCGTCGAACATGAAGGCGGTGGGATTGCGCACAATGGAGCGACCGATGGCCACGCGCTGCCGCTGCCCGCCGGACAATTCCTTGGGCTTGCGATCGAGATAGGACTCAAGCTTCAGGGCCCTTGCCGCCTCGTTGACCTTTTCCTCTATTTCCGCCTTGGGCGTCCCTGCCGTCTTGAGGCCGAAGCCCATGTTGTCGCGCACATTCATGTGCGGATAGAGCGCATAGGACTGGAACACCATGGCAAGGCCACGAGCGGCGGGCGGCTCGGCGGTGACATTCCTACCCTCGATCAGGATTTCGCCGCGCGAGCACTCCTCCAGCCCGGCGATGGTCCTGAGCAGGGTGGATTTCCCGCATCCCGACGGCCCGACAAAAATGATGAACTCCCCCTCCTCGATCGCCAGATCAACGCCTTTGATGACTTGCAGCTCACCAAACCATTTCTCCACGGCCTTGAGTTCAATGGATGCCATGCTAGAACCTCCCCTTTGCATGCGGTCCCGCCCATGTCAGCCAGATCGCGGCAGTCCAGCTGAACTGGTTGCCGCCAGCCGGGGTGCCATCAACCGCACTGAAATATTCGTAAAATCCATGTTCGATGATCAGCTTGCGCGTATCCTTGCGCAGCCGGTCGGCAAGAGCGGTCTGGCCCCTCTCGTTAAGCCCGATGGCGATCAGCGAGTTGACAACGCCCCAGACTGGTCCACGCCAATAGCGCAGATGATCAAACTTTTCGTCCCGTGGATCGAGCGACGGCACGCCAAAGGTGACTTCCTTGAGGATTGCCTCCAGATGCCCTTTCATGATTTCGCTGTCGATGCCTGCATACCAGCACAGGAACGAGGCAGAGCTGAGCGAACCGGCGAACTTGCCAGTTCGCAAATCGATGCTGTCGTAATACCCTTCCGGGTTCCAGTGGTTCTTCACCCCTTCCTCCAGTTCGGCAATCCAGCCCTCGATTTCCGGCGTCAGGTGATCAAGATCGAGCGCCAGTTGCAGCAGATCGCGGCAGGCCCGAAGGAAAATGAAGGTCATTCCCACATCGGCAACACGGAAGGGCGACCCCTCGCGAATGACCTTCTCGTCCCAGCCGCAGTCTCGGCCGAAATAGACCATCTTCAGATAGCGGTCATAGTCTTCCTTTTTGGGCCGCATGGCCGGATCCACATGGCTGGTGTCGCGGCGGGTGTATTCCCCCACCCCTTCGGTGGACACCGCCGACATCGCCCCGTCCCAGTCGACCGCATTGTCACGACCGCTTTCCCACGGATGGGTGATGGCAACCATGCCCCGCTCGACCCGGTTCTTCATGAACCAGCGATGCCAGCTGACAAGGCGTCCGTAGATCAGATCCATATGGACGCGGCCATAATGCTTGTCCTGCTCATAAATTGAGCGAATGAGCGTTGCGGCGACAGGCGGTTGCGTAATCCCTGACGTGTGCGGCACCCGATCGACCCCCCAGACATCCGGACCGGGGAAATATCCATCGGCCCGTTTATGGAAGATGATATGCGGCACCATGCCGGTGTCCCACTGTCCGGTGAACAGCGTATGGATCTCGAACCAGGCCCGTTTGACATCGAAGGAGGAGAACCCCCAGGCCGCAAAACAGGAATCCCAGTTCCATTGATAGGGATACAGCCCCGCCGTTGGCACCGTGTATCCGCCGCGGTCGTTCTGCCGCAGGATCCGGCGCGCCTGCCGGTCCAGTTTGTCGTCTGAGATAGCCATAATCAAATTATCCTTTAACAGAGCCTGCGGTCAGGCCTTTGGTCATGAAACGCTCAAGTCCAAGGAACAGCACCAGGATCGGCAGCGTGGCAATCACCGCCCCGGCCATCAGGTGCTGTCGGGGCACCTCGGAGGAATTGAGCATGGTCACGCCACGCGTCAGCGTGAATTTGCTCGGATCGTCCAGCAGCATGAAAGCGAGCAGGAACTCGTTCCAGGCAATCATGAATACATAAAGCGAAACCGATGCCAGAGCGGGCAGTGATAACGGCAATGTGATCTTCCAGATCACCCCGAGCCGCGAAAGGCCATCCATCAGACCGGCCTCCTCGATCTCGCCAGGCAGGCCGCGGAAATAACCCTGCAACATGTAGAGCGCCACCGGGATCGTCGTCACCGGATAGATCAGCAACAGACCGAACAGCGAGTTTCTGAGCCCGAACATCGAGAAGCCCACATAGATCGGCAGAGCCAGAACGATCATCGGCACCATGTAGATGAGCAGGATCGAGCGCGACATCACCGCCTGCCCCTTGAAGCGCAACCGCGCCACTGCATAGGCCCCGGGCACGCTGAACAGCAGCGTCACCAGCACTGTCGCCACCGACACGAGGAAAGAGGTCGTCAAATAGGACCCGAAGTGGTGCTCAAGGAACAACTCCTTGTAGGAGCGGAACAGCCCCCAGCCTTTTTCCCATTCGATCGAGAAGTCGAGCGGATTAAGCAGCAGCGCCTGCTGCCCCTTCACCGAGGTCATCAGCATCACATAGAATGGCACGATGACAATGGCGGTGAAGAAGACATAGCCAAAACCGGTCAGAAACCGAACAATGCCTTCCTCGAACTGATGCCGCGTGAGCCTGCCAACCGGCAAACCATGCACCATGGCACGCAGCGGGAAATAGAGCCCGAGACCAAGGATCAGCACGCCGATCCCCTGCGCAAGGCTGTTTTGCCCAAGCGCAATGCCGAACGGCTGCAACAGGCTGATGCCGAGCACCAGCGCGAAGCTGATCAGAAGTCCGAGGATCCGGCTTGGCAGATAAAGGGCCACAAGCCCGATCGCAGCCCCTTGCAGGGCAGATGCAAACCAGACCGGACGTACCGGCAGACCGGTGGAAAAGGCCATCACGATGGTTAGGCAGACAATGATGGTAAGGCTCCAGAGGATGCCCACCACGCTCGCGAGCAGATATCCCTGTTTCATAGCCCTTCCTCCCTTGAAAGGAATTTGAAGAAGAAGAAGGAGAAGGCCAGAAGACAGCCGAAGATGACCACCGCCACAGCCGCCCCCGCTCCGATGTTGGAAATGGCAAAGGCCTGTTCATAGACATTGACCGTGAGCGTGCGCGTGCCTGCATTGCCGCCGGTCATCAGGAAGATGTCGTCGAACTTGTTGAAGGTCCAGATGAAGCGCAGCAGGAACAGCACCGACAGGATGCCCATCAGCTGTGGCAGCGAAAGATAATAGAATTTCTGGAACGGCGACGCCCCGTCCATGTCTGCCGCTTCGTAGATGTCGTTGTCGATCGACTGCATGCGCGCCAGAATGAACAGGAAGGACAGCGGGAAATAGCGCCAGATCTCGAATGCCGTCACGGTGAACAGCGCCAGCGGCCGCTGTCCGAAAAAGTTGATCGGCGTATCGATCAGCCCCATCTGCACCAGCAGCGCGTTGAAGGAGCCGGAGAATGGGTCCAGCAGCGTCACCCAGGTGAAGGCCACCGCAATGACCGGCGCCACATAGGGGAACAGGAACAGCCCGCGCAGGATGCCCTGCCCGGAGAAACTCTTGTTGAGCATCAGGGCGGCGAGCATGCCGACGACCAGCGCCCCGATCGTGCCGACGATGGTGTAGAACAGTGTCACCCACAGCACTTCCAGAAACTCGCCGCTGTCGAACACCGACCGGAAATTGTCCCAGGTGAAACTGAGGCTGAACAACTCTGAGCTCGCCTCGCCGCGCATGACCGGCTCGCTGTCGCGAATATTGATACCGCTATCGACAAACTCCGACCCGGCCACCACGTCAATGCGCAGGCGTTCGTTATAGCCCGGCTCCCAATCCCCCAGATTGCAGGAAATCATCCCGTTTGCAATTGTGCAGCGGGCGTCCAGCCCTTCGGCTTCAAGGCCCGCAGGCCACTGATCCGTCATGGTCACCGACCGGATCGGCTTCTCGCGCGAGGAATTCTTCAGGCGGTATTCGATGACTGCCTTGTCCCCGGCTGCGGCGACCTTGCCGCGCATGCGTTCATAGACGTCCGGCGTGGTTGGCCTGAGATCACTGAGACCGATGGGCTTGGCGCTGATCCAGAAGATCGCGATGAGCGGCAGGATGATGACAAGCGCAACGCTGAGCAGGGTTGGCGTCAGGAGACCCCAGGCAAGGCGTGCCTCCCGTCTGGCCAGCGGCCCGGAAGGGGGAGGAACAGGGGATGGCGTTTGCCGCCTTCCGCCTGCAGCACTGGAGGAAAATTCGGTTGTCGACATGAGAAGAGGCTCCGCTTGCCGTGCCGGGCAGCATTCCACCCGGCACGAACTGATTCAAATCATTGACCTATTTGATTTTGGCCAGTTCCTCATTGAGGGAGGCAACCGCTTCTTCGGCTCCGATCACACCATCGGTGTATTTGCGCACGATCTGGTTGAAGATCTGGGAGTTGATCATCTTGGAAGCCAGTGCCAACTGGCCTTCCTTGACCCCCCAGCGCTGGGCTACATCAAGACCGGAGACGATTTCCTTGATCATGTCGGCGGGATAAAGGTCCGCCAGCGGCTTCTTGCGATCGACACCGACCGGCAGTTTCGACCAGGCATCAATAAACTTGGTCGGATTTTCCGCGTCACCACGACGAACCGGGAACTTGCCTTCTGGCGCGATCGACAGGGTCTGGGTGTAACCTTCATTCATAGAATACTCGACGAACTTCTCGGCTGCCTCGATATCTGCATCGGAGGTGATGCCGAAATAGCGAAGGTCACCCCATGCAGCACCACCCGGATTGGACGGTCCGGCAAAATTGGTGACGATACCGGTCTTAGACGCCAGTTCCGGGCTGGTCGGATCGTCGGTGATGGTCGGCGGGGCATCGTCCCGAAGGCCGGCCAGCTCATCGAGAATGAACGGCGACCAGATGATCATCGCGGCCTTGCCGGCAAAATACAGCTCGCGGGACTGTTTCCAGAACAGCTCTCCCGGAGGAGATGCCTTGACGATGTCCTTGTAGAAATCGAGCACTTCGGTGGTCTTCTTCACATCGAGCGGCTTGAAGCCATCCTTGTCGACGGGGGACACGCCATTGGCCAGGAAGACATGCTCCAGCACCTGGCTCATGAAATTCTCATCCACCTTGGTGGCGGCCACGAAGCCATACATTTCCGGCGGATTGTGCAGCGCCTTGATGGCCGCTTCCACATCGGCATAGGTGGAAGGAGCCTTGAGGCCCTTGGCGTCGAACAGATCCTTGCGATAGACGATCATCTGCGTCCAGCCATCAACCGGCACGGAGGCATAGCCATCCTCGGTTGCCGCCATCGACAGAGCACCCGGCGCATAGGTGTCCTTGCCCAGTTTCTCGATCACTTCGGTTGCAGCATCACCGTCAAGGATGCCCGCTTCCACCCATGGCAAGGCATATTGCAGGGTATGATAGATGACGTCCGGCAAATCCCCGGCAGCAAAGGCAGCCGTTGCGCGGGTGCCGAGATCCTTCTCGGTCACCGGAATCACCTCGACGGAAATGCCGGTCTTTGCTTCGAAATCCTTGGCCATGGCCTGCTGGCGAGCCAGACGCGGGGTCTGCTCTTCCGTTGTCCAGAAGCGGATGCCTTCGGCCGAAGCGGTTACCATGGAACAGCCAAGGGCAAGCGCTGTTCCGACCAGAAGACCAGTCAGGCGTTTGCTGCTTGCAGATAATGTCATTGTCAAACCTCCCAAATTGCAACAATGGAATAAGATCAATCGGATCAATTGACCGGCGGGCCATCGGATGCCCGGACGATCAGTTGCGCCTCGCCCAACTGGCGAAGCGTTTCGGGCGCGCCCCCCTGGATGCGCCTGATGAGAAGGTCAGCAAGGCGCTCCCCCGCTGCCCGGTTGTCGACGAAAAAACTGGTAAGTGGCGGGGCCGCATATTCGCCCTCGGCAATGCCGTCGTAGGAAATGATCGACAGGTCGCGGCCAATCTCGAGCCGCCGGTCAGCAGCAGCCCGATAGACACCGAGCGCTGCCAGATCAACGGCGCAGACAATGGCGGTTGGCCGCTCGGGCAGGTCCAGCAACTCGGCCCCTTCGCGGGCGCCGTCCCTGCGGGTTACGGCATCGCGCCTAACCAGAGCGTCCTCATAGGCAAGCCCTGCCTTGTCGAGGCCGCTGCAATAGCCCTCAAAGCGTACCCTGGCATACATGTAGCGCTCCAGGCCGTTGATGAAGCCAATGCGCCTGTGCCCCATGCCCGCCAGCCGCAACACCGCCTGCTCCATGGCCAGTTCGGCATCGATGTCATACCAGCCGCAGTCGGTGTCATCGCCAGTGCGCCCGAACATGATGAAGGGCACATGAGCCTTGACCAGATACTCGACGCGGGGATCGACAATGCGCGTGCGCGGCAGGATGAAGCCATCAACCGCATGCTCATCGCTCAGGCGCCGGATCGTGTTCAGCACTTCCTGCGCATTTGAAGCGGTCGCCACCGTCAGCGTCCAGTTGTCCTGACTGGCGCGGCGGGAAATCCCATCGATGAAGTCGGCCAGAAAAGGTCGATGACCATCATGGCTGTCGGCATTGAGCACCATGCCGAGCGACCGCACCAGCCCGGTGCGAATGGCCTGCGCATGGATCATCGGCTTGTAGCCCAGATCCTGAGCCGCCCGCTGAACCTTCAGCCGGGTATGCTCAGAGATATCTGCATAGCCATTGAGCGCCCTCGAGACGGTACTCTTGGAAATGCCCAGAACATAGGCGACTTCCTTGATGGTAACCCTCATTTTTCTGCTTTGACGCCTCTTGCCATCATGTTCTTCAGACTTTTGCACGGCATCCTCCCGCGCCAAGTCTGCTCACCGAAACCGGTTTCGGCAACCGAAGGTATATTCACCTTTCGACCAATATCCTGATTCCGGCATCCCATTGAAACAACAACACCGAAATCGGTTTCACGAAAAGGTTCCGACACCGCACCTGCGCAATGGCATTTTGCCAATCTGCTCAAAAAATTAGCAATTGCCTCACACTCGTTTGGCCGTGTCTGTTCGCACCTGCAAAATAGTGATCACAAACTATGCAACCTTGGGGAAAACGGTGTTAGCCCGACGGGAAAAGCGCCTGACAGGTCGGGCCCGCGCTAGTGGAAATCACGACTGGGAAACAGCTTCTTGGCCTGCTCGCGCGGGTGACGGGCCCGGGAAGGAACCCGCGCCAGCCCCTTGCCCGGACGGCCGCGCGGCGCTTCATCGGCCTGCGGATTGGTGATGCCAACCGCATCATCGAGCGGATGGCCAAGCTCGGAAAGCCGGTGTGACAGGTCCTCGACCCGCTCGGCGATCAGATGCACCACAATGCCTTCCTTCTGCAGCGTGCCATGCACACGCAACAGCCGCCCGGCAATCACCGCCCGCCGGAATTGCTGGTAGACCTTGGGCCAGACAACGACATTGGCAACACCGGTCTCGTCCTCCAGCGTCACGAAGATGACCCCCGAAGCCGTGCCGGGCCTCTGGCGGGTGATCACCAGCCCGCACACGGTCACGCGCTTGAGCGATGAGGCCATCAGATCGCCATTGGTGGTCAGTTCCGGCAGCGACGGGCGCAACAGCTCCATCGGGTGAGCGCGCAGCGACAGGCGCATGGAAACATAATCCTCCACCACCTCCTCGCCCAGATGCATCTGCGGCAGGGTCACCGAAGGCTCGTTGATGCACTCGCCGTCAATCGGATCGCTGAACAGCGGCAGAGGCTTGAGCGAGGCAAAGGCCTTGACCTGCCAGAGTGCCTCGCGCCGCCCCATCTCCATGCTGACAAAGGCATCGGCCTCGGCCAACCGTTCCATCGCCCCGCCCCTGAGGCCCGCCCGCTGCCAGACACTCTGTGGATCCGGATAGCCATTGCCACGGGCCGCCACGATCCAGTCTGCATCCTCGACCGAGAAGCCCTTGATCTGACGGAAGCCGAGCCGGATGGCCAGTGCCCCGTCCAGCCGCCGCTCCAGCCTGTTGTCCCAGACGCTGTTGTTGACGCAGATGGGCCGGATTTCGATACCGTGCTCGCGGGCATCACGCACGATCTGCGCCGGCGCATAGAAGCCCATCGGCTGGGAGTTGAGCAGCGCGCAGGCGAAAACCGCCGGATGATGGCACTTGAGCCAGGCCGACACATAGGCCAGCATAGCAAAGGCTGCCGCATGGCTCTCCGGAAAGCCATACTCGCCAAAGCCCTCGATCTGGGAGAAGCAGCGATCGGCGAAGTCCCGCTCATAGCCGCGCTCCAGCATACCCTCGACAAACCGTTCCTTGAAACTGTGTATGGTGCCCATCCGGCGGAAGGTGGCAAGCGAACGCCGCAGCCGATCTGCCTCCTCGGGGCTGAAGCCTGCCGCCACCACGGCGATCTGCATCGCCTGTTCCTGAAACAGCGGCACACCGAGGGTCTTGCCCAGCACCTCTTCCAGCGCCTTTGAAGGAAACCAGACCCGCTCGCGCCCCTGACGCCGGTTGATATAGGGATGCACCATCCCGCCCTGAATGGGGCCAGGCCGGACAATTGCCACCTCGACCACCAGATCGTAGAAGGTGCGCGGTCGCATCCGTGGCAGAAAATTCATCTGCGCCCGGCTTTCCACCTGGAACACCCCCACAGCATCGGCCACACACAGCATGTCATAGGTCGCCCCATCCTCCTGCGGTACCGAACCAATGGTGTGACGGATGCCCTCATGCTCCTTGAGCAGATCGAAGCTCTTGCGGATGCAGGTCAGCATGCCAAGGCTCAGAATATCCACCTTGAGGATGCCCAGCGCATCGATGTCATCCTTGTCCCATTCGATGATCGTGCGATCTTCCATCGCCGCATTCTCGATCGGGCACAGTTCATCGAGCCGCCCGCGCGTGATGATGAAACCACCCACATGCTGGGAGAGATGACGCGGGAAACCGATGATTTCGGCGATGAGGGCAATCGTCTGCATAAGCCGCCGATCCGCCGGATCGAGCCCCAGCTCCTTCATGCGCCTGAGATCGACCCCGTCGGTCGACCAGCCCCAGATCTGGCCCGACAGCGCCGCCGTCACATCCTGCGACAACCCCATCACCTTGCCCACCTCGCGGATGGCAGAGCGGGTGCGGAAATGAATGACCGTGGCACACAGCCCGGCGCGGTGGCGGCCATAGCGCTCATAGATATGCTGGATCACCTCTTCACGCCGCTCGTGCTCGAAGTCCACATCGATATCGGGCGGCTCGCCACGGTGTTCCGAGACGAAACGCTCGAACACCATGGTGATGGTTTCCGGCGCCACATCGGTGATGCCAAGAGCAAAACAGAGAATGGAGTTGGCCGCCGAGCCGCGCCCCTGGCAGAGGATCCCCTTGCTGCGGGCAAACATCACGATGTCATGCACCGTCAGGAAATAGGCTGCAAAACCGAGCTTGCCGACCAGCGCCAGTTCCTTGTCCGCCAGCCCGCGGGATTTCTCCGGCACCCCTTGCGGATAGCGCCGGGCGAGCCCCTCGTTGGTCAGCCGCTCAAGCCGCGCCTGCGGGCTTTCCTCACCCGCCACCTCGTCGGGATATTCATAGCTCAGCTCATCAAGAGCGAAGGTGCAGCGCATGGCGATCTCGGATGCCCGCCGGATGGCAGCCGGATGGCGGCAATAAAGCCGCACCATGTCAGCCGCCCCCTTGAGGCGCCGCTCTGCATTGGGCAGCGCCCGCGAACCGATGGCATCAATGGTGATATGGTCCCTCAGGCACGTCAGGACATCGGCCAGTTGCCGCCGTCGCCCGTGATGCATGAGCACATCGCCCAAGGCCACCATGGGCGCGGCCAGCCGGTAGGCGAGTTTGGCGCAGGCATCAAACCAGGCCTGATCGGAGCCATTGTAAGCGGGGGCAGCGCCCAGAAACACGGCACCGGGAAACTGCACCACGGCCTGCCGGATCTGCCTCTCGACATCCGGGTGGGCCAGCCCCGCCTGCGGCAGTGCTATCAGCATCATCCCCGACCCGGCCGCCAGCAGATCGGCGTAATACAGCTGGCACTCCCCCTTCTCGGCCCGCCGCTTGCCAAGGGTGAGCAGCCGCGTCAGCCGCTGATAGGCCGCCCGGTCCGTCGGCAGAGCAAGCCAATGGAGCGCACTGTCGCTGAGCACCAGACGCGCCCCGACAATCAGGCGCGGCAGCTTGACCACCAGCGACGGAGCCAGGCCTCCCTGCCCTGCCGCCTCCTTCGGCTGGCGACTGGAAGGATCGATCCGCTGACTGGAGCGCAGACGGATGCCTTCAGGCAGCTTGTCCGCCTGTTCCTCACACTGGCGCTTCAGTTCCTTGAGCGCCGAATAGGCCCGCACCACCCCGGCCAGAGAATTGCGGTCCGTGATCGCGATGGCGTCAAGTCCCAGCTCTGCCGCACGGATGACCAGCTCCTCCGGATGCGATGCGCCGGTGAGAAAGGTGAAATTGGAAGACACACACAATTCCGCATAGGTTCTGGGGCGCATCGCCTCCAGTTGCTCTGGCAAAACGGCCCCTGAATTCGGCGTTGGCCCCTTTGCCGGTGGCGTCGCGCTGCTCCCATAGCCCTCAGCCCCCTCTGAGTCTGCTGGGCGAGACGGATCCTGCGTCATGCGAATTCACCCTGCACGAACCAGCTGGACAGATGGGAAAGCCGGTTCTGCGGCGTATGAAACAGCCACAGCCGCCAGCCCTGACGGGTCTCCACCCACCAGTAATCGCGCAGACCAGACCGCCACGCGGGGTCTTCCCACCACCATTCCGGTGCGATCCGTTCCGGCCCGCGCGCCGAGGCCACCGACAGCTGCATCCGCCGCCAGCGAAAATGCGCCGGCGGCTCCCGCCGCCCGGGGTCCGGCTCCGCCGACAGGGGCAGTACGATCGGTTCGGGAGGAAACAGGCGCACAGGACGAGGGCAAGCGCCCCCCGCGCTCCCCCGCCCCCCCTCAGATGGCCCGTCTGGAGAGGACCATGCCGTGACGGCCTTGGTCCACGCAGCAGGCTGCAGCGAAAAGCTGCGCTCCGGAATGTGGCTGTCTGCCGGGACGAAGCGCAGGATATTTTCAAGCCCGATACGGCTGCCAAGCCGGGAGACAAGATCATCCAGCGCATGGTCGGCAGGCGAGGGAGAGCCCTCGTCCTTGCGGTCGCTCCGCCCATGGCTCAGCACCACGCTCGCCATCTGCTCATCGGCCATCGACTCGACGACGGTTGCTTCCAACCGCACCATGTCGATGCCGAACCCGGCATCCACTTCGCCAACGCCCCGTTCGAACAGCGGCAGGATGCGCAAAGCTTCCCGCATGGGACGGGCCAGCCGCAACTCCACCTGACTGGCCTCCATGTCGAGCCGCCGCATGGTCAGTTGCAACACCCGCGCGCCGGCGCCCTGCCGGTCCAGCTTGTCGCACAGCCGGTCCAGCAGTCTGGCCGCTACGGCCATGACATCATCGGCCAGGCCGATCGGCTCGGGCAGGCTCATCCGCACCCCATAGTGCGGGGCCTCGGAGAGGGGTGAGATCGCTTCTTCCCGGTGCCCCAGCGCCTGATCAAGCCGCAACAGCGGCTCCAGCCCGAAGCGACGGGTGACTGTGGCCCGTGGCAGGGCATGAAGCGCATCTATGGTCCGCACCCCAAGCCGCATCAGCCCGGTGCAGACCTTCTCTTCCAGACGCAGGGCCGCAATGGGAAACCCGCCAATCGCGGCAAGCGCCTTGCCCGGCGCGGCCAGACGGGCTTCCAGACGGGTTTCCAGGCGGGAGACCTGATGAGAGACCTGATGAGAAACTGGGCCGGAAGGGCTCTGGTCAGGGCGCGCCGCCCCCGTCTCATCTGCCACCCGGCCGCCATAATGGGCGAGCGCCCAGGCTGCTCCGCGCGTATCGGCCAGCCCCGGCTGCACAGCAATGCCCCCCCGCGCCAGACGCTCCCCGATGGTCTCCAGCAAGGCAAGTTCACCGCCGAACAGATGCGTCGAGCCCGTCACATCAAGCAGCAGACCATCCTCGCCATCCAGCCCCACCCAAGGGCAGAAGCGACCGGCCCAGCGTGCCAGCAACTGCAGAAAATGGCCATCCGCCTCTCGGTCCGCGGGCATGGTCTGCAACTGCGGGCACAAGGCCCGGGCATCCGCCAAGCCCATGCCCCGCTGCAGCCCGTCCCGCTCGGCGCTCTCATTGAGACAATAAAGCCGCTCGGCATTACTCTGCTGCAACGTGAGGGCAAAAGGCGTCGTCATGACCACGCGCCGCAGAATGCGGTCGCTCGCCAGCCTCGGAAACCACAATGACACGACGCGTCTCTGCATCCCAGATCAAATCCCAACACCCTAATGTTCCTGATTTGTTCTTTATAAGCTGCCAACGTTGAAGAGTCGAGTCGGAAGTCTGCCGCGAGGGCATAACCACCTGATCCTGCCGGAATTTCGGGGAGAAAAGCGGTGAACAATGCCAGCGGCTTTCGGCGGCATTGTTGCCCATTCCCTCGCCGATCATCAGGATCCCGGTTGCCTTGCCCTCCTCGGCCGCGAGCTGCAGACGACGCCCTGCCGTAAAGCTCAGCTCACGCGGCACTTCGGCCACCACCGTGGACAGCGCGCCCGAGCGCAAGGCCTCCTCGGCAGACGCCAGCATGGTCTTCTGGTCAGCCACCCGCGCCAGCAGCAAATGGTGCGGATCGCAGAAAGGCGCCAGACCATCCGGATTGAGCCCCTCCGTCCGCCAGTCCTCGACCAGCCACATGGCCGGCCGCCGATCGCTGCGCTGGCCAATCCCGCAGGTGATGGCAGCAAACACCGTTGCCCCCTGCCCGGTCACCTCATGCGCCCGACCGCCCCGCAAGGGAAAGACATCTGTCAAAAGATCCTGCATGACACCCTCCAATAAGAACATAAAGAGAACATATCATAGGGCAACACCTTTGTCAGCTACGTTACTTCGCATAAATTTGCATCATTAAATTTAAAGGTATGCATATGAAGCATAAAGGCCGCGCAAACTTGTCTCTTCAAAAAAGCGCAGAAAACCGCCAAAGTCGCCCCAAGAAAAGCCAATGTCCGAAACCACGCCTGAAACCGCGAACGATGACGAAAGAGTGGCCCCATGTCCGAAAAAAGTAGCAACCCATTTTCATTTGCCCTGAAATTCTTCCAGACTCTGGCAAGCTCCGAACCGCGCATCCACCCGAACCCGCGCGAATGGGATGCAATGACCTTCCACGACCGCCACGACGGCTGAAATACGTATAAACCTCTAATAATTCACGCAAAAACCGCCCCAGTCATGCAGCAATATCAGAGCTGACAAGCGAAAAAGCCTCTTTTGCGCATAAGACGAAAGTCGTAAACTATCCCCTGTAAGTGAGCCAACGAAGCCTCTGCAAAGAGGTGAGGTCATTTGCGACGGGGACCCCCTCTAGCCTCATGCTGCCTCCTCCCCGATTTGCATGAGGTTTGAACCCCGCCCAAGTGGCGAACATGCCCTGGCCCAGAGCGATCTGGGACAGGGCATCTTTTTTTTGTACCGTCTTTGAGTACTGCAAGCCTGGCTCACCGCCAGAAAGCTCCCGCCCGATCCCGAGCACCATCCCTACTCATCTACCCCACCCCCGGCGTCCACGCCCCAAGTCGCCAAGCCCCTGTGCCCAAATAGACAATCCCGTCAGAATGGCTGGTCCTTTGGTCCCCTTGCCCCTATACTCGCCCCCCGATGGATAAGACAGTCGACAGCGGGAGGCAGACGTGACTGGTGAAGAAAACGAAATCAGGCAATTGAGAGACCTCGCATCCGCCCTGTTCGAGGAAGGTGTCGCCGCCGCAGACCCTCGTCTGGCACTGGAAAGGGCCTTTGGCGAAAATCCTCTGTTTCCCCTGCAGAAGGGACGCTATCTGATCATCGCCCTTGGCAAGGCCGCCGCTGCCATGGCTGAAAGCTGCCTCAGGGCCCTGCCGGACGAGACGCCACATGAATGCCTCGTCATAACCAATTACGAGAATGCCACAGAGATTGAAGGCGCCAGATGTCTTGCAGCCGGACACCCCGTGCCGGATGAAAACGGCCTTGCCGCAGGGCAGGCGATCATCGACATGCTGGCAACCACGACCGTACAGGATCGCATCATCGTCCTGATCAGCGGTGGTGGTTCAGCACTGGTTCCTGCACCGTTGCCCGGCCTCACTCTTGAGGACAAGGCAGCCGTCAACAGGCTGCTGCTCGCCAATGGCTATGTCATTCAGGAGATGAATCTGGTCCGCCAATGCCTGTCGCAACTGAAGGGCGGTGGTCTCAGCCAGTTGGCAGCACCCGCGCCCGTGGACAGTTTTATCCTCTCCGATGTGGTCGGCGACGATCTCAGCGTCATCGCCTCGGGCCCGACCAATCCGCCGTTGGGCAGCAAACAGGATGCTCTGGCGCTGTTTGCCGCCAAGGGGCTGGTCGAACAACTGCCGCCATCGGTCAGGGCGGTTCTGGAAACACCGGATGAAACAGACGCAATCGACTTTTCCAACACCACCAACCGGCTCATCGGCTCCAATCGATTGAGTCTGGACGCTGTTCTGGAAGCCCTTCCTCTTGGCTGGCAGGGCACGATTCTGGACGATCTGCTGGAAGGCGACGTAGAAGAGGTGGCCCCGCGGTTGCTCGACGCGGCCCGCGCAGCGCCAGAGGGGCAGAAGACCGCCTATATCTGGGGTGGCGAGACCACGGTCACACTGAAGGGCGACGGCAAGGGCGGCCGCAATCAGGAACTGGCCCTGCGCTTTGCCGCAGCCAGTGAAGAACAGCCGATTGACGGTCACTGGGTGTTCCTGTCGGGCGGTACCGACGGGCGCGATGGCCCGACCGACAGCGCCGGGGGTCTGGTGGATGCCGCAACACTCTACCGGATCCGGCAGGCTGGCGCACGACCACGGGAGCTGCTGGCCAACAACGACAGCTACAAGGCACTGGAGATGTCCGGCGATCATCTGATGATCGGCGCAACCGGCACCAATGTTGCCGATATCCAGATCTGTCTGGTGGACAAGAGCCAATGAACGAAGACGCAATGAGCAAGGAGCAGGCAGCCATTCCGGAGCATCGTCCGGTTGAAGTCCTCGTTGATGCCGATGCCTGCCCCGTCAAGGAAGAGGTCTACAAGGTGGCCGAGCGCCATGGGGTTCCGGTCACGCTCGTGGCCAACCAGTTCATGCGCATGCCACGCAGGGATGAATGGGCAATCCCCATAAGTTTCGTAAAGGTCGAGGACGGGCCCGACGTGGCCGATGATCACATCGCCGCCATAGCGCACCCACGCGCGGTGATCGTCACCGCCGATATCCTGCTTGCCCAGCGCTGCCTTGCCAAGGGCGCCAGTGTGATCGGCACCACCGGCAAACCATTTACGGAAAACTCCATCGGCTCGGCGGTCGCCATGCGCAATCTGATGGCCGATCTGCGCGAGACCAGCGACATCGGCGGCGGACCGCCCCCCTTCTCAAAAGCCGACCGGTCACGCTTTCTGTCCAGTCTGCATGAAATCCTTGAGCGCCTCAAACGGACGAGGGTGTGAGAGCCCTGCCCGAGGAGCAATGGGAAGCATCCCACCTGCGCAACGCATCAATCACGGGACGATCTCAGCCAAAAGGACTGGGGCAGACAAAATCCACCCATTCCCCCTTGGCCGGATGGATGAAGCCGAGCGTCTCGGCGTGCAGCATCAGCCTGTCGGCACCGGTCAAAGCCTCACCCTCGGCATAGAAGCGGTCCCCCATGATCACATGCCCGAGACTGAGCATGTGCACCCGCAACTGGTGTGACCGGCCCGTATGGGGAAACAGCCGCACCAGCGTGCTGGCCTCATCGCGTCCGATCACCTGCCAATCGGTCACAGCCCGTTTGCCAAGCTCGAAAGAAACCATCTGCTTGGGGCGATTCGGCCAATCACAGATCAGCGGCAGGTCCACCGTCCCCCCATCGCCGACCATCATGCCCCAGACCCGCGCCACATAGCTCTTCTTTACCTTGCGCTTCTCGAACTGGCGCCCAAGATTGCGATGACAATCATCGGTGCGCGCCAGAACCATGATTCCCGAGGTATCCATATCGAGCCGGTGAACGATTCGCGTATCGCCGAAATGCAGCCTGGCCCGGTGCTCGAGACAGTCCCAGTGCTCTTCGGCCTTGCCCGGCACGCTCAATAGTCCGGATGGCTTGTTGAGAATTACTAAATGCGCATCCTCATAAAGCACATCGAGATCGGGCTCGACGGGCGGGGCATAATCGACAAGAGGCGGAGTGAGGCTGGGTGGATGAGACATCCTCTCCATATGCATGAGAGCGCCGCCAAGGTCAATCGCCTTGGCAGTCCGGGATCGTTTCAGAAAGCCGGAAAATCCCAGTTGGATCCGCAACCTAGCGTGCGCCACGCAGCCATGCTGCAATGCAATAAATTGACCAGCCACCCTTCGCAAGCGCGAAATATAAACCTATGCAATTATACTTTAATCCAAATAAAACTAAAGAAATACTTCCAGTTAAAACGCAAGCAACAAACGATAAATTCAGTATAAATTACACTTACACATCGCACGACTAAAGGATGAAGGAATTATACGAACAATTAATTGAATTGATAACGCCTCTCATTTTAGATCACTGCAAGGACAGACGGCTGTATTCAGCATATCTGTATCTTACAACTCACATGGTCTTGTCCATGACCGGTATAAAAAATGTCGCGGTGCAGCTGAGGAACGGCACCTGAACAGACACAACCATCAGGGACAGACCTTTCAGAATGGAACATGAACCGCCAGGCGGTTCAGCACCATGGGGGGAATTATGGCCGAGAATAACGAATCCGGACATGCCTATTGGAAAGCCAACCTGAATCTGATCGCGATTTGCCTTGTCATCTGGTTTATCGCCTCCTTCGGGTTTGGTCTGCTTCTTCGTCCTGCTCTTTCGGGAATTTCAGTCGGCGGGTCCGACCTGGGATTCTGGTTTGCCCAGCAGGGATCAATCTGGGTCTTTCTGGGACTCATCTTCTTCTATGCAATCCGCATGAATGCGATCGACAAAAAATTTGGCGTTGAAGAATAAGGAACGCGAGGAGCTAGACCATGGATCTTCAAACTCTTACCTACATCGTTGTAGGCGCGTCCTTTGCGCTCTACATCGGGATTGCCTTCTGGGCACGAGCCGGCTCGACCGGTGAATTCTACGCCGCCGGTCGCGGCGTTCACCCGATCGCCAACGGCATGGCAACCGCCGCCGACTGGATGTCGGCAGCCTCCTTCATCTCCATGGCCGGGATCATCTCCTTCAGCGGCTATGGCGCGTCGGCCTACCTGATGGGCTGGACCGGTGGTTACGTGCTGCTGGCCATGCTGCTGGCCCCGTATCTGCGCAAGTTCGGCAAGTTCACCGTGCCTGAATTCATCGGCGATCGATTCTATTCATCGACAGCCCGCATCGTGGCCGTTGTCTGCCTCATCATCTGCTCGATCACCTATGTTATCGGCCAGATGAAGGGCGTTGGCGTTGCCTTCTCCCGCTTCCTCGAAGTGGACGCATCCACCGGTCTGCTGATCGGCACCGCGATCGTGTTCCTCTACGCGGTTCAGGGCGGCATGAAGGGCATCACCTACACTCAGATCGCACAGTATTGCGTTCTGATCCTTGCCTACACCATTCCGGCTGTCTTCATCTCCATGGAACTGACCGGCAATTTCCTGCCGCAGGTTGGCCTGTTCTCCAACCATGTTTCGGGTGAACCGCTGCTGGCCAAGCTTGACCAGATCGTGGTTGACCTCGGCTTTGCCGAATACACCAGCTTCACGTCCAATCCGTTCAACATGTTCATGTTCACCATGTCCCTGATGATCGGTACTGCTGGTCTGCCACACGTCATCATCCGCTTCTTCACCGTGCCGAAGGTTTCCGACGCACGCTGGACCGCAGGCTGGTCCCTGGTCTTCATCGCGATCCTCTACACCACCGCTCCCGGCGTTGGCGCAATGGCCCGCATGAACCTCATGGACACCATCCAGACCGGCGCAGTCGGCGCGGAAGACGGCAACCTGCTGTATGAAAACCGTCCTGACTGGTTTAAGAACTGGGAAACCACTGGTCTTCTGAAATTCGAAGACAAGAATGGTGACGGCCGAATCCAGTATTACAACGACAAGTCCACATCCTTTGCACCGAAAGCCGAAGAATTTGGCTGGAAGGGCAACGAGCTGACTGTCGACCGTGACATCATGGTTCTGGCCAACCCTGAAATCGCCAAACTGCCGAACTGGGTGATTGCTCTGGTGGCTGCCGGTGGTCTCGCCGCCGCTCTCTCCACCGCAGCAGGGCTTCTGATGGCCATTTCCTCGGCTGTTTCCCATGACCTGCTGAAGGGCACCTTCACGCCGCAGATCACCGAGAAGCAGGAACTGATGTGGGCTCGTGTCTCCATGGCCGTTGCCATCGCGATCTCCGCCTACCTCGGCCTCAATCCTCCAGGCTTCGCCGCGCAGGTTGTGGCTCTGGCCTTCGGTCTGGCTGCCTCATCGATCTTCCCGGCGCTGATGATGGGCATCTTCTCCAAGCGCGTGAACTCCAAGGGCGCGATCCTGGGGATGGTTGCCGGTATCGCAACGACCCTGCTCTACATCTTCACCTACAAGGGCTGGTTCTTCATCCCGGGCACGGAAATGCTGCCAAACACGCCGGACAACCACTTCATGGGTATCGCTCCGGAAGCATTCGGTACCGTTGGTGCGATCATCAACTTCGCAGTGGCCTATGTTGTCTCTGCAATGTCCGCAGAACCTCCGAAGGAGATTCAGGATCTGGTCGAAAGCATCCGCATCCCGAAAGGGGCTGGCGCTGCCATCGATCACTAGGATCATCGGTAGCGAGGATCTCTGAGGGGTCCTCGCGGCCCGAGACAAGACACTCTGAGAGATCCCGCCGACCACCTCGGCGGGATTTTTTTGGCACCCTAGCCCGGAGAACGACTGATGAGCACGTCGGATTTCGCAGAATTCGCAAGTCACAGGCACCCGTTTGACCTGTTGGAAATGAGCCGTCTGGAAACCCTTGGCGAAAGCACAATCGCGCTGGAGGTCAAGCAGGGAGACGTGATTCTCGACGTGGGCCAGAAGGTTTCCGGCCTCTATCTGATCCGCTCCGGCGAGGTCGATCTGATCACGCCGGAGGGCAATCTGCTTCTGCACCTGACGATCGGCAACTGCTTTGGCGAGCGCGCCATGCTCAGTGACGGCAAGGCTCCCAACAAGGCGGTGGCCAGCAGGGACAGCCGCCTGTTCATCATTCCCAAGGCCAGCTTTAACGAGCTGATCGCTGCGTCACCCTCGTTTCATGCCTTCTTCGACAGCTCCCTAGCCAAGAAGGTCGCCGCCGGTGGGCAATCCGATTCTACAACCGACCTCATTTCCATCACCATCGGCGAGTTGATGACCCCCGACCCGATCACCATCGCCCCGGACACGACCGCCACCAATGCGGCCAAGCTGATGAAGAGCAGGAATATCTCCTGCCTGCTGATCACAGAGCAGGACAGATTGATCGGCATCCTGACCTCCGGCGACATGGCGCACAGGATTGTTGCAGCTGGTCGCAGCCTCGACACCCCGGTTCGTGACATCATGACGCCGAACCCCTTCACCCTCGGCCCCGAGGCACTGGGTTTTGATGCCCTGCTGTCGATGATGGAGCGCACACACACCCATCTGCCGGTAGTTGAAAAGGGACGGCTGGTCGGTATTCTCACCAACACCAATCTGGTACACAGGCAAGCCGTCTCCGCTCCCTTCCTGATCCGCGATCTGCAACGGCAGGACAGCTTCGAGAATCTGGCAGCCATCGTCGCCAAGGTACCGCAAATGCTGGCCCAGCTGGTCGGCAGCGGTGTTGACGCCCACAACATCGGCCGCATCGTCACCAATGTCACCGACAGCCTGACCAGACGTCTGGTGCAACTGGCCGAAGAGCGCCTCGGCAAGGCCCCGATCCCCTATCTATGGCTGGCATGCGGTTCGCAAGGAAGACAGGAACAGACCGGCGTGTCCGATCAGGACAATTGCCTCATTCTGGATGAGTGCTACAGCGAAGCTGAACATGGCGACTATTTCCAGCGCTTTGCCCGCTTTGTCTCCGATGGTCTGGATGCAGCCGGGTTCTACTACTGCCCCGGCGACATGATGGCTACCAATCCGCGCTGGTGCCAGCCGGTCTCTGTCTGGCGCAGCTATTTCGCCAACTGGATCGACAAACCAGACCCGATGGCCCAGATGCTTGCCAGCGTCATGTTCGATCTCAGACCGATTGTCGGCGACGAAAGCCTGTTTGCGGGCCTCTATCAGGAAACGCTGGAGAAGGCCAAGAAGAACAGCATCTTCCGTGCGCACATGATTTCGAATTCGCTCAACCACACTCCTCCGCTCAGCTTCTTCCGCGGCTTTGCACTGATACGCAAAGGCGAGCACAAGGACACGGTTGATCTCAAGCTCAATGGTGTGGTGCCGATCGTCGATCTCGCCCGCGCCTACGCCTTGCAGGGCGCCATCACGGCCGCCAACACACGCGAGCGCCTGACCTTAGCCAGAGACATCGGCACGATCAGCCATTCCGGAGCGCAGGATCTCATCGACGCCTACGACCTCATCGCCACCATGCGGCTCGCTCATCAGGCCCGCCAGATCCGCGAGGGAAGCAAGCCGGATAACTTCCTCGCCCCGGCCAGCCTCAGCGAACTGGAACGCAATCATCTCAAGGATGCCTTTCTGATGATCAAGACCCAACAGTCGGCTCTCGGCCACGCACAGGGCGTCAACATCTAGCCCCTTTGCTCTAAGCCATTGGGTGACCTACGAAATGCTGTCTTACCAGAGGCAGCCGATCCATGCCACAAGAACCCGTACACAGATAGGGCCATGGCCAACCTAAGGAGCCTTTGAATGATATTCGTCTTGCTTGGAACATTCATCGCCGGCATCGGTGCGGCGGGGGCTGTGATGGTTCTCTACAAGTTCATCCTGCATCGCCCACGGCCAAAGGGCGCCGTCCCGATCGCTGCCGGCATTGCCATGATCCTGCTGCAGATCGTACTCGATTATGGCTGGTACAGCCGCGCGACCGCCGATTTCGGCGATGATGTGGTGGTGCTGCAAACCCGTGAGGGCACAAGCCTGTTGCAGCCGTTATCCTTCCTTTTCCCCCGGACTGATCGCTTTCTGGCTCTCGACAAGACAAGCATCAAGACCAACAACGCGCTGCCCGGTATCAAGCTGGCAACCCTGTTTCAGGCTGAAAAGGATGGCCCGACCAGCACTATCGAGCAGTTGATCGACTGCACCGGCAGCCGCCGTGCCGACTGGAGCGGAACCCTGCCTCCGACGCAGGAGGAGCTGCAAGGCAAGGCCAAATGGTTCGATCTCGACAAGCAGGATCCGCTACTGAAGGCAGCCTGCGAGGAATAGAGGAGAAGGATAACGGATCGGAGGCCCCGGGCTGAAAAGACAGCTCTGACCCGGCAGCACCGTTCCTGTTGGCAAAGTCAAGGAGATCGCATGACAAAGTCAATTCTGGTGGTAGACGACGAGGCATCCATCGCCTTTGCGCTGGAACATCTGATGCGCGCCGAGGGCTATGCTGTTGAAACGGCACGCACCGGCCACGATGCCATCGACTGCGCCTGCCATCATCATCCGGACCTCATCCTGCTCGACACTTCGCTGCCCGACAGAGACGGTTATGACATCTGCCAGACCATCCGTTCGGACACAGCCAATGCCGACGTCAAGATCATCATGATGAACGCCTCCAGCCGCGAGATAGAGGCGGAAAAGGGTCTGGCGGTCGGAGCCAACGGTTCGCTAACCAAACCCTTCTCGCTGAATGCGGTCGTGCGTTGCGTCAAAGATCTGCTGGAGTAGACCGCGCCCATGCCAGACCCGATGACCAGACTTGAACGCCTGAGCCTGCGGCTTCGCATCTTTCTCTTCTTTGCCCTCATCGGACTGGCTTCCTGTGTCGTGGTCATCGCCTGCCTTGTCTTCGCCGAGCAGCGGATCGGCCCGGCCGCAACGCCTCATCTGGTGCTGTTTGGCGGCATCGCCTGTTTCGGCATCCTGTTTGTCACCGGCTGGGTCTGGCAGAAATTCGATCTCAACGTCGCCCAGCCCATCGAGCGGATCGTCAAGGATGTCCGCTCGCTTGTCCATGCCGGGGCCTCCCGTCAACTCGACAGCGAAACCGGCAAGTATCTGGGCCTGCTCAATCCGGCCATCCGCGAGATTGCCGGCGCCCTCACCGAGGCGCGCGAAGAAACCGACAGGCGGATCGCCGAGGCCACAACCGAGACCCACAAGCAGACGGCACAGCTGGAAAGCGTGATCCGCAATCTCGATCAGGGTGTCCTCATCTGCACGATGGGCAGCAAGATCATGCTCTACAACAAGCGAGCGCTGCAGATTCTCCATGTGTCCGGCGACCTCGGCCTCGGCCGTTCGCTGTTCTCGGTCGTCTCGGCAGCTCCCTTCCGCCACGCCATCGAGCGCCTCGGTCACCGTCTTGAGCAAGGCCGCCACAGGCACCACAAGGAGGGGCTCAGCCAGCTCGTCATCTGCGCCACGGCCGATGGCAAACACACATTGCAGGGACGGGTTACACTGCTGCTGGATCAGGCTGCGAAGGCCCCGACCGGCTTCATCGTGACCTTTGACGACATGACCCGCCAGTTGGCAGACAATGTCGAGAGGGACAGCCTGCTGCAGACCGTGCTGGTCGACCTGCGCCATCCGGCCGCCAATCTGCTGGCCACTTCCGAAATGCTGGCTGGTGACTATGCCCTTGCAGCCGATGCCCGAAAGACCCTGGAACGGATGATCGCCGGAGAAGCGGCCAGACTGTCCGAACGGCTCGCGCATTACGACCAGCAATCCCATGACATGTTGACCAGCGCCTGGCCGATGAGCGATGTCTATTCCTCCTCGCTGTTCAACTCGGTCTTGCGCCGCAACAGCTCGGAATCCCTCAAGGTGACTTGCGAGTTCATTGGCGAACCGGTCTGGCTGCATTGCGATTCGATCACCATTGTCGAGCTGATCGAGTATGCCCTGCGCAAGGTGGCCGAGGCCACCGGCGAGCGCGCCTTTCAGTTACGGGCCACCGAATTCGAGCGCAAGATCTATGTTGATCTGCATTGGCATGGCGAGCCGTTGAGCGTTGCCCGCATCAACGCATGGCTCGATGATCCGCTGGATCAGGATCTGGGTGGCATCACCAGCCGGGACGTGCTCTATCGCCACAAGACCGACTATTGGAGCGCCCGGGCACCCGACGGCACCGCGCACCTGCGCCTGCCGCTCTCCCTGCCCCATGACCACCACTCAAGCCAATCTCTGGACGAGCAGACCCTGTTGCTGCCCGAACGGCTGGAATTCTACGACTTCGATCTGATGGAGCGGGAATATCTCGGCGCACTGGAGGATCGGCCCTTGCGCGATCTGGACTATGTGGTGTTCGACACGGAAACCACCGGCCTTGATCCATCCGGCGGCGACGAGATCATTTCGATCGCCGGGGTGCGCATTGTCAATGGCCGCATCATGCATGGCGAGCTCTTCGACCACTACATCAACCCGGGTCGCTCCATCCCCCCGGCTTCCACGAAGATCCACCACATCACCAACGAGATGGTGGCCAACGCGGCCCCTGTAGAGGCGGTGCTGCCGCGTTTTCAGGCATTTGTCAGCGATGCGGTTCTGGTTGCCCACAATGCCGCCTTCGACATGAAATTCCTGACCCTCAAGCAGGACGAGGCCGGTGTCCGCTTCACCAATCCGGTGCTGGACACGGTGCTTCTGGCCGCCCATCTGCAGGGCCAGACCAGCAGCCTCACGCTCGACGCCCTCGCCGAGCAGTTCGGTATCGAAATTCCGGTAGACATGCGCCACACCGCCCTTGGCGACTCTCTGGCAACCGCAGAGGTATTGCTGCGCCTCATCGACCTTCTGGAAGCCTCAGGCATCAAGACCCTGCGCGACGCCGTCGAGGCGGAAAAGAAAGCCGAAGCAATCCGCCGCCAGCAGGCCCGTTATTGACGCAAGAATTGACCGGTCAGACGCCCGTCAATCACCATGAGCCCCAATCCGATCATGACCATGCCCGCCAGATGAACCGGGGTGAGATGGTCACCAAGAATGAGCGTCCCGAGCAGAATGGCCGACACCGGGGTGAGGAATGTGACCAGCAACACATTGGTAGCGCCGGCCTTGGCCAGAATGTGAAAATAGAGGATATAGGCCACCGCCGTGGACAGCAGAGCCAACGCCACCAGCGCCGCCAAGGTTGTTGTTGACGGCAAGGGCAGACTGAACGGCGTCTCCAGCCACAGGGTCAACGGCAACAGGATGATGCAGGAGGCGGAAACCTGACCGGCAGCTGTGACAACCGGATCAACCCCATAGGCTCTGAAACGCCGCCCAAAGACCCCGGCGCAGGCATAGGACAAGGCAGCGCCCAGCACGGCAATCTGGGACAGCAACTCACGACCAAGACCCGACAGGGCATCGATGCCGATCATCATGACAACTCCGGCAAATCCCAGGGCGACACCGATGATCTTGCGCCCGCTCAGTCGCTCATCGCCGAGCAGAAAACCGGCCACCAGCACCGTGAACATCGGGGTGGTGGCATTGAGAATGGAAGCGAGCCCCGCACCAATCGCATGCTGCCCCCAGACAATGAGCCCGAAAGGGATCACGTTGTTGAGGAGCCCCATGCCCAGAAAGGCCAGCCACACCGACGGCTGTCGCGGCAGGACCTTGCGCCCGAAGGTAATGACGCTCCAGAGCACGACAGCGGCCAATCCAACCCGCACCAACACGATGGTCAGTGTCGGCAATTCCCTGACCGCGACGCCGACAAACAGGAAAGACCCGCCCCAAAGAACGGAAAGAACGAACAGCAGGACCCATTCCCTCTTGCCCATGGTCTGTTGAATTGCCACAGCTGTGCCAGTTTGCTGGCTGCTATACCTTGTCATATGCCCAAAACCCTCGTAATAGCTTGCGGGTCAATCTATCAGGTGACGTTGAAACGAGCCCACCCGTTTCTTGCGCAGGCAGACCGAATCTGAGATTTTACCGGCCGAGCAGGCCGGAACAAGCGGCCAACATCCGGGAAACAGAATCAGCAATGACAGTCAGTATCGATCTAGGAACCATGAAGCTTGGCCAACCGGCGCATATGGATCTGGAAGAACTGCTGGCGACACGCCTCCTGGTTCAGGGCAATTCCGGTTCGGGCAAATCCCATCTTTTGCGCCGCCTGCTTGAGCAGAGCGCCAAGTGGGTCCAGCAGGTGATCATCGATCCGGAAGGCGACTTCGTCACGCTGGCCGAGAAATACGGCCACGCGGTGGTCGACGCCGTCGGCACCGAAGCGGACCTGACGATGATTGCCGCCCGCGTGCGTCAGCACCGTATTTCTGCCGTGCTCAATCTGGAAGGCCTTGATGCGGACCGCCAGATGCGCGCTGCCGCCGCCTTTCTCAATGGCCTGTTCGACATCGACCGGCAATATTGGTATCCGGCACTGGTTATCGTGGACGAGGCCCAGCTGTTTGCCCCGGCGGCCGGTGGCGAGGTCAGCGAAGAGGCCCGCCGCGCCTCGCTTGGCGCCATGACCAACCTGATGTGCCGCGGACGCAAGCGCGGCTTGGCCGGGATCATTGCCACCCAGCGCCTTGCCAAGCTTGCCAAGAACGTCGCCGCAGAAGCCTCCAACTTCCTCATGGGCCGCACCTTTCTTGATATCGACATGGCGCGCGCCGCCGATCTTCTCGGCCTCGAGCGCCGTCAGGCAGAGACCTTCCGCAACCTAGAAAGAGGCCAGTTCGTCGCTCTCGGCCCGGCGCTCTACCGGCGCTCGGAAACCGTCACCATCGGCGCGGTGGAAACGTCGGCCCGGTCATCAAGCCCCAAGCTCATGCCCCTGCCCGACGTGCAGCATGACAACATCGATGAACTGCTGTTCAAGCCCGGCTCCGATGATGATCCCCGACCCGCGCTGACGCCCCCGGCCAAGACCACAGCCGAGGTCATGCAGCAGCTGGCCAATCTGCGCCTTGATCAGAAATTCGGTGGCGAGAAGGAGCCTCAGCTCGATCTCGATCCAGGCATCAGTTCAGAGGAACGCGAGGCGATCCTGCACAAGATCCTCACCGATCTGCTCGACGACCCGGAAGCCGCCTATCAGCCGGTATCTGTTCTCTATCAGGATTTTCAGGTTCGCTGCCGCATCGAGAAAACCCTCAAGACCACGCCGGACCTGCAGGAATTCCGCCAGTTGCTCGCAGTCGCCCGGGCCGGTGTCGACGCGATGGAAGAAACCCTCGACGAGGACCAGTGGAAACAGGCAGGCGTCATCGCCGACCAACTGCCCGAAGACATGCGCGGGGTCTATCTTCTGCTCGCCAAGGCGGCGCTCGGCAAGAAGCCATGCCCGACCAACCTCGAGCTGGCAACGGCCTATGGCACCCGTTCCCCGTCCCGCGCCCGCTTCCTGCTGACCTATATGGAGGAGCGCGGCTATCTGGTCTGCGCCAACGACCTGCGTGGCAACCGCATCGTCACCCTCAAGGACCTCGGCGTCCAGACCGAACCGGGCAACCCGGACTGACCGGACGAGAGAGAAAGACAGCCCGGCAGGAATACCCGCCGAGCCGCCCAGTGAGGCTATGGTGACCTGGTTTTGCCAAACAGGGCAGTCTGAAGCTGCTCTGCCTGTTCTGCCCGCAATAGCCTGATGCCGGTCTTCTCGATCCTTTGCCATTGTTCCCAACTCATGATCTGGGATCGTTTGAACAGCATGAGAAGCGCGTCACAGCAGTCGTCTGCGGCTATGCGGTTGATATTGACGCTGCCACAGCCGGTGCAGGCATGGACAATCATGATGTCCCCGCCCCGCTCCCGGCCATATTTGTCAACACCGTTGTGCTTGATGGTCAACCCGACCGGCTCCATGCGCGCTCGGCATGAAGAGGCCCGATTGCCCGGTCTGGTATCGACATGCAGAGAGTGCAGACAATGGGGGCAGTGATTGCGATGCACGGTGCCCATGTCAGAGGTCGGAAAAACCATCTGCTTGCAGTGGGCGCATCGAAACTCCCGGTCTGCGGCCTGCCATCGATTGTTGTTGAGTTTCTTTTTCTTGCTATAGGAGTGCCTGTCGGTGCGGAATCGTTTCCGCCCGGATGAGCCTTCGTCGTAAAACATGAGGTCTTGCCAAACATCTTGGAATAGATGATTGGGCAGAACAAAATCTCGGAATTTTCACTAAACGGGAGATTTCGCTGCCAGCAAGGCCGAGCTGGGCTGACAGCAGCAGGGTTCAGGAGCCGCGGATCAACGCACAGGACGACCGTTCCGCAACAGCTTGGTAAAAGCCGGTGCGGCGCTGGTTACACTCTCTGAAACGAATTGGCTCGACAAAAAACACCCCTGTATCTGATTGGATCTCCGTCTGCATACGGCCCTGGCGGCAACAAGGCAACCCTCGCCCCCTCCATCAGGAGTTGCCGTGTCAGTCTGTTGCACAAAAGACGCATTTCAACTGCCAGTTTCGGCAGATACCCCCAGATCAGCCGACGACAGACCTCGAGCGTGAGACAGGGATTTCCTCAGGCCCGCTCGGCGTCGAACGCCAGGCGCGCCGCGCTCACCGCATCCATGTTGCAACTTGTCCACTGATAGAGAGCGGAAAGCGGCTTCATCAGGGAGCGGCCAAGTTCGGTCAGTTGATACTCCACCGCAATGGGCGATGAATTGCGCACCCTGCGCAACACCAAGCCGTTCCGTTCGAGCTTGCGCAACGCCTGGGTCAGGGATTTCTGTGAAACGCCTTCAAGCCGACGCTTGATGTCATTGAACCGCCTAGGCTCGTCATCCAGTACACACAGGATCATCATAGACCATTTATCTGCAATGTCAGCAAACAGCAGACGGCTCGGACAATTGGCAGAAAACCGGCTTTTCTTCAGCATTGTGGTTACCTCCGGGAAACCTGGTGACGAATTGGTTCCTTATTGACACCAGGTATACAGTGAATACCTAATGGACGAAACCCGGTTTCCATCACCCGTTTTCATCAGCATCGACTTGCAAAACCACTCAGACAGTTATGGTACAATGACAGATATTGATACAAGCAGCCTGTTTCGCCCCTTCTCCATTGGCTCTCTTGAGCTGAAGAACCGCATCGTCATGGCCCCCATGACGCGGAACCAAGCGCCGGATGGCATTCCCAACGAAAAGAATGCCGAGTATTACCGTCGCCGAGCCGAGGGGGAGGTTGGCCTCATTCTCTCCGAGGGCACAGTGATCGACCGCCCGGCATCGCGCAACCTGCCCAACGTGCCGTTTTTCCATGGCGAGGCCGCCCTAGCTGGCTGGAAAACCGTCATTGACGCCGTTCACGCTGCTGGGGGTGCCATGGGCCCACAGCTCTGGCACACAGGTTCGACCCGCAGCGGCGACTGGGATCCGGGCGTGGACGTGGAAAGCCCGTCCGGCCTGATCGGCCCGGACAATCCGCGCGGCAAGGTGATGAGCGATGCCGATATCGCCGATACCATCGCAGCCTTTGCCTCGGCGGCCAAAAGCGCCAGGGATCTTGGATTCGATCTGGCAGAATTGCATGGTGCCCATGGCTATCTCATCGACCAGTTTTTCTGGGAAGGCACCAACAAGCGCGACGACAACTGGGGTGGCCCCAGCCTGATGGACCGCTCCCGCTTCGCTCTGGAGGTCGTCAAGGCTTGCCGTGCGGCCGTTGGCTCCGATTATCCGCTGGTGCTGCGCATCAGCCAGTGGAAACAGCAGGACTACGCTGCCAAGCTGGCCAAGACCCCAGCCGAAATGGAAAGCTGGCTGACCGCATTGGCTGACGCCGGTGTCGACGTCTTCCACTGCTCCCAGCGTCGCTTCTGGGAGCCGGAATTCCCCGATGTGGACGGTGAAGAGGGCCTCAACTTTGCCGGCTGGGCCAAGAAACTGACGGGCAAGACGACCATCAGCGTCGGCTCGGTTGGCCTTAGCACCGACTTCCTGTCGTCCTTCGGTGGCGAAGACGCTTCCTCGACCGGTCTCGACAAGCTGATCAGACGCATGGAGCGCGATGAATTCGACCTCATCGCTGTCGGCCGCGCCCTGATCAGCGATGCTGGCTGGGCTTCGAAAGTGCACGACAATCACATTGAAGGGATCGTCTCCTTCGAGCGCCCCCATCTGGCAACGCTCGCCTGATTGGGCGGGATACACCAGGACTGGGCACGAGACGTAACGCAAGACGAAGGCGTGGCAACGGGCCTCCCGATCATGCCGAAAAAAAGGCCGGTTCCCGCGAACCGGCCTTTTCCAATTTCAAGTCGATGACCACGTCAAAATCGATCAGGCAGCCCCGACAATCTCCGGAATGGCCACTTCGGTGATGGTGCGATCAATCCAGCCGCCGCCCCATAGCTGTGCTTCCTTGGCAAGACCTTCATAGAAGACACAAGCCTGTCCCGGCGCCACGCCTTCTTCGCCATCAAGCAGTTCCACCTCGAACTCGCCATTGGGCAACGCAAACAGCAGCGCCTCCTTGGGCGGACGGGTCGAACGGACCTTGGCATAGATCTCGAGCCCTTCGGCTGGAAACTCTGCGACGGTCTGCGGCCCGAGCCAGTTGACGTCGCGCAGCTTCAAGCGGCGGGTGATCAGTGCCTCGCGCGGCCCAACAATCACATGCTTCTGGTTCGGATCGAGCTTGACCACATAGAGCGGCCCGCCACCGTAGGAAACGCCCAAACCGCGGCGCTGGCCGACGGTATAATGGATGATCCCCTTGTGATCTCCCAGCACAGTACCATCGATATGTACGATCTTTCCTGGCTCGGCAGCGCCCGGATGCAAGCGCTCGATGATGTCCGTGTATTTGCCGGTCGGCACGAAGCAGATGTCCTGACTGTCCTTCTTGTCGGCCACGACAAGCCCCAGGTCATGGGCCAGCTGTCTGGCTTCCGGCTTGGACATGCCCCCGAGCGGAAAGCGCAGGAAGTCGATCTGATCCTGCGTAGTCGCAAACAGGAAATAGGTCTGATCGCGGTCTTCATCGGACGGACGGAACAGAACCCGGCGGTTACCTACCATTCTGGATGAAATATAGTGGCCGGTCGCCATGCAGTCGGCACCGAATTCCTTGGCCGCTTCCAGCAGATCCTCGAACTTGACGGTCTGGTTGCAGGTCACGCATGGCACCGGCGTTTCCCCAGCCAGATAGCTTTCCGCAAACCGATCGATCACCGCTTCCTTGAAACGGCTTTCGTAATCCAGCACATAGTGTGGAATGCCCAGATGCTCGGCCACGCGGCGCGCATCCTGGATATCGGTACCGGCGCAGCAGGCACCAACGCGGTGCATGGCCTTGCCATGATCATAAAGCTGCATGGTCACGCCGATGACATCATAGCCCTGATGTTTCAAGAGCGCTGCAGTGACGGACGAGTCAACGCCGCCAGACATGGCAACAACAACACGGGTGTCTTCGGGGCGACCAGGCAAATCGAGACTGTTCAGCATCAATCGATCTTTCTCTTATCCATTCGGCAGCAAGCTCTGGTCCTGCTTGTTGAGCTGCCGACACAAGTTTTAGCCCTTATATAGCGTCTTTAGGCCTGTTGAAAAGGATAAACTGGAAAAGACTGCGTCCACCACCCGGCATTTTTTGCCATGGCACGGCAAATATTATCCCGTATGGCAGTGACCGCGACACCCGGACGCCGGAAAGAACGCAAGAAATCCGCCATTTTCTACCCAACCAAACACAGAAACAATTTGGCACAATTCTTGAATACGTAACCCCAACAGTGTGTAGTGAGGTTGGGTATGGCTTCTCAGTATTCTTCGATTATGAACATGATTCCCGCACAGAATGCCAAGGCGAGCTACGCCTCGCGCGGTTTCGGGGACACGCAAGCCAAAAACAGTTCCAACGCTCAGGACACCAGCTCCTCCTTCGAGAGCCACCTCAAAAGCGAGACCGTACGGCAGGACACCCGTTCAGAGCGCAGCAACGCGGCCGACTCCGGGCAGATCCGCAATGTTCGAGGAACCGAGGCCGCGCGCAGCGAACGTCAGACCGCCACCCACCGCGCTGCATCGGAAACCAAGGCAGACAATCGCTCCCAGAGAGCAGACCGTACGGATGCGTCACCAGAAGCGCCAGCAGAGCCATCCAGCGCGAATGACGACAGCGCAACGGCAACCGTGCCAGCATCCGAAACGGCAGCAGCTCCGGCAGAGACGACCGCCACTGACACGAGGTCCGAACCGGCGCCTGAGGAGACTGTCGCAGATGCCGGGGATAGTTCCGGCGAAACGCAAGTCGCCACTCTGCAACCGGAAAACCTCCCGCAAACGGGCGACCTGCCCACGCCCGATGACCAGATGGTTGCACCCCCGGCTCCACCGTTGGCTCCCACTGTGCCTGACGATTCTGAGGCAATGGATGCAACAACCGATGGAACCGGTGATGCGATCGCCTCTGACTCTGAAGCCTCGGATGCCGTAGCGGCACCAGCCGACGACACACCGGACGTGTCAGCGGACGATCAGGACGTTGCCGAGGACACACCTCCGCCGATGCCAACCATGGCTCCGGTCGCAGGCATGCCTGGGGCTGTTCCTCCTCCAATTGTGGCCGATGCAGACAGCAGTAATCAGACTGTAGAGGCCCAGCCGTCCGCGCCAGTCCCTCCAAGGGCTCCACTTGAAGACGGAGCAGAGGCCAGCGGCGCTGCCGAACAGGCTGCCAATACACCAGAAAGCTCCGACGGCCAGTCAACAGACCAACCATCCGTGACAGCAGCATCCGGAACAGGCGCCGGATCGGTTGACGCAGCTGCATTGCCGGACGCTCCTCAGCCTGTCATACCGCCGATGGCCGAGGATGCTGCCAGCGCAGTTGGCAATGATCAGCAGCCACCGCTGATGCCGCCTCTTGAAGGGAGCGAGGCCGGCGCAGCCAACATCACGGACAGCGCTGCAACGCAAGTGAACGAAAGCACTGTAGCCTCCAGCACGGATGCTCGCGATGTTGACGCGACGTCAACAAGTGAAGCTGCCACGGAAACGGAACTGGCATCCGCCGCACCGTCCAGTATCGATACGGTCGACGCAACAGCTGCGCCCACCGGGACCAGGGCCACTGATGCTGCCGCGGCAGACACCGGACCTGCTCCTGCTGAAGCTCCGCTCAAACCGGCTCCGAAAGCCAGCGAGCAACCGGACGACGCAATGGACGCCATCGCTTCCAGCCAGACGGCAGAAGAGACGACCGACACGGCAGCCGTTGCCGTCAGCGATGAGGCGCCGGTTGCCGACGCCGAAGCATCTGACGACTCCCGGAGCATCGACGGGCACAAACACCAGCCACAAGCGGATTCAGCCAAAGCCGATGCTGCCGTCATGGCCGCAGCAGCAGCCAAGGCTGACGGTGCAGAAGTGGATGCTGGCACCGATACCGAAGCAGAGACAGCAAAGACAAATGTCACTGCTGCACAGCAGGCTCAGGTCGGATCAACCGCAGAAGCGGGTGCTCAGATTGCCAAGGCTCAGGGCCGGCAGACCGCCGATGGTCAGCAGCAACCGGCCACTCCGCCCGCACAGGCCAACCAGACCGCACAGACCAACGCCACCGGCTCGCAAACCCGGTCTGAGGTCCCGAGTGCCAACGCCAACAGTGATGCAGCCGAAACCAAGCCAGAAGAAAGCCGGAGTGCCGCCCGCAACGCTCCAAAGGGCGAGGCCTTTTCCAAGATGATGGCCATGGTGGACGACAAGGCGACGATCACCACAAACAGCACCGGCGCCTCTGATCTGACATCCTCGACAATGGCGACCGCCAGCTCTACCGTACGCCTGACCAGCATGGACGGCCTTGCTCAGACCGGTCAGACCGCCCAGCAGATCAGCCTTGCCAATTCCAATGCAATTGCGGCGGAAATCTCTAAATTCGCTCGAAAAGGCGAGACCCGTTTCGAAATCCGCCTCGACCCGGCAGATCTTGGCAAGATCGATGTGCGCATGACCATCGGATCGGATGGCCACACCCGCACCCACCTCTATGTCGAGCGGCCCGAGACCCTCGACATGCTGATGCGGGACCAGCGGTTCCTGGAGCGCAGCCTGCAGCAGAGCGGCGTCAACCTGCAGAACCAGAGCCTCGATTACTCCCTGATGGATCAGGGCAATCAGGGCTGGCAGATGGCCGGGCAGGATCAATCCGCCTATGAGCAGGACTATTCGGATCAATCCTCGGCGACCGAAGAATCCGACGACACCACAATATCAGCACCTCAGACCTCCCGCTATGCCGCGCGTTATGTCGCGACCGGCGGCCTGAACCTGGTAATCTGATCTCGCATTGGGAGACATGACGATGACCTCTATCGGATCCATCGCCTCGCAAGCCGTTACAAGCGCGTCCACAGACAACACGAATCTCATCCAGAACTATGAGACCTTTCTGACCGTGCTGACCACGCAGCTTCAACATCAGGACCCCATGGACCCCATGGATTCCAGTCAGTTCACCCAGCAGCTGGTTCAGTTTTCCAGCGTCGAGCAGCAGATCAAGTCCAACGAGCAGCTTGAGAATCTTGCCAGCATGATGACTTCGTCCAATGCGCTCGGTGTTCTCAATTTCGTCGGCACGACAGTCAAGGTTGATGGCGCCCAGGGGCATCTTAACAGCTACGGCTCGACAACCTACACCTTCACGGCGGACAATGCCGGCACGGCCGACATAACCATTCGCAACGCCAACGGCGAAGTTGTCTACACCCGCAGCGGTGTCAGCATCGAGGAAGGGGAGCAAACCTTCAACTGGAGCGGAACCGACAACTCAGGCAACCGGCTGCCCAATGGCACCTACACGATCAACTTCGACGCCATGAACGATGAGGGTGTAGCAGAAATCAACTTCGACACCGATATGGTCGGCGTGGTGACGGATGTCGATCTGTCGTCCGCAGTTCCGATGCTGATCGTCAACGGCCAGTCCATTCAGACATCGCAAATCAAGTCAGTTGGCATCGAGGCAAGCTCCTGACAATGAACCGCCCATAGCCGGGATCGCGGCGATCCTTCGCAAGGATCGCCAGCCCCTCTTGCCCAAAACCATTGCAGAGTGCATGACTTGCGGACGGCCCAACGGGGCCGTTAACCATATTGCAAGGAAGCAGAATTTTTTATTTCACCGCTGACGCCGCAAGTCTTCTGCCGTTTTGCAAAGATCCTTTCATATTGAAAAAAACTATTACTAAAATCTATCCAGTGGTTTAGCTCTTTTTTAAAGGCATTGCCCTATGCTCGACTTTGATGAGGTCAGGTTGAGTGTGAGAGTACAATGACCGATCAAATACGTGCTAGAGTAAAATACGTCATCGGCCCCGATGGGAGTCCCTTGACTGTCGCAGATCTCCCACCTGCCAATACCAGGCGCTGGGTTATCAGGCGAAAAGCCGAAGTTGTTGCTGCCGTTCGCGGTGGCCTGCTCAGCCTCGAAGAGGCTTGTCAGAAATATACTTTGACGGTTGAGGAATTTCTCAGCTGGCAGAGTTCCATCGATCAGCATGGTCTGGCAGGTCTGAGAGCAACGCGGGTTCAACAATACCGGTAGGAATTTGCAGCGAGCAAGACTTTCTGCAGGTCAAAACGAAAAGGTCGAGGGTCCGCCCTCGGCCTTTTTTCATTGCCGGCACAACCGCTCTGCCCTTTAGCGTCCAGCACAGCAAATCACCAATCAGCACAATTACTTATCACCTCTCTTTACGCACCGCGCCAGGAACTCCAATTCCAACATCCCACAGGAAATCATGCCCTTATTTGATTTTTTCTCGGGAAATAGTTGGGTATTTGGACATGCAAATTGAGCCGTTAACCTTTCGTTAACCAAACCCTTAACATCTTGTTAACCATCTCCTAGGAAAATATTGCCTAGTGATTTGGTGCATCTCTAAAACGACAAGGCTAATGGTGTGAACGGAATATTCGACTTCTTCAAAACGCTCGGCCCCGCCCGTCTGGCTGCGATGGGGGTGGTGACCGCCGTTTTGATCGGATTCTTCGCCTTCATCATGATGCGGGTGAGCGAACCGACCCTTTCACCGCTCTACACAGACCTGTCGTTCGAAGATTCCATCCAGATCACCAAGCTGCTCGATGCCCAGAACATCAAACACGAAGTCCTTGATGAAGGGGCCGTCATTCTGGCGCCGAAAGAAGACATCGTCAAACTGCGCATGCAGCTGGCCGAAAGCGGCCTGCCGACCGGCGGCAACGTCGGCTACGAGATTTTTGACAAGACCGAAACCCTTGGCACCACGAGCTTCATTCAGAATGTGAACCATCTGCGCGCCCTCGAAGGCGAGCTGTCCCGCTCCATCCGCACCATCCGCAATGTGCGTCAGGCCCGGGTTCACCTCGTCATGCCGAAAGGCGAGCTGTTCAAACGCGACCAGAAGCAGCCGACCGCCTCGATCGCCGTCAAGCTGCAGGGCAATCTGAACACCGCGCAGATTCAGGCAATCCAGCATCTGGTCGGTTCCGCCGTTGAAGGGCTGGACCCGGAAAACGTGACCATCGTCGACGAACGGGGCCGCCTGCTGGCATCCGGTCGCGGCAATGACGAAAGCTACATGTCCGCCCACATGGAAGAACGGCAGGTTCAGCTTGAAAACCGCTTGCGCAGCCAGGTTGACGAGATCGTTTCCTCGATCGTTGGCCAGGGCCGGACCCGCATCGAAGTCGCAGCCGAGATGAACTTCAACAAGGTCACGGAAACCAACGATCTTTACGACCCGGATGGTCAGGTGGTCCGCTCCACCCAGAGCCGCACGGAAAATGCCAACAGCAAGGACCAGGAAAGCAATGCCGGCGTAACGGTTGGCAATCAGCTGCCTGATGCCAACGCCAATGACCAGCCAGCCGGTTCGCAGGAAAATTCCGCAACGACGGAAGAGCTGGTCAATTATGAAATCTCGCGCAAGACCACGACGGAAGTCATTCAGGGCGGTCGCATCGAGCGCCTTTCTGTCGCCGTGCTGGTTGACGGCACCTACGAGAAGAACGCCAACGGCGAACTGGTCTATACCCCGAGGACGCCAGCAGAGCTGGAACAGATCGCAACGCTGGTTCGTTCCGCAGTCGGCTTTGATCAGACACGCGGCGACAAGGTTGAAGTGATCAACCTGCAGTTTGCCGAAAGTCCGCAGACAGTATTTGACGAAACGGGCGATGAGCTGTTTGCGTTTACCAAAGATGACTACATGCGCTTTACGGAACTGGGCGTCATGTTCATCATGACCCTGCTCGTCCTGTTCATGGTCGTTCGTCCGCTGATGAAACGCATGTTCGACAAGAGTGATGACCAGAAAGACGATCTGGATGTCATCATCGGTCCGGATGGCGTCGCCATGATCAAGGGTGAGAGCGGAGCGCTGATCCCGGCACCGCATGGTGACGATGATGCAAAGCATCCGACAATGCATGCCATTGAACTGGCACAGCTGCAGGGCGCCCTGCAGGCAGACACACTGATCAAGGTCGGCGATCTGGTCAAAGAAAACCCTGAAGAAGCAGCCAAGATCATCCGTCTCTGGTTGCAGGATGCAGCGTGAGGAAACCAATGGCATCAACCGCCCTGACCAACATGAAGAATGCCAACGCGTCCGTCTCGGAAGACCATGAGGAACGCGAACTCTCCGGCGCGGAGAAAGCCTCGATCATCCTGCTCGCTCTCGGGGACGAACATGGCGGCCCGATCTGGAGCCGGCTTGACGACATCGAAATCAAGCAGGTCTCGATCTCCATGTCCAAGCTTGGCGGCATTACGCCGAACATGCTCGACAATCTGATCATCGAGTTCGTCTCCCGCCTGTCTTCAAAAGGCGCGGTAACGGGCAACTTTGATTCCACCGAACGCCTGCTGCTCTCCTTCCTGCCGCAGGATCGCGTCAATGCGATCATGGAAGAAATCCGCGGCCCGGCCGGTCGCAACATGTGGGAAAAACTGTCCAACGTTCAGGAGAACGTGCTGGCCAACTACCTCAAGAACGAATATCCGCAGACGGTTGCCGTGGTGCTCTCGAAGATCAAGTCAGACCACGCCGCCAAGGTGCTGTCGATCATGCCGGAAGACTTCGGGCTCGAAGTCATCAATCGCATGCTGTCCATGGAAGCCGTGCAGAAGGAAGTGTTGGAAAAGGTCGAGCAGACCCTGCGTGTCGAATTCATGTCGAACCTGTCGACCACCCAGCGTCGTGATGCCCACGAGGTCATGGCCGACATCTTCAACAATTTCGACCGTCAGACGGAAGCCCGCCTGCTTGCAGCACTGGAAGAGGAAAACCGGGAATCGGCCGAGAAGATCAAGCAGTTGATGTTCACCTTCGAAGACCTCAGCAAGCTCGATTCGAGCGGCGTTCAGGCTCTGCTGCAGAATATCGAGAAAGATATTCTGGCGCTTGCCCTCAAGGGCGCGAACGAAACCATCCGGACCCTGTTCCTCGACAACATGTCCCAGCGCGCTGGTGCCATGCTCAAGGAAGACATGGAAAGCATGGGGCCGGTTCGCCTGCGCGACGTCGACGAGGCACAGGGCTCCATGGTCAACATGGCCAAGGATCTTGCCGCACGCGGCGAAATTCTTATCGCCAAGGGCAACAGCGACGACGAGCTGATCTACTAGAAAGGCTCGTCCCGAAAACAGCAGGTCGGGCTATCCGCTCAAATGGCGCACCTACAGAATGAATGACAACCGCCCTTGATGAATTGGGCAAACCGGAATCAGTAAAGAATGTCACAGGCCGCTCGCTATCTCTTCGATCTGGACTTTTCCGCACCGTCAGAACCGGTCGTTGAAGAGCAGATCGAGGAAATTCCGCCCGAACCGATGATTACGGTTGCCGAGCACGAGCGTCTGTTGGCTGAAGCAAGGGCCAAGGCCTTTGCCGAAGGCGAAGCAAAGGCACGCGACGAGCGGGAACTGATGGCCAGCGAACAACGGGTTGCTCTGGAAAAGGAAATCATCGAGGAGATTTCGATGGTCTACACCGAGGTCGGCACCCTGATGCTGCGCCTCGAACGGGACGCCAGCAATCTGGCCTTCGCCTTCGCCTCGCGCTTTGCCGAAAAGCTCGTTGCGCAGGAACCCAAAGGCGAGATCATGGCCCTGCTCAACCAGATCCTGGCACCACTGCGCAAGACACCGCATATCTCGATCCGCCTCAATGATGCGGTCGCCGACGATGTCAAGGCCGCCGTGGACCAGCAGATGAACGAACTCGGCTTCACCGGCACCCTGACCATCCTGCCCGATCCGGCCATCATGCCCGGCGACTGCTCGGTGGAATGGGTCGATGGCGGCATCGGTCGCAACATGCGCAGCGCCATCCGTCAGGTTGAGCAGCTGCTCACAGATCATTTCGCGCATGTACCGGAAGAACCAGAAGATCCCGAAGAACAGGAAGCCTCGGATACCGATGACGCCCAGCCCGAGGCCGGCATGACCGACGCAAACCCTGGCGATGAAGACCTTTCCGCAAGCGCCGATGAAGCTGCGGATGTCCAGGCCCCGGACGCTGCGGCCACCCCCGCCTCGGCACAAACCGAGATGGCCGCCGATGACCTTGATGCAGAGAGAGAAGAGCAATGAGTGACAAAGACAAGAATGAAGGCCTCGCTTTGCAAGAACAGAATGCCCGAGCGATTGCTGAAGCAGACTTACCTGAAGACTCCAATCAGAAGAATGCAGCCGATTTGGAAGCGGTCTTCGACGTTCCGGTCCTGGTGTCTGCCATTCTGGGTCGGGCCAAAATGCCTGTCAGCGAGTTGCTGGATCTAGATGTCGGCAATGTGCTTGAACTTGATCGCAAGGTCGGCGAAGCCGTCGACATCTATGTGAATTCCCGCCTGGTTGCTCGCGGCGAGGTTGTCCTCGTCGAGGAGAAGCTCGGTGTGACCATGACTGAAATCATCAAATCTGAAAAATAGGTTGGAAGAGAAAAATGCGCCTCCTTATTACCGGTACCCTCAATGGCCAGCTTTCCCAGGCAACCAAGATTGCACTGGATCGCGGTGCTCAGGTTTCCCATGCCGAAACGGCGCAAATGGCCATCAGCCACTTGCGCGCCGGGCGCGGCGCCGACCTGATGATGATCGACGTCAAGCTCGACATTGCCGGACTGATCCGCTCCCTCGAGGATGAGCGCATCACCATCCCGGTCATTGCCTGCGGCGTGGAAAATGACGCCCGCGCTGCGGTCAACGCCATCCGGGCTGGAGCAAAAGAATATATTCCTCTGCCGCCAGATCCGGAAATCATCGCTGCCGTTCTGGAAGCTGTCTCCAAGGATCAGGGCGATCTCATCCACCGTGACCCGGCGATGAGCAATGTGGTACAGCTGGCCAACCAGATTGCCCCCAGCGATGCTTCTGTTCTGATCACCGGCGAAAGCGGCACCGGCAAGGAAGTGCTGGCCAAGCACCTGCACAAGCATTCCCGTCGGGCTTCCCACCCATTCGTTTCCGTCAACTGCGCCGCCATTCCGGACAATCTTCTGGAATCGGAGCTGTTCGGCCACGAAAAGGGAGCCTTCACCGGCGCCATCGCCCGCCGTATCGGCAAGTTCGAGGAAGCCAATGGCGGCACCCTTCTGCTCGACGAAATCTCGGAAATGGACATCCGCCTGCAGGCCAAGCTGCTGCGCGCCATTCAGGAACGCGTGATCGACCGCGTTGGCGGCACCAAGCCCGTACCGGTCGACATCCGTATCATCGCGACCTCGAACCGCAATCTTGCCGATGAAGTGCGCTCTGGCAATTTCCGCGAGGATTTGCTCTTCCGCCTCAACGTCATCAACCTGCAGATTCCGCCGCTGCGCGAACGCCCGCAGGACATCGACCTGCTGGCCGCCCATTTCGCCGACAAATATGCTCAGGCCAACGGTCTGCCCCAGCGCAAGCTGAGCCAGGACTGCTACCGCCATCTGCATGCCTGCACATGGCAGGGCAACGTGCGCGAGCTGGAAAACACCATCCACCGCGCCGTACTTCTGGCAACCGGCGTCGAGATCAGCGCTGAAGCCCTGCGCATGCCGGACGGAAGCCGCATGGACGAAACGATCATCGGCATGGCAAGCGGTCCGGCAGCCCAGGCTGTCATCGCGGCCGAAGGCGTAACGCGCACGCTGGTCGGACGCACCGTTGCCGAAGTGGAACAGGACCTCATCCTCGACACCCTCGACCACTGCCTTGGCAACCGCACCCATGCTGCCAATATTCTTGGCATCTCCATTCGTACCCTGCGCAACAAGCTCAAGCAGTATTCGGACGAGGGAGTAGAGATCCCGATGCCCGGAGAAGCAAGACAGGCTGGTTGATTGAGAAAACTCCGGCTTTGGAATTGGCAAGAATCAGGAGATAAACGGTTATAAGCTCCCCCGTGATGGACCTGCTCGATGAGTGAAGCAAACGCGACAGCACCGGCGAAAAACGCCTCCGACTCCTCGGCATCCGAAGGATCCCGGGGACCGTCGCCGCTTGACCAGTTGAGCCAGCTCATTACCTTCCTGCGTCAGGGCGATCTTGGGCTGGCCATTGGCGTGATGACCATTCTTGTGGTCATGATCCTGCCGCTGCCTTCGGCTTTCATGGATATGTTCCTTGCCATATCCATCATCTTTTCCGTGCTCATCCTGATGACGTCGCTGTTCATCCGGGCACCATTGGAATTCTCGTCCTTCCCGACGATCCTGCTGGTCTCGACCATGCTGCGGCTGGCGCTGAACCTCGCATCGACGCGCCTCATTCTGGCCAATGGCCACGAGGGCTCGGGCGCGGCGGGCAACGTCATTGAGGCATTCGGCAATTTCGTGACCCGAGGCAACTTCGTCATCGGCGTCATCGTCTTCGCCATTCTGGTCACGGTAAACTTCGTCGTCATCACCAAGGGTTCGGGTCGTATTGCCGAAGTCGCAGCCCGTTTCACTCTCGACGCCATGCCCGGCAAGCAGATGGCAATCGACGCCGACCTCTCTGCAGGCCTCATCAACGAGGAAGAAGCCAAGAAGCGCCGCAAGGACCTTGCCGATGAAAGCACCTTCTTCGGCGCCATGGACGGTGCCAGCAAGTTCGTGCGAGGCGACGCCATCGCTGGCCTCATCATCACCTTCATCAACGTCCTCGGCGGCATCATCATCGGCGTCGCCCAGAAGGACATGGCGATTGGCGATGCGGCCCAGTCCTATACCCTTCTGACCATCGGTGACGGGCTGGTTTCCCAGATCCCGGCCCTGATCGTTTCGACCGCCGCAGGTATATTGGTTTCCAAGGCCGGCGTCAGCGGCTCTGCCGACAAGGCTCTGGTCGACCAGCTGTCCGGCTATCCAAAGGCTCTGGGCATGTCCTCTGCCGTCATGGTCGTCATGGCCTTTCTGCCCGGCATGCCACTGATCCCGTTCATGACACTTGGCGTTGGCGCAGGCTATCTCTCCTACAAGGCCAGCCAGAAGCACAAGCGCCAAGCGCTGCAGAAGGTTATCGAAGAGAAACAGCAGGAACTGCGAGAGGCAGCTCCGCCCAAGGAAGAGCCGATCAGCGCTGTGCTCAAGATGGACGAACTGCGCCTCGAGCTTGGTTATGGTCTCATCAGCATGGCCAGCGGCAATGCCTCGCAGGCCCTGACCGACCAGATCAAGGCGCTGCGCCGTCAGCTCGCCTCCGAGATGGGCTTCATCATGCCAGCAGTCCGCATCATGGACAATGTCCAACTACAGGCCAACGACTACATTCTGAAAGTCAAGGAAGTCGAAGTCGGGCGCGGCGTGGTCTATCCGAACCAGTTCATGACCATGGACCCGACCGGCACCGACATCACCCTTCCAGGCATCAAGACAACCGAACCGACCTTTGGCCTGCCTGCGGTCTGGATCGATGGATCCCTGCGCGAGGAAGCAGCCATTCTCGGCCTGACCGTCGTCGACCCAGCCACGGTGATCTCCACCCACCTCACCGAGATCATCAAGGCCAACATGGGCGAGCTGCTCTCCTATGCGGTTGTTCAGGGGCTGCTCGACGAACTGCCGAAAGACCAGAAGAAACTGGTCGACGACATCGTTCCGAACCAGATCACCATTTCCGGCATCCAGCGCGTGTTGCAGAGCCTGCTGGCCGAGCGGATTTCCATTCGCGATCTGTCGGCCATTCTGGAAGGCATCGCCGACGCCTCCGGCTTCACCCGCTCCATCCAGACCATGACGGAGCATGTGCGCCGCCGTCTTGCCCTGCAGATCTGCGCCAGCCATCAGGCTCCGGGCGGCTATCTGCCGATCCTGACCATGTCGCCAAAATGGGAGCGGGAATTCTCCAGCGCCCTCATTGGCGAGGGCGACGAGAGGCAACTGGCGATGGCCCCCAGCAAGCTGCAGGAGTTCGTTGGCCTCGTGCGGGACGGCTATGAAGACGCTGCCCAGATGGGGGAAATCCCGGTGCTGTTAACCTCTCCACTGATCCGCCCCTATGTCCGCTCAATCATCGAGCGGTTCCGGGCCCACACGACGGTTCTCAGCCAGAATGAGATCCACACGCGGGTTCGCCTTAAGACAGTTGGCTCAATTTGATACACCCGTGCAAAATGCCCGCTCACAAGGCGGGCCTTCTGCATTTTGGCCGGTTAACAAACCACGCCGAAAAGTAACGATTGGGGCCGTTTGAAGGCTATTTTCGCACCATGACCGAGGCCAGAACCGAGGCCAGTGTCGCCGTGGCGTAGAACCAGATCCCCGGCATTGCCGAGGCGGTTGCCAGACCGCTGGTCTTGGCCGAAAAGATCACCAGCGCAACCAGCAGCACATCCATCATCGACCATTTGCTCGCAACCGACAGCAGAGCCAGCGAGCGCGACTTCTTGCCCCGATAGACTGCAATATGCAACAGCAGGATCTTGGCCGCAGGCAGCAACACAGAGAAGGCAATGATGATCAGCGCCAGCACCGTCTCCCCCTGTTCCCAGAGCCCCATGATGATGGTCCTGAGCGAAGGAGTCTCCGTGAAGAACAGCAGCTTGTCCAGCGACACCAGCGGCAGGGTGATGCCCAGACCGAAGGAAAAGGCGGCAACAGCCAGAAGAATGGGCAGGAGAATGGAAGACAACGGCACGCCCTCGACAAATGCGCATGATGGATACGACGAAAACTCGATCGCTACCCTTATACAAGCGCAGCGATCTCTTCGGCCAGCTCTTTCACCTGATCCCAGTCCGTAAATTCTATCGTCACGGTCGGATCAGTCGGCCCCTTGGTCATCCGCATGATGAGACGGATCATGAAGCGGTCAAAGGCGCGATATCTCGGATAATCCAGCTTTCCGGCTATGGCCCTGACCAACACGGGCGATAACGGATGCCGCTCGACCCATTTGCGCAGATAGACGCTGTTCTCGATGACCCGCTTGTGCGGCTTGCGCGCCGTCAGATTGACCGACAACATGGCAAGCGGCTTTTCCAGAAGCCTGCCCTTGAAGTACCTCAGAAAGCGCTCTGCGGGCTTGAGATGGTGCCCATAGCGGATGGCAGCCAGCATGATGACAAGGTCAGCAGCGTCCACCTCGGGCGCCAATCTGGACAGATCGGGATGACTGGCCAGATCAACCTGCGCGATCTCCAGCCCCAGCGCTTGCAAATGTCCGGAAAGGATGGTGGCGATTTTTTCGGTCTGCCCGTCGTGGCTGACGAAAAAAAGTGCGATCTTGGCCATGGAGAAACAGCTGCCTTTTAAGTCAATGCTTTGTCAGCCTTACTCGAAAAAGCAGCAAGAGGCCACCGGTCGCGGCGCTATTTGTTCGATAATCACAAATAGGCGCCGGATTCGCCATCGCTTCGATGGACAAATCCGGAAAAGGAGTATGCACGAACCAAAGGCTGGTCGGGCGACCAGCTCTCGGGATTCCTGTAAACAGATAGAGACCCTAGCGGCCGCGACGATGGCCGATCATGGCGAAATCATCCAGCTCGTCCTGCTCGGCCTGTTCCCGGGCGGCCTGTTCGCGCTGATGATCGCGTTCTTCCAGCATTTCGACCTTCTTCATGTCAGCCACGGCTTCGCGCAACTGATCCTGCGCCCGCTCTAGCTGCTCATTCAGGTCATCGATGGAAACCTGCAGGTTTTCCTTGCGCTGCATGGCCGCCTTCGCGAAGGTCGGATAGGCAAAATGACCGATGTCGCTGATGCCCGCCTTCTCTTCCTCGATGGCAATCTGCGCATCGAGATCGCGGATCATGCCCTCGAACTCGGTGACCATCAATTCGATCTGACCAACCTGACGGCGCTTTTCGTCGACTTGAAAGCGTTTCAGACGGATAAGACTCTCACGTGACTTCATTACTCAATACTCCTTAAAGCCCCGAATTGCCCTTAACGGTCCGCGCCCCAAGAATGGATTGCAAGCCCTGATATCCCTCTTCAATGCTGGTAGCCTCCCCCTTGTTTTGCGTCAGGAAGGTTTCCAGGGGTTCATGAAGAGCGATGGCCAAATCCACATTTGGATCGCTTCCCTGTTTGTAGGCCCCCAGACGGATCAACTCTTCCATATCCGAATAGGTCGCCATATATTGCCGAGCCTTCAACACATCTTGCCAATAGGCCGGATCGGCAGCTTTGGGGAGTGTACGCGAAACAGATTTCAAAATGTTTATCGCCGGGTACCTTCCCCTCTCAGCAATGGCCCTTTCCATAACGATATGTCCATCCAGAATACCACGAACAGCATCCGCTACGGGCTCATTGTGATTATCACCTTCCACCAAAACAGTAAAAAGACCGGTAACGGCACCTTCATTTTTTTCGCCGGGCCCCGCTCTTTCCAGCAATTTGGGCAATTCTGCAAAAACTGTGGGTGTATAACCCTTGGAAGTCGGCGGCTCGCCTGCGGCCAGCCCGATCTCGCGCTGAGCCTGAGCAAAGCGGGTGACCGAGTCCATCATGCACAGAACCTGCTTGCCCTGCTTGCGGAAGAACTCGGAGAGTGCCAGCGTCAGATAGGCCGCCTGGCGTCGCATCAGCGCCATCTCATCCGACGTGGCGACCACAACGATGGAGCGCTTGAGGCCCTCCTCCCCAAGATCATCCTCGACAAATTCCTGAACCTCGCGGCCACGTTCCCCGATGAGACCGATAATGTTGACCTCAGAGCTGGCATTCCGCGCCAACATCGACAGCAGCACTGACTTGCCGACGCCGGATCCGGCGAAAATACCCATTCTCTGGCCCTCACAGAGGGTTATGAAGGTGTTGAGCGCCCTCACCCCAAGATCCATTGGCCCACCCACGCGCATGCGCTTGTGCGCCGCTGGCGGCTTTCCCCTGAGATGGACGGAATCGTGACCACGCGACAACGGCCCCTTGCCATCGATCGGTTCACCAAAGGCGTTGATCATACGGCCGAGCCATTCCTTTGTAGGCCGGATCGCCACCGGACCATGCAATTCAGCCCGGCAGCCCAGACGCACCCCTTCCAGATCGGAAAAGGGCAAGCAAAGGGCCCGGTCGGAGGAAAACCCGACCACCTCGCATTTGATCGGTTCGCGCCCTTCTGCATGAATCGACAGCATCGACCCGACGCTCATTTCGAAAAGCGGCCCTGCCACCTCAACCAGATGGCCCTGAATCGACGCTACCAGGCCAAACGCGTGGCGGGGTGTAATGTCATCCAGCTTGCTGATCAGTTCCTGTACCATTGCCAAGCCTTTAATAATTCTTTTCCATGGTAATGATTCGTTTACCCGATTGGTTAATTATTATCTCCAATGGGTTTGCTAGGGAAATTCTTCCTAGTAGGTCGAAACTGACTCTGGCGAATACGGAGTGACACTTAATATTTTTTATTAATGTGAAACTTTACGTCAGGTACTGGGAACAATTTTCCTAGAATTCAATGGGATATCACTTTTCTTTGTGAAGTTCCAACCCAAGACTTGCATAGTGGAATCAGTATTTGTTAACCATTATGTACTAGCCTTGGAATCTGGGTTAAAATTTGGTTCTTGTCGGCTGCGACCCTGCAGATTGCTCCGAGCCCAGAATAGGCAAACAAAGAGGATTGGCATGCGCGTTTTGCTAATTGAGGACGACGGCGCCACAGCACAGAGCATCGAGTTGATGCTCAAGTCTGAAAGCTTCAATGTCTACACAACCGATCTCGGTGAAGAAGGCATTGACCTTGGTAAGCTGTACGACTACGACATAATTCTACTGGACCTGAACCTGCCGGATATGAGCGGTTATGAGGTGCTTCGCACCCTGCGCGTATCCAAGGTCAAGACTCCGATCCTGATTCTCTCCGGTCTGGCCGGTATCGAGGACAAGGTGCGCGGTCTTGGTTTCGGTGCAGATGACTACATGACCAAGCCATTCCACAAGGATGAGCTGGTTGCCCGCATTCATGCGATTGTACGTCGCTCCAAGGGTCATGCACAGTCCGTGATCTCCACTGGAGAACTGACCGTCAACCTCGACACCAAGACTGTCGAAGTTCAGGGCCAGCGCGTACATCTGACGGGCAAGGAATATCAGATGCTCGAGCTTCTGAGCCTGCGCAAGGGTACCACCCTGACCAAGGAGATGTTCCTGAACCATCTCTATGGCGGTATGGATGAACCGGAATTGAAGATCATTGACGTGTTCATCTGCAAGCTGCGCAAAAAGCTCGCAACGGCCACTGGCGGCCGGAACTATATCGAAACCGTCTGGGGCCGCGGCTATGTTCTGCGTGAACCGGATGAAGAGGGTATGAGAGAAAGCGCCTGAAAAGTTACAGACGACTGACCGGGCAAGGCCGCCAAATGCCGGGCTGAGCGTCAGTTTTGCAAAAATTCCGTCCTCTTTAGAAAAAGCCGCCTTACTCAAGGCGGCTTTTTCTTATGCCCTTCGAAGACTCACTCCAACACGGCCACGGATAACACCCCGCAAGCGCCCCCTGGTAGCACAAGACATCAAAAGAAAAGCCACCCCGCTGCGGAGTGGCTTTCGATTGCTTGACTTTATCAACTCGCTGTCTGGCGCTACTTGCGACCACCAGGAATGGTTGATAGACGCGAAGATGCAAAAACGGAAGGCTTGGCAGCCGTCGGGGAAGCCCCCAGGGCGCGAGCGCCAAAAGCACTCTCCCCCACAGCGATCCGTGGCGTTGCAATAGTAGGAGTAGCTTTGGTGTCAGCTGCGCCACGGGCGTTGCCATAAAGACCGCGCTTGCCGGGAACCGCCTGAAACGCCGTTGTCAGTCCGACAACGGTTTCCGCCGCGCCAAGCAACAAATAGCCATCATCCGGCATCTGCTTGGACAACCGCTGCATGATATCGGTCTTTGTTGCCTGATCGAAATAGATCAGCACGTTGCGACAGAAGATCACATCGAACTGGCCGAGCGCAGCAAAGCTTTCCAGCAGATTGAACTGCTTGTAGGTCACCATGGCCCTGATTTCCGGCGCAATCTGCCACATCTCACCATGCTGGGTGAAATATTTCAGCAGCAGCTGAACCGGCAAGCCACGCTGTACCTCGAACTGGCTGTAAAAGCCGGCCTTGGCCTTGTCGAGCACTTCGTTGGAAATGTCTGTTGCCAAAATTTCGAAGCTCAGCCCGCCGAGCTTGGAAGCATTTTCCTTGAGGCTCATCGCCAGAGAATAGGGCTCCTGACCGGTCGAAGCGGCCGCACACCAGATGCGCACCCTGCCCCGTTTCCGGGTTTCCAGCAAATGTGGAATGATCGTGTCGGTAAAATGCTCAAACGGCGTCTTATCTCGGAAGAAGAAGGACTCGTTGGTCGTCATTGCTTCTACGACAGCAGTCTGCAAGGTCCGGTCGCCGAAGCCTCGCAGCTTGCCGATCAGATCTCCAATTGATTGCAGGCCAGCCTTGCGAGCAATCGGCATCAGGCGGCTTTCGATCAGATACTGCTTGTCATTCGAGAGCACCAGACCCGATTTTTCTTTCAGGAACCCCTGCAAGAATGCATAATCCTGTGGCGTCATTACCGCTCCCCTCTAAAAATACGCATAACCTTGGAGCCTATTTGATTGAGTGGAATGACAGCGGCACATACACCAGCCTGAGCGGCAGCACCCGGCATACCCCAAACAACACTGCTTGCTTCATCCTGTGCTATGATGCTTCCCCCGGCATCGACAATATGCCGGGCACCATTGGCACCATCATGCCCCATGCCAGTCAGGATCACGCCCAGAGAGGCGGCTCCATAAACCTGGGCAGCGCTCTCGAAAAACGGGTCCACTGCAGGCTTGCAGAAATTCACCGGCGGGCCATCAGTCAGCTTGATGACGGCCTGACCTGCCTGTTTCACCAGTTCCATGTGTTTGCCGCCAGGAGCGACATAAATATGCCCATTCTGCACGATCTCACCATCCTGTCCTTCCGCAGCCGGCATGCCGGATGCTCTGGCCAGATGGTCGGCAAGAATGGCAGTGAAGGTCGCAGGCATGTGCTGAGTGATCAGGATCGGCGCCGAACGCATTTGTGGGCCGATTTCCTGCAACAGTTTCTCGAGCGCCTGAGGTCCGCCGGTAGAGCTGCCGATCAGCAGCGCGCGTGGGCGGGCAGATCCCAGCTTGCGCAAGGTAATGCCGTTGGGCCCAGCAATGGAACCTGCAGGAAGCGGAGCTGCAGGAACAGCGGCCACGCGACCGGTCGGACCATCAGCAGCCAATGCCTGACGGCTTTGCTGAATACGGGACGTCGGCATGGCACCAGGTCGGGTACCGATACCCGCAGCTGCGCGGGATGCACGAAACTGCGAAGGGCCGTCATCTCCAACCCCGCCGAGACCCTTGATCTTGGCAAGCAGCTCGTTGCGGAATTCGCGGGATGTGGTGATCTGGCTGTTGGATTCGGGTTTGGGAACATAATCCGTTGCCCCGAGGGTCAACGCCCTAAGGCTGATCTCGGCATTGCGCCGGGTCAGGGTGGAGGCCATCAGGATCTTGGCTTTGGGATAGTTCCGCAGCAGCAACGGCAGAGCCGTAAGCCCGTCCATGTCGGGCATTTCAATATCCAGAACCACGATGTCGGGCCGGGACTTGGCAATGTCTTCGACAGCCAGACGTCCGTTGCGATGAGACCCCACCAGCTCAAGGGCAGGGTCTTCGTTGACCCAACGCCCGATCAAGCCCCTGATGACAACCGAGTCATCAACGACCATAACCTTCACCTGCCGTGAAGGAGCGCGAGCAACAGCAGCCTCTGCGGACATCAAACCCATATTCACAACTCACACAAGAGAGAGAAAAACCGACTAAATCAACCCGACTTCTTGCAGCTTTGCTTCCACAATGTCGCGGTCAAACGGCTTCATGATATATTCGTTGGCACCGGCTCGAATGGCCTTGGCGATATGCGCCACGTCATTTTCCGTGGTGCAGAAAATAACCTTCGGGTTTGCGCCACCTTCCAGCTTGCGAAGCTCCATGAGGAAATCCAGCCCGTCCATGACAGGCATGTTCCAATCGAGCAACACGGCATCAGGCATCTGGGCCTTGCAGCTTTCAAGAGCCTCTTTGCCATCTTCAGCCTCGGAGATCTCGAAATCGAGATCTTCGAGGATGCGACGGGCAACCTTCCTGATAACACTGGAGTCATCAACAACCAGACAGGTTTTCATATTCTTCGTCTCCAAAGATACCGAAGGGGTTGGTCACTACGCAGCAACGCTGGTGGTGACCATATCGCCCAGAACACGGTCTACATCGAGGATAACCATGAGTTCCTTTTCCAAGCGATGCACCCCTGCTGCAACATCAGCCCAGCGATGATCAAGGTTGCTTGGAACGGCCTCACGGCTCGATTCATTCAAATCAAGAACTTCACCGACACTATCAATGATGAGGCCATAGGACTCTTCCTTGAATTCGATGCCGATCGCCATCATGTTGCCTTGCTGTTTCAGAGGCTCCAGCCCGAGACGCTTGCGCATGTCGATGGCAGTTACAATGCGGCCACGCAGGTTCAGCACACCGGCGATCTCGACCTGCGACAGTGGTACGCGGGTCACTGATTCCGGCACGAACACGTCATGCACGCGGTTGATCGGCAGACCGAACAGCTGACCGGAAATGAAGATGGTCACATACTGAATGGTCTCGTTGACGCTGTCGTCTTCCTTTTCGGTCGTCAGATGGTTTCTCATGCTGCAACTCCCAATTCAATGCGTTGTTCTTTGAGGGAAGCGATCAGGCCAGGACGGTCGAACTTGGCAACATAATCGTTGAACCCGGCTTGACGGCCGCGTTCGATCGCAGCCGGCGTGCACAGTGAAGAAAGGGCGATGATCGGAATATCGCGGGTTGCCGGCTGACGACGGATCGCTTCGCAAAGCTCGAAGCCGTTCATCTCTGGCATTTCGATATCCGAAACGACGATTTCGTAGCTCGGGTCGCGCTCAAGTACGGCGAGCGCCTCAGCACCAGAAGAGCATACGGTCACTTCGTAACCGGCAGCCTTCAGAACCGGACCAAGCATGTTGCGGAAGAAGCTGGAGTCGTCCACGAACAGCAGTTTCTTGACCAACAGATCCTCTTCCGACATTTCCTTGCGATGGAACCAGTCCTCGAAGGCCTGCGGCAAATAATGACCTACGTCGATGATTTCGGTTGCCTTGCCCTTGATGACAGCAGTACCCAGGACGCCCGGAACCTCCGAAGACACCTCGATATTGAGTTGCTCGTCAACGATGTCGACGATTTCGTCAACAACAAGACCCATGGACCGACCGGCATCGGAGAAGACCAGCATTGGCTGGCTGCCTTCGGTGCGGCGCTGGACGAAGTCGTTGACCTGCACCAGTGGCATCAGGCTCCCACGATACTGGACCATGTCGCGGCCGTTGGAGAATTCGATCTTTTCGATCTCGAACTCTTCGAGGCGCGTGACGAGCGAAAGCGGAACAGCTTTCGGCTCCGGCGAACCGGCGCGGAAAATGAGAAGGGAAACGGTATTTTTCTCTTCCGGAAGCGCCTGCTTTTCGGCTTCTTCCTTGCCAGCTTCGACATCGGTGCCAACATGGCTGCCAAAGGCCTGAGCCACACCATTCGGATCGAGGATCATGATCACGGAGCCATCACCAAGGATGGTGTTACCGGAGAACATCGACAGGTGACGCAGCATGGTCGCCATCGGCTTGACCACGATTTCCTCGGTGTGGAACACCGCATCAACGACAACGCCGAAGTTCTGGGCACCGACCTGCATGACGACGATGAAGCCGTTGTCATCCAGACTGATGTCATGGTCTTCATTCTTGTCGATGCCAAGCAGGTTGCTCAGATGGATGAGCGGCAGCAGCTTGTTGCGCAAGCGCAGAACCGGGGTATCCTTGATCCGCTCGATCTTGTGCTCGGAATTGTTCTGAACGCGAACCAGTTCGACGACACTGAGCTGCGGGATCGCAAACCGGTCGCCGGATGCCTCGACCAGCAGGGTCGACACGATGGCAAGGGTCAGCGGGATCTTGATGGAGAAGGTTGAGCCCTTGCCCGGAACGGACTTGAGGTCGACCGACCCACCGATCAGCTCGATGTTGTTGCGAACCACGTCCATGCCGACGCCACGGCCGGACACGTTGGTAATCTTTTCAGCAGTTGAGAACCCGGCAGCAAAAATGAACTTGTTGATCTGCTGCTCGGACATCTTCTCGAGTTCAGCTTCCGTGGCAAGCTCATTCTTGAGGATCTTGGCCTTGACCTTTTCGGTGTCGATGCCGCGACCATCATCCTTGATGTCGATGATGATATGGCCACCTTCATGGTAAGCGGACAGGGTGATGGTACCCTTGGCCGGCTTGCCCATGGCGACACGTTCTTCACCATTCTCAAGCCCATGGTCGGCAGAGTTGCGAACCATGTGGGTAAGCGGATCCTTGATCAGTTCCAGAACCTGACGGTCAAGTTCCGTATCCTGACCGATCATGATCAGGTCGATATCCTTGTGCAGGTCATTGGCCAGATCGCGCACGATGCGTGGCAGTTTCTGCCAGGCATTGCCGATCGGCTGCATGCGGGTCTTCATGACCCCTTCCTGCAGTTCAACGGTGACATTCGACAGGCGCTGCAACGGCACCTTGAACTCGGAGTCTTCATGACGGCGAACGATTTCGAGCAGCTGGTTACGGGTCAGCACGAGCTCGGAAACCATGGTCATGAGATGTTCGAGCGTCTCGACATTCACACGGATGGACTGGTGGGCACCACCGCCGGATTTTGGTTCTTTTTCGGCTTTGGGCTCTTCCTTCTTGGCCTTGGCTGCGGGAGCCTTGGCCGGCGCTTTGGTAACAGGAGACTTGCCCATGCGCTTCTGTGCGGCAGCATCGGCAATCGCGGCTTCGGCAGCTTCCTTGGCGCTCTGTGCGACGTCGAATCCTGCAGGGCCTTCTGCTTCGCGGAATGCGCGTTCCAGTTCGTCCAGAGATACTTCGCCAGCCTTCAGTTCCCGCTCGAGAACCTGATAAACTTCATGGGTTGCCTCTTCCGCGGGCTTTTGGGCAACGGGCGCTTCCTCAGCAACCTCCGCCACGGGCTCTGAAGCATCGTCCCCACCGGCCAGATCCATCACCGAGGTGCCCTGACCTACATATTTGCCGATGCCCGACAAACGGTCCAGCTGATCGATGAGATCCTCATCCGATCCGGCAGGTTCCGCCTCGTTGGCTTCCAGCTCGCTGACGATTTCCTTGATCCGGTCAAGGGACATGAGGATGACCGACACGGACTCCCCGGTTACCGGTGCACCATCCCTGAATTTCCCCATGAGGGTTTCAGCGGCATGCGCCAGGCTTTCGAGCCTTGGGAGTCCCAGGAACCCGCAAGTACCTTTGATAGTATGCACGAGCCGAAAAATATTATCGAGGATCTGAGCATTGTTTGGCTCTTGCTCAAACTTGACGAGCTCAACGTCTACGACGTCAAGGCTTTCATTCGTTTCCTCGATAAATTCACGTAAAAGATCATCCATGGCCTAAAACCCTGATTCTGGCGGAAACCGGTCTGAACAGACAGTTATTCCGCTCCAGTCTCGGGGCAAAGCGTTAATTTAAGCTGAAACAAAGCGCACAAACACTCAAACTTGATGCAATTACCAGCGCATCTGTTTATAAATGTTTCGCGACTTTGGTATGAATGATAATACTTGGTTTATTGACAATAAAACCAATAGGATGAATACAGCCACGTCCAAAATAGAGCTTGTTTACTCTAAGTAACTGTACCTACCCCTCATGCTCCCGCAGGTTCCTCACTCGGAATGGCAACACCGATCATTTCTTCCGGGTTAGGAATGTGCACCGGCTTGGCTTCGATGGTGATGACATCGTCAACCCAGTCGAAGGACAGATCCATCTTCGCTTCACGGGCAAGCAGGCCGGTGTAGTAAGGCTGGATGGAATTGGCCGTGAAACCCTGCTCATCGGCAGGGCGGCCGCGCAGCAGCCGGTCAAGGCTTGCCGGGATGCGGGCATTCTTGCCTTCGGATATCAGACGGAAGGTCGGATATTTGGACTCGCCCTCAAGGGAAACCTTGATGGTGCCACCGCGCGGAATGGTGGTGATGCTGATCATGATGAGGTTCAGTAGCAGCTTGACCAGATTCTTCGGCATCAGAACGCGTGTGCCTTCCCACTCGATCTCTGCCTTCTCCGATTTCATGTAGCCGCGCGCAACGCTTTCGGCGTCACCGGTGTCGATCTCGGCGCCAGCCGAACCGGCGGCCCCGAAAGCAAGCCGGGCAAACTGCAGCTTCGCAGAGGCGGTGCTGGCGCTCTTGGTAATGAGCTCCATGGCGAAGGTTTCCATTTCCTCGCCGTTGTCTTCCTCCAGAACTTCAAGGCCGTTGATAATGGCCCCAACCGGACTGATGATATCGTGACAGACACGGCTGCACAGCAGCGCGGCCAAATCCATGGAGGACAGAGTTTCAATACCAGACATTGCACCCTCAAAAAGCAGTGGCTTACCTTTGGGCTCGGTTCAACATCAGACTGGTCCTGACACTCAACGGATCCCAAAGGATAGCGGATTAGTTAGAACACGAATCAAACCATTTCGCTCCTGTCGAAGCATTACCCGTTAGGCACCCGCCTGCCAAGGCCAGAAGCGCCACAATCCGTCTGTTTCACAGGGACACTAAGCAGTTTCACCAAGATCCGGACATAAGCAGCAATCAGGCTCTGGCCTCGGCGAGGAAATGCAACAATCCGCAAACTGCCGAAATCGGCACCGACTACCTTGAAAGCGTGTTCTCGATAGCAGGCCATTGCTGGTCGGCCCGCTCCACATGCAGGTCCACCGCTTCGGTCCAGGCAGCCCGCGCCGTGTAGGAATAGAACAGGAAGAGACGGTTGCGATAGATGGCCCAGACATTGGGGTTGCCATCGGACGCATAACCCCGTGCCACAGCCAGAGCCCCATGCCCGCCGAACTGCGGCGCATAGACATCAGGGTTCTGCATGAACACGGCCTTGTTGGCCTGCGAGGCGAACAGCCAGGAGACGCCATTCCAGACATATTCATGCTCGCGGGAGCCGCGTACGGCGGAATGCTCGGTGAAATAGGCAACCGGATCATAGCCGTAGATGGCAAAGCCGGTATTGGCATCTGTCACCACGCGCCGGGATTGCGCCGTGGCATGTGCCTCAAGGCTCATGCCTGACCACAGAGCAAGGAGCATCAAAACGATCACAGGCATCCGTACGAAGGATGCACCGTTCCAACAGGCGCGGCATCGTCCGGTTATCCCGGTTCGCAAGGTAAGGCTGCGCGGCAATTTATACCCTTTTCGTCCTAAAAGTGCTGCAACAGTGGACGAGTTGTCCCGTTCATCACTTTTTTGCTCAGATTTTGAACTAGAGATTAACCTGTTAATCTTAAGGTTAATTAAAAGTGTCATCTACAGACCGATGCAAACTAAAGCTGGCTAATTCCACTTGCAACTCGTGCAACTACTGTAAAAAATAGCGATCAATTGAAATGCGGTCGGTGGAAAAGCGGCTACTCAATGACAAGGATAAACATAATGGCAAATCTGGCCAGATCATTCGATCTTAGACATGCAGGCAAAGAGCTGTTTTGGACAATCTGCATTATTGCTGCACTGATGATTGGCTCAAGCACGGCGCGAGCTCAGGAAAACCATTACACCGTTCAGGAGATTGTCCAGGCCGGACACAGTTTCTTTGGCACTGTCACGGGCGGCCTCGCTTCACTGGTGGAAAAGGCGGTCTCAAAATATGGCCTGCCAAACGGCTATATCCTCGGACAGGAAGGCAGTGGCGCCTTCGTGGCGGGTGCCCGCTATGGCGAGGGCGACCTGTTTACCAAGAACATGGGCTCTCACAAGGTCTTCTGGCAAGGCCCGTCCATCGGATGGGATTTTGGCGGCGACGGCAACCGCACGATGATGCTGGTCTACAATCTGCCGACGGTTGATTATCTCTATCGTCGCTGGGTCGGCATCAACGGTTCGGCCTATCTGGTTGGCGGCTTCGGCATGACCGTACTGAGCCTTGACCAGAAATACTATATTGTTCCGATCCGGTCAGGCGTTGGAGCAAGACTTGGCGTCAACATCGGATATTTGAAATTCTCTCGCAAAGCGACCTGGAACCCGTTCTGATCTTCCAGCAAGTTGCGCGTAAATCGGATCGATCTGGTGTTTTTTTATTCCGTAAACCATGATTGACTGATAACAATCAGAAAATTGACGCTCCCCGAGCGCTAGAACAGGGTTCGGGCACGGGGAGTTATGCCATCTGTAACATCGGCATGATGTGTGAAGGCAGCTTTAGACAAAGACCACGAAGGCAGGGACTAGAGGCACCGTGATCGCGATCATCATGTATATAATGCTCGGAGTGTTTGTCACCCTGCTGCTGATGCTCCTGATTGTGCCCATGATCTGGCGTCGGGTTGTCCGCCTCACGCGCAAGCGCATGATGGCAGAGATGCCCATGAGTTACAGCGAGTTGCAGGCGGAAAAAGATCAGGTCCGCGCCGAGATGGCAATCGATCTGCGCAAGCAGGAAGTCATCGCCAGCCGGCGTCAGGATGAGATCGCCAACCAGACGATCAGGATCGATCGCCTGAAAAAGGCTATCGAGGAGCGCGACGCCCAGATTGCCACCCATCTCGAAACCATCGAGGGCCTGACCCGGTCGCTGGCCAGCCAGAAAGACGAGACCGGCCGTGTGTCCGGGCTGTTGCAGACATCCGAACAACAACTTGCCGATGCCCGCAAGACGATCTCCGATCTGGAAGAGACTCGGGATCAGCTCGAGAAGGATATCTATTATCAGGAAACCAGCATCGACGAGCAGAAGGTCGATCTGGCAGCCCAGATGGCCCGCATCGAGAATCTTCGCGAGGAGATTTCCAGCCTAAGCACACAGCTGAGCGAACAGACCGAAGAGCGCGGCAAGACCGAAACACTCCTGAGCCAGAAGAGCACCGAGCTCGACCGCACCAGGGAGCGCCTCTCGGCCCTCGAGGAAAAGGCCGACGCATTGCAGGCCCAACTGGCCGACAAGGACAGCGAAATCGCCAACTTCTCGCGACAGCTCGAACGCGCCACGAAACAGAATCTCGCCTCTGGCGACAACAGCAACACCTTGCTTGCAGAGGCGGAAACCCGCCGGCTGGAGGCAGAAGCAAAGATTGCCAGCCTGGCCATGCAGCTTGAAACTCAGCAGAAACTGGAAGATGGGGAAAATCTCTCCAGCATGATCGAGGGGCTCGAAAAGGAAAAACGCGAGCTCCAGTCTGCCCTCGACAAGGCCAACGCCAGCAATGACGATCTGGCCAACCAGTTGACCGCGCTGGAAGCACGTTTGCAGGAACAGCAAGCCCGGAGCGATGAGAACGACCAGAGTGCTGCGGCCGGTGGCGAAACCGCTCTGACACCGCACGAGCAGATGCTCAGAGACGAGATGAAGCTGATCGCCACCCGTCTCACCGAATTCAGCGGGCTTGGCGATGGCAATGGCACCAGCGACGAGACGATCGACGGCCCGACAACCGGTTCGGCAGCCAAAGCGACGACCAGTGACACTGGCCCCGCCGCGACCATCCGCGCCTCCCAGGTCAGCGATACCGTCAAGCAGTCTGCCACGGGCACAGTGAAAGATGATGCTTCGGAGGCGACAAGCAGCTCCGTTGGCACCCCGGCGAAAACCGCGTCAGCCACGAGCGAGGATCCCTGGTCGCAGGTCTTTTCCCTGGCAGATCGGGTTCGCGAGCTTGAAAAAAGCTCAAGCTGACCCTTTTCTGCCGCACTGGCGTTTCCTACATGAATTCAGGGCAACCGGGCTCCGCAAATCCGGCAACTCTTGCCAAGGGCCTCGGCATTGTTTAAAGCCAGAGGCACATAAACGGGGAGCCCTCACCCCCTCCCAAATCTACTCTGGACAGCATTCTCATGGCACCACCACTCCTTCATCTTCAGGACATTCATCTGGCTATCGGAGGACAGGCCCTGTTGGCCGGTGCCGAACTGGCCGTCCATGAAGGAGATTCCATCGCGCTTGTCGGCCGCAACGGATCGGGCAAGTCCACCCTTCTGAAGATCGCTGCCGCGCTGGTCGAACCAGACCATGGTGAACGCTTCTTCCAGCCGGGCACCACCCTGCGCTATCTGCCTCAGGAACCGGACCTTTCGGCTTTTGACACTGTGCTCGACTATGTCGAGGAGGGACTGGCCCCGGGCGATGCCCACTATCGGGCGCAGTATCTGCTCGAGGAAATGGGATTGACCGGCAAGGAAAATCCGCGCGAGATTTCCGGTGGCGAAGCCCGCCGCGCAGCGATTGCCCGCGTTCTGGCCCCAGAACCCGATATCCTGCTGCTGGACGAGCCGACCAACCATCTCGACCTGCCCGCCATTGAATGGCTGGAAAGCGAACTGAAGCAGATCCGCTCGGCCAAGGTGATCATCAGCCACGACCGCCGGTTCCTTGAAAATCT